>DASVEX010000271.1:0-21210 GCA_036380335.1 Propionibacteriaceae bacterium | reverse complement strand
GGTCCGGCCTTCTACCCGCTGACCTTTGGCCTGGCAGCAACCTGGACGCTCGGTAGTCTGCTTTCGGGCCCGCTGCACCTAGGCCACATCCTGCGTGGCGGCACGCTCCGGCGCCCGATCATCACGCCGATCGTGGCAGGGCTATTGCTTGCCGCGCTGTTCGTTCTCGGCGCTTTCGTCATCCGCACCATCCCCGCGCTGGCGAGCCTCACTGAAGACGTCCTCGGCTACGCGCGGCTGGGAAATCTTTGGATCATTTTGGTGATCACCCTCGTCAACGGCATCGCTGAGGAGCTCTTTTTTCGTGGCTCCCTCTACGCCGCGATCGGGACCTGGCATCCGGTGTTGATCTCCACCGTTCTCTATGCGTTGGCAACCGTCGCCGGTGGCAATCCGGTACTTGTGTTCGCGGCGGCTCTTCTCGGCACAGTTGTGGGGCTGGAGCGACGGGCCTCGGGCGGGATACTGGCACCCATCTTGACCCACATCACCTGGTCGCTCACCATGCTCCTCGTGCTGCCACCAATCTTTGCCGGTGAGGTGTGATCTTCACATTCCGGCTCCGAAAGCGGCTGAGCGCACCCTTCGACAGGCTCAGGGGGCAGCCCCAGGCTCACGGGGCAGCCCCAGGCTCACGGCGCAGCTACGTGCTCAGAGCTGGCGATCCGGTCGAGCTGGTCAGCATCTCCGCCCACCACCAGGACTGCCGAACCACCGGTCATAACGGCTGTCAGCACGCCGTCGCGACAGGTAGCCCACGGATCGGCGGCCCGAACCAGACGCCGCAGTGCCGGGCCTGCGATCGTGACCAGATCTGCCTGGCTCAGCTTCCGCTCGCGATCGACCCATGCGGTCCCAGTCGGATCGGGTGGCGCGCCGAAGAATGTGTCCGGATGGGCGCGCACCTCGACTGCATAATCGCGTACGCCGTCCGGCATCGGCTCGTCAAATCCAAACCCGAATGGATGCAGCGCGCATGCGAAGACATCGCGAGCCTGGTATCCCTGCCAGTGCCGCCCGGTGACAACGGCAGCAGCCGGCGAATCGCCGGTGAGATCAACCGTCAGTCCAACTTGCCAGCACGCGAGCTGCCAGACCGCGGTAAGCCAATGGCCGGGCGCCTCGAGGGCAAGCGGCATGCTAATCGCGTCGCCTTCGGTGACGGCGAGCTCGTCGACCAGCAGGTTCGAGGTCTTGTCCACCCAGTTGCCAAAGCTGATCGCGGAGAGTTCCACGCGCTCGCCGGAAGAGACGTCGTAGTAGGTGAGCAGCGGCGCCGAGCCATCGATTCTGACGCGTTGCCGAAGGCGCTCGGCGAGAAGCATGGTCATAGCCGCCCAGCGTAGGAGCAACCAGCTCCGGCGACCCGAACGTCGCGCCACTACCCTGTCCGCATGCGTTACGTGCTGATCATGGCCGGTGGATCAGGAAAGCGCCTTTGGCCGCTGTCCCGGCAAGACATGCCGAAACAGCTCTTGCGGGTGGTCGGCGGCAAGAGTCTGCTGCGCATCGCGTATGAGCGACTGGACGGCATCGTTCCGGCCGATCAAGTGCTGGTGTGCACAGGTGCCGATTACGCCGACATCGTGGCCACAGAGTTACCGGAGCTGAAACCCGCCAACATTCTTGGCGAGCCCGAAGGTCGCGATTCGCTGAACGCAGTGGCGTGGCCTGCTGCAGTCGTCGCGGCACGTGATTCCGATGCGGTGATTGCGGTCGTGACATCGGACCACCTCATGCATCCGGTCTCGGCATTTCAAAGCGCGCTGCTGGAGGCCTTCGAGGTGGCCGAGAGCGGCGAGGACTTTCTCGTGACGTTCGGAGTGGTTCCGACGGCTCCGCACACTGGCTACGGATATCTGCGGCGGGGCGAGACCCTCCCGAATCATCCAGACGTTTTCTCAGTCATCGAGTTCAAGGAGAAACCCGATCGTGCCACCGCCGAGGAGTACCTCGCCTCAGGTGAGTACTGGTGGAACTCGGGCATGTTCGTCTGGCGCGCCCGTACCTTTCTTGATCAGCTCGAAGCGCTGCAGCCCAAAACCCACGCTGCGGTCCAGGCATTGGCCGCCGCTCCATACCGACTCTCCGAGATTTATCCGGAGCTGCTCAAGATCAGCGTCGACTATGCCGTGATGGAACCAGTCTCGCGAGGCGAGGGGAGTGCCCAGGTTGTCGCTGTCCGATTGCCGATCACCTGGCACGATGTCGGCGGTTTCGCAGCTCTTAGTGAGCAGTTGCCGCGTGACGAACGTGGCAACGCCATCCACGGTGTCTCGGTGCTGGTCGACGCTCGGGACAACCTGGTGATCAACAACGCGGAGGACGGCCGAGTCGTTGCTGTCGTCGGCCTGACCGACACTGTCATTGTTCAGACGCCGCAGATCACCCTCGTTTGCCCGATCACTGAGGCGGAACGGATCAAGGACCTGGTGGCAGAGGTAACTGCCAAGCTCGGCGGCGGATACGCCTGAGGAGGGTACGGCGGTTACGCGCCGTTGGGCTCGGGCGAGTTGGCGACCGGGTACTTGGTCATGAAGTCCTTGATCGCCGCTCCACTGACTTCGGTGCAGGCCTGCCGCACACCCAGCTGCTGGGCAGTGTTGCTCGGATCATTCGGGTCTGCCGTCCAGCGGGTGATCATGACGCTCTTGCCGGCCGGGAATCCAGCACCATCGGAAGCCGACCACGGGGCCGCGATGAACTTGTCCGCCGGATCGTAGTCGTCGCTACCGAACGTCTTGGCGATTCGCTGCAGATTCTTGATTTGCTTGCTGGGGGCGTCAGCCCGATACCAGACGACTGTGTAACCGTGCTCCAGGTTGTGGACCAGCGTCTCGACCGGGGGGCGATCGGCTTCGGCGTAGAAGTGTTTGGTGAACGGGGCCGGCGTCGGGTAGTGCTTTCCGGAGTCGGGCGGGCTCTCGGCGTACTCGACGTTGGTGCCCTCCGCGACGTGATCTTGGTTGCCGGTGGCCGGATGCGTGGCGATGGGGTCGCAGCCGGCGGCGGCGATGCTGGTGCCGATCTCCTCCAGCGTCGCGTTGCGGGCGCGATAGTCATCGGCGAAGAGATAAACCGGATAGGCCAACAGCCCGATCGCCAGTATCAGGCAGATCACCAATAGCCGGATGGTGCGGGTCCGTTGCTCCTTCTTGCGCGCGGTCTCCAGAGAGGCAAGTTTGTCGCGGCGGCTCTGTGCCGAGGACGGCCCTTTCGTTGAGGCGTCGCCGTTTGGCGCAGCCTTGTCCTCGCTCTTGGCTTTCGCCACCTGGTTTGCTCCTACCGATCCGTCTCAGGGAGTGGCGAGTCTATCTCGACCTGCTGAGGACCGTCTGTCAGTAAGTCGACAGACATGATCGCACGCAGCAGATCCGCAGCCTCCTGGCCAAGGTTGGCTCCTGCGAGCAGCTGAGAGGTGCGTCTGGCGCCATCGAGTGCCACCAATTCCTCGAAGCGATCCTGTTGTCCCGTGGCTGCCAATGCCGCGGCCAGCACAGCTTCCTGACTGCCGTAGCTGAACATGTCGTTGGCGGGATTGCGAAGCAGCTCACGTGCTGCAGAAGTGGTTCCGGAGAGCAAATGCCCGAGCCCGCGTACCACGGCGACGGGGCGCCCGCGCAGCTTTCCCTTCGCGAGGTCCGCGGCTGCCGCCATTTCGTCGGCGACGGCCGTGGCCGTGACCTGCAGTTCATTCCCGTACGCGTCCCGCAGGCCAACGTAATCGTCTACGGCCCGCACTCCGGAGATGCCGATGGCGTGGTCTGTCTGGCCGAGCCGCCAAGGCCGCCCAGCCGTATCAGAGATGATCACTCCCAGGTGGAGTCCGGTCGCCGAGGCCAACCGGTCTCGTAGCAGCACCGCGCTACCGTCCGGGTCGCGGGGCAAGAGCAAGATCGATTCGGCAGCGAGGTTGGAGTTGTCGATCCCCGCAGCAGCGATCGTCAAGCCAGTTCTGGTGCGGACAATCCGGGTCTCTCCCCGGCGAGCAATGGTGCGGGTGCTCTCGGACGTGATCAGCTCAGCACGTCGGGAGGCCGGTTCGATGCGGCCCTCTGCTTTGCTGATGATCTTGGATGTGACAACGAGAATGTCACCGTCGCGCAGCGGTCCTGCGGGATCGGCGTCGATAGCTGCGAGCAGGACCGGAGCAAGATCAGTACCGGGCGACACCTCCCCGATCCCATCTGGAGCGAAGATCGTGATCACGAGGTGGCCGACTTGATCGCATAGCCGACGAAAGCGGCCGTGCTCGCTGGATCACGCATGATCAAATCGGTGACGACGGGGCGGAGGCCGGCTTCTTGGATGCGCTCGGCGGAGGCGGTGTCAGTGGTATCCATGGCCCAGGCGTCCAGTACGCCGCCGCGCGAACGGGCGCCATAGTGCAGACCCACCGCGGCAGCATCCACGTCGACGCCAATGGCGGGGAGCAGCCGATGAGCCATACCGAGAACAGGCGCGCCACCCAGGATGCCCGCGAACCCGAGCACCGGCGCGGTGGCACCCCGGAGGGTCTGGCGCAGGCCAGGCACAGCAAGGATCGGACCGATGGATACCACTGGGTTGCTGGGCGCCACCAAGATCAAATCAGCGTCCTGGAGCGCCTCGACAACGCCCGGTGCGGGCCGCGCGTCATCGAGGCCGACGAGGGTGATCGCCAGCGCATCAGGGCGGGCATGGAGCCGTACCCAATACTCCTGAAAGTGCACCGCTCGGCGGCTTCCGGGTGCCTCCGGATCTGCGATCGTCACATGCGTCTCGACGCGATCATCGGTCATCGGGAGCAATCTGAGTTGTTCGTCGTGAGCCAGCCAGCGGGTGCACAACGCCGCGGTCACTTCCGAAAGCGGATAGCGGGCATTCAGCATCTGAGTCCGTACCAGATGGGTGCCGATGTCGCGATCGCCCAGCGAGAACCAGGTCGGCTCCACCCCGTACGCGGCAAACTCCTCCATCACCCGCCAGCTCTCGTCATGGCGACCCCAACCGCGTACTCGATCAGCGCCACCGCCCAGCGTGTACATGATCGTGTCGAGGTCCGGGCAGATGCGGAGCCCGTGCAATGTGATGTCGTCAGCGGTGTTGGCGATCACGGTGAGCCGTGCAGTTGGATAGGCGTGGCGTACCCCGAGCGTAAACTTCGACCCGCCGACGCCACCGGCCAAGATCACGATCTGCACCGCACCAGTGTTGCAGTGTCCTCCCTGCTCGCGCGGCGCCCCGGGAAGCTGGTGTCGTCGTCACTCGTCGCGAAACGGCGGAGGTGGCGGCTTAACTAGGCTCAGTGCTCACGCGGCCGTTCCGCTCCTTGTTCCTCCGATCACCAGCGGGCGCCTATCGACGCTCGCAGAGGGCGTCTTCTCTGCTCGTGCGGCGCACCGGGCGAGGACTTAGCCGCTTGGCCTAGGCTCGCCGACATGGCTTCCGACAGCACGTCCCGGCTCTCGCTCTGGTCGCGCAACTCAGTGCTCTCCATCGCATCAGAAAGCTCGATCCTGTCGATTGGCAGTATCGGGTCGGTACTGTCCGTCGGGAGCGTCGGGTCATTTGCATCGTTGGGAAGCCTCGGGTCGTTCGCGTCCTCCCTCTCCACCGGATCGGCTATGGCCCACGGTTCGGTGATGTCGTTTCAGTCGACAGGCTCGGTGATGTCGTCCCAGTCGACTCGAGCGGTGAACGACCATCGCAACAGCGGATCCCTACCCGGCTGGGGTGGCGCAGCGATCACCCTGGGTGCTGTTGCACTCAGCTTCGCCTTGTACCTCATGACCCGCCGAGCCCAACGCTGACGTGATGTGAATCCGCTCGCATAGGCGGCGATCCCACAGCGGCAGTTCTGCCACGCCAGCCCATCAGCGCTACCAGTGTCGATACGCTGAAAGGCGTGGAAAATTTGATGCGGCTGCGCGAGCCGGCGGCTTGGGTTGCCTTGGGAGCCTTGGTGCTCAATCTTCTCCTCGCTCTGGTGGCGCTGGCAACCTTCGACGGCTCACTGCCGAGCGTGGCATGGGTGTTGAGCGCTCGACTCGCAAACCCCGTGCCCTTAGTCGTTCTTACCGTGTTGGTGAGTTTCTGCGTGCTGCGGGACCGGACGCCACATGCGCGCCAGCTCACTCTCGTCAGCCTCGTGGTCGGTATCGTCGCGGTGCTTCTCGGCCTGATATTCGCCTTGCTGGGATTCGGCGCAGCCGCACCAGTTCTGACGGTGTTCGCCGCAATCGTGCCGCAGGCGATCTCTGTCATTGCGATTGGATTCTTGATCAAGCTTGTGCAGCTGCAGGCCGTGCCCCGTCGACTGCCTGCCGGCATCGGCCTGGCACCGTATCCCTCGGACGACCTTCCGCCACCGCCGGCAGCTGGGGCGCCAGATCAGCGCCTGCAACCAACCTGGCACCCCGATACCGCAGCCGGAGCAGCCTGGCGTACGGCGGGCGATGCCGCGGCCGGTGCCCCTGCAACTGGATGGGGGGCCGATCCTGCAGTGGGCTGGCAACCCATCCCCACCCAACCGAACGGGCCAGATCCGAACGGGCCGCAGCCGAACGGGCCTCAGCAATATGGGCCACAATCTGGCGGCCCGCAACCCAATGGGCCGCAATTCAATGCGTACGGACCCTACGGGCCCCAGCCAGATCGGCTGGAACCGCAGGGTCAGATACCAAACGACGTCAGGATGCGGGCGCCAATGCCGGTACCGGAACCGACGCCGAGCGTCCCCAAAGATCCCCCGACTGACCAGGGACAACGGAATTCGCAGCAGCCGGCGCTCGACTGGTGGGGTCGCCCGCAGTCGTAACCGGATCGCGCGCCGCGTGCTGAGGAGGAGTGACGGGACATGCTTTCGTCCCCGAGTGACGACGAAGTCGGCGGCTGTCAGGCGCGATCCGCGTGGAGCGAGCCTGGCGAGCGAAACGATCAACGCGTTTGCCCGGGCCGGAACTTTATCCAATATCAGAAAACCACTTGACTTCTATGCATTGACAGGCATGTAATTTCACCAATGTCATTTGCAGATTTCTGCTGATCCGTCAGAGCCGTACTCAACTGAGTTGCTGCAGAGCCAGGGGGACCTAGTAGCAGCGGGTGACAGGTGTTGCGGCGCAAGCCACAAAACCGGTGGGGCTGGCAAAGCCATGCCGTTAAAGGGGTTATCCATCATGCGGGTCGAGGAGGCACAACCACATGTACGAGCTGAGGGGCACCGACGAGGGGGGTGCACTGAGCTGGCAGGAGCGCGCACTGTGCGCGCAGACCGACCCAGAGGCGTTCTTTCCTGAGAAGGGCGGATCCACGCGCGAGGCCAAGAAAGTCTGCTTGACCTGCGACGTGCGTGGTGAGTGCCTTGAATACGCCCTGGCCAACGATGAACGCTTTGGCATCTGGGGTGGATTGAGCGAACGAGAGCGTCGAAAGCTGAAGAAGCGGGCCGTGTAGCCGAGACGGCCTATCGATATCTCAGTCGGCTCGCGTAAAGTAAGGGGCCGCCCAACCGGGCAGCCCCTTTTGCGTTTGTTGCGGGGCCCGATTGGTTATCGGGGGTTTCACAGGATCTGATGGATAGCCACATCACCCTGACCGGTTCCTACGAGGACCGGCCAGGAGGCTCTGGGGCTTGGCGTGGCCTGACGCCGGTCAGTGTCGAGGACTTCAGCCTCGACGAGAGTCCCTGGGCATGGGCGGACTACGTCGACGACGAGGCCGAACGTGTTGACATCTCGGCAGCGCAGGTCACAGCCGTTCTGGTCACCCTGGACGCGGCACGTTGGTTGCCGGCGACCCTGCAGGCATTGGCCAAACTGGATACCCGGCCCACCCGGCTGATCGCCATCGACAATGCGAGCGCCGATGCCACCCCGATGCTGCTGGACGAGGCGTGTCGGCATGGCCTCCTTGACGCGGTCTACCAAGGAGAGCGATCGCTCGGATTCGGGGCAGCAGTCAAAAATGCCCTGGACTGTGACGCCGCCAATCTTCAAGACGACGCCGACACCATCGGCTTCCGAGCTGTTTCGGTCCACGACACCCGCTGGCTCTGGCTGCTGCACGACGATGCCGTGCCTGCGCCCGATGCGTTGTATCAACTCCTCGCTCACGTAACGATCGACCCGAGTATCGATCTCACCGGACCCAAGCTGCTGCTTCCGAGGCATCGGCACGGCGGCCAGCCCATCAGCGAAGTGGGTGTCAGCATTTCTGATACCGGTCGCCGCGAGCTGGAGCTCGATGTCGATGAGATCGACCAAGGCCAGCGTGACGAGCCTCAAGAACGGCTCGGCGTGTCCACCTGCGGCATGTTGGTGCGGAGCGCCGTGTGGGAGCGTCTGGATGGCCTTGACCCCGCACTTCCAGTCTTCCGGGACGGTGTCGAGTTTGGTTGGCGTGCTCACCTGAACGGCTACAGCGTCGTCACCACGCCGAGTGCGCAGGTCACCCACCGTCAGGTAGGTCGAGCCGGGCTCCGCCCGCATGGCCTCACCGGTCGGAGGCCGGGCAAGGTCGATCGGCTGCTCGGCATGTTGGTTGTCGCAGGCCATGCACCGCGCAAGACCCTGCCCTTGGTGTGGCTCCGGCTGGTCTGGAGCTGCCTGGTGCGCGCTGTCGGTTACCTGGTCGGCAAGGTACCGGGCCGGGCGCTGGATGAGATGCTCGCTCTCGGCGCGTTCCTCGCCCATCCCAGACGGCTTGCTGACCTGCGAAAGCGGACCACTGCCATCGAGCCGGTGCCAGGAACCCGCGAGGTGGTTGAGTCCCTGCGCCCCCGATGGTGGAGCGGTCTGCAGGTTGGACTCGATGCGCTCACTGGTGCCGCGTCGGAGCGATATCGGTCGCTGGCGGGTGATACCGATGTCGTCACCCTTGATGAACTGACCGGTGACGACTTCAGTTCGGCAACCGACGAGCGGCATACGAGCGTATGGCTCAGCCCTATTGCCCTGACGATGGCCGTCGCGCTGGTCGCAAGCATCGTTGCCGCGCGTAGCTTGATCGGCCGCGGCTTCCTGGCCGGCCCGGCCCTTCTTCCCGCGCACGACAGCCTGGCAAGCCTTTGGCGTACGGTGGTCGCCGCGATCCCTGGGGCGCCGCTCCAGATCACCCCACCCTGGGAGGCGCTCACCGCACTCGGTTCCACGGTGACCTTCGGCCAGCCCGAGTGGTTTAGCACGCTGCTGCTGTGTGGAATCGTGCCGCTGACGCTTTTGGCGGCGTACCCACTGGCTCGCAGGGTGATCAACGACCGCCGCGTGCGGCTCTGGACCTGTGCCACGTACGCGCTGCTGCCGGTGCTCCTTGGCGGCACAAATCAGGGCCGCCTGGCGCTCAGCGTGGTGGCCATCAGCCTGCCGCTCCTGGTCATGGCGGCGCGCGCTCTGGTGCTGCGTCGGACGCGAGCCCCAGAAGCCTGGCGGGGCGGCTGGGGCGCCGGAGTCGTTTTGGTCGTCCTGCTGGCTTTCGAGCCGTCCATGATCATTCTGGCGCTGCTCTTCGCAATCCTCGGAGCCGTCATGCTACGGCGCACCCCACGCAAGATTGGGCGAATCGGCATCGCGCTAGGAGTACCGCTGATCGTTTTGCTGCCCTGGCTGCCAAGCCTGATCGATGCGCCGGGCCGGCTGTTCGTCGGACCTGACTCAGCACTCGATGCAGTGGCAACGCCGCCGCAGGTCTGGCAGCTGTTGCTCGGGCGAGAGGTTGGCCCTGGCCTACCGCCGCTGTGGGTCGGAGCCGTGATCTTCGGCGTGATCTGGATTGTCGCCGTCCTCGGACTAGCCCGCCGCCCGGGGCGACGGGCGGTGCTGGCGGCCTGGGCGGCAGCGCTCGCAGCACTTGCCGCAGCGGTCATACTCTCCAAACTGGTCGTTTCCGTCCCTCCGGTCGGCACTGAGGTTCGGCCCTGGGTCGGCAGCTATCTACTACTCGGGTTCGGGGCGCTGATCTTCGGTGGTGGCATGGGGCTCGACGGGGTGTCGGGAGACATGAAGGAGCGCAGCTTCAGCTGGCTGCAGCCTGCCTCTGTGCTGGCCGGCATTGCCGTTTGTTTGGTTAGCGTCGGCGGCGCGGTCTGGTGGGTGCTGGCTGGCGCCCATGGCCCGATTGAACGAACCCGGCTCAATGACATTCCGCCGTACGTGATGAACGCCATCAAGTCGGACACCCGCCCGCGGCTGCTCGCTATTGATCTTTCCAACGGCTCCGCCGGCTATGCAGTACTGGGTGATGATCACGTGAGATTGGGTGATGCCGATCGCGGCTTCACCTTCGGAGGCTCTGCACCGGCGCGGGACCAGGTCAATGATCTTGCCGTACGCCTAGTAGCGGGCACTGCGGACTCCGATATTTATCCACAGCTTGCCGGACTCGGCATCGGCTATGTCTGGGTGACGGGTGCTACCCAGGATGTTCAGGCCAGGATCGACAACACCCCAGGGCTGGGTATTGCCAGCGGAAACGAGCGGGGCGTGGTGTGGAAGCTCGATCCGGCTGTGTCGCGTGTGGTGCTCGAGGACGGCGGAGCGCGACTGCCGATCGGCCGGTCACCCGCATCCGTACCGAACGGCTCTGAGCAGCGCGAGCTTCAGATCGGGGAAGCCGCGGACGTACGGTGGCAAGCCAATCTCAACGGCCAACCACTGCCTCGGGCGGCTGATGGCTGGCAGCAGGTGTTCCTGATGCCCTCCCCGGGCGGCACGGTGACTTACGTCCTTCCTTCGGTCATGCCATGGCTACTTCTCGCGCAAGGCTTGGTGCTGCTCGTGGCTGTCGTACTGGCCGCGCCCGCAATCCGCCGGCCGGAAGTGCGTGATCCGGCCAAGAGCGCTCGGCGCGCGGCGACGTTGTCGGAGCTCGCCTGATGTCTGATCTTCGAGCGCCCGGGATAACGCTTTCTGGCCGACGGGCCATCGCCCTTGGCGTGGCCTTCGTTGCGTTGCTGTTGATTCTCGGCGGCGGCACACTCTTGCGCGCGGAAGCGCCAGCATCACAAGCGACCCACAGCCCGCAGGTCGGCCGCACCACCATGATCTGCACGACATCGGCACCGCTGAGTGCCGCAGCACGCGCGAAGACCGAGATTTCAGCCGTCGCGATCCGGGAGGCACCCGACCGACCTGGCTCACTGAGCGCATCGACGCTGGACACGAAATCGGTCAAGCTCAAGCTGAGCGAGCCAGGCAAGGGCGCGCCGCCCTTCAGGACCAACGCATCGATCGTGATCGCGGCCGATGGCGCCATGGCAACCGCGAGTAGTGCGGTAATCGTTGATGATGTGACAGGCGGCAACGAGGCCGGACTTAAGGCTGCGCCGTGCCTGGCTCCGGCTACCGCGCACTGGTTCTCTGGTCTTGGCGCGACTGACGAGGACCGTACGGACTTGATCTTGAGTAACCCCGATGACGCTCAGGCCCAAGTTGATCTTCGGTACTACGGCCGCAGTGGTCGGATTGCGGTGCCCGGCAGCCCCGGGTTAGTGATCAGAGGGCACGACTCTCATACAGTGTCCCTCGCCGATCTGGGGGGCGAGAGCCCGGTCAGTGTTGCGATTCAGGCGAGTCAGGGTCGTGTCACGGCGGTGGCCAAACGGGCCCAAACGAGGCGGCGGATCGAGCCGGCTGGAATCGACTGGCAGGTCCCATCTGTATCGCCGAACCGGGTTGTTGTCATCCCAGGTGTACCCGCCGATGAAGGCGGCCGACAGCTCGTTGTCACCAATCCGAACAATTCTCGGGCAACGGTGGCGGTCCAGGTCCTGGGCTTCCAGGGGCCGTACGCGCCGAGCGGAGCAGCGTCGGTCGACGTGCCGCCAGAGGGCACGGCAAGCGTAAATCTCGAGCCTGGTCTGGCCGGTGAAGCGGCCGGTATCAAGCTCACCAGCGACGTGCCGGTGACCGGGGCCGTCATCGCCACCAGCCGGCGTGGTGGGAAAGGGACCGATTTGGCCGTTCAGTCTGCTGCCGCCCCCTTGATCGGGACTGGGGTCAGCGCGCTTGCCACCACCAACATCGCCGACAGCCAGTTGATCATCAGCAATGGCGGCGATTCCGATGCTCAGGTCACCTTCGAGGTATTCAGCTATGACGGTGTCAGGCTGCGGACCGATGACGTCGTGCTCGCGGCGAACAGCACTGCGACGAGGCGGCTGAACTCCCCGGCACCTTCGTATGTGGTCGTGAACGCGCCCGACGATTCATCGGTTGTGGCGGGCGTCGTGCTGACCCAGCCGGATCGAGACGTGGCCGGACTGGCCACTATTCCGCTGAGCTCGCCTGACCTGGCGAGCCGGGCCCCGGCGACGAGACCTGACTACTCGGCTGGCCGGTAATTCCCTGAAAACGCATCACGGTTAAGTCTCAGAAGGTCCTTGGATTCAGCTCGTTTTCGCCGTTTGGGAGCTCGTGAGTGACGCAAAATCAGGATGATTCAGTCGTCTTCTGCACCCGCGCCGTCAGGGTCGATCTCGTCAACGCTGCGGCCGGTGAGCGCGGCGAGCTGCTCAACGATCGTGCGGTAGACGAGAATCCGTAGGCCTCGGCGCGTTACCGCGCGATGCTCAAGCGGGCGACGATAGACCACCACCTGGCTCGGTTGACTGGCCGTGCCCTCAAGCGCTGCGGCCAGTGGCACCTGATCGCCTGACCAGGCCATATCGAAATGCGGCACATCCTCGATGCCGAAAGTGATCCCGACCAGTACGTCCGGACACTGGAGGCCGATGCGATCCACTGCATCATGTACGGCTTCGGTGAAGAAGTCTGCCTTGCTTGCCGGATGTGGTGGGTGGGCGCGATGCGTGGTGAGCGAGTTCGGCAAGGATAGGGGTCCACGAAGTCCGCGGCCGTGACGGTCACGACTCCGACTGGTCACGTGAGCACTGTAGCTGGCGGTGGCTTTTGGAGTCCCCCTACTTCGTCCTCGGTCGCAGACCGAAGACGTGTCTGCTCCCTCGTCCTCACCACGGCGGCGCGCGATCCAGGGTCCCACGCTCGAACCAGCCCGCGGAGTACCGTCAGGCACGTGGGGTCACGCCGTTGTTCTCGAGCTGGGTGCCCGCATCCAGCCGCCTCGACACTGACCTACGCCTATCGAGATTCCACGGCGGTCCTCGGCCCACTGGCAAGCCAGATCGAGCCACATTGCTATGACCTCTGCCAGTCGCATGCGCAAAGCCTTTCGGCCCCGCGCGGTTGGGAAGTGATCAGACTCGCGGTCGAAGAGGAGCTGAAGCCGAGCACCGACGACCTGCTGGCTCTCGCCGACGCAGTGCGTGACGCGGGCATGTCGTACGATCCTCCGACCGGGCCGATCATGGACCCGCCCGGTCGTCGTCACGGCCTGGTCGAGTTGGCGCGTCGCGGCCACCTCACAGTTCTCGCGGATCCTGGAGCAGCGGACGCCGGTCGCCGGGCACCGACCTGACGGTCTAGGATCCTCATTCAATGATCAAGCGGGGGATCTTCAAAGCTAACGACATTCGCGGAATCACCGAAGGCCCAGACCCGGAGTGGGACGCGTCCGGAGCGTACGCCATCGGGGCCGCTTCGGTTGATGTGCTCGACCTCCACAAAGGCGCGGGCGCGCTGGTTGTCGGTCGCGACATGCGAGTCAGCGGACCGCTGATGGTGGGTGCGTTCATCGATGGCGTGCTGAGCCGCGGAGTCGAAGTGATCGACATCGGGCTGTCGAGCACTGATCAGTTGTGGTTCGCCTCCGGCTGGCTCGATCTTCCGGGTGCCATGTTCACCGCAAGCCACAATCCCGCGGAATACAACGGGATCAAGTTCTGTCTGGCGGGCGCGAAGCCGATCACCTCAGCCAACCTCGCCGATATCGCTCAACGCGCGAGCGCAGCGGAACCGATCCCAGCCGAGACACCTGGAAAGCGCATCGCTCGGGACGTGCTGCCCGCGTACGCGGAACATCTGCATTCCCTCGTTGACCTGACGGGCATCCGGCCGCTCCGGGTCGTGGTTGACGCCGGCAACGGCATGGCCGGTTACACCTCTCCGGTCGTGCTCAATCGTGATGATCTTGAGTTGATCGGCCTGTTCACCGAGCTGGATGGCAGCTTTCCCAATCACCCACCCAACCCACTCGAGCCGGAGAATCTCCGTGACGCGCAGGCCGCCGTCCGCGACCGGGGT
Organism: Propionibacteriaceae bacterium; assembly: GCA_036380335.1. Lineage (GTDB taxonomy): Bacteria > Actinomycetota > Actinomycetes > Propionibacteriales > Propionibacteriaceae > Microlunatus. The sequence continues at coordinate 7,072 of DASVEX010000271.1, read as the reverse complement.
GCTGATCTTGCTCTGGTCTTCGATGGCGATGCAGATCGTTGCTTCATCATCGACGAACGCGGCACCGTCGTCAGCCCTTCCATCGTGACGGCGATGATCGCCACTCACGAACTGGCCCGGGAACCGGGTGCCACCGTCGTCTGTAACAAGATCACCTCCCGGATCGTGCCTGAGGTTGTGCAGGCAGCGGGCGGCACGATCGTCATCACCAGAGTTGGTCATACCTTCGTCAAGGCCGCCATGGCCGAACACAACGCGATCTTCGGCGGCGAACACTCCGCTCACTACTACTTCCGCGACTTCTGGGGAGCCGACACCGGCATGCTCGCCGCTCTGCACGTGCTCGCAGCGGTCGGCCATGCCGACCGCCCGTTGTCGCAACTGGTGGCTCGGTTCGACCGCTACGCCGCTTCCGGCGAGATCAACAGCCAGGTCGAGGATCAGCAGATGATCATGGACCGGGTGGCGACAGCCTTCGCCGGTCGCGGGGAGCAAGATCGAATCGACGGGCTGACCATCTCTGGCCCAGACTGGTGGGTCAACGTACGCCCAAGTAATACCGAGCCCCTGCTCAGGCTCAATGTCGAAGCCGCCAATGCCGAAACTATGGAGACTTTGCGCGACGAAACGCTAGGTTTGATCCGCGCTTAACAGCCGGACTCGAGGAGGGAAAGAGCATGGCAGTCGAACTGGCGCCGGAGCTGCTGGAGATTCTGGCCTGTCCCAACTGCCATGGAGCACTTGCCGTTGATCATGAACGTGACGAGCTGGTCTGCCTGGCTGCCGATTGTGGGCTGGCCTACCCGGTACGACAACAGATCCCCGTACTGCTGATCGAGGAGGCCCGCCGCCCCGACTCCCGTGCTGGTCGCGCGGACAGCCAACCGAAAAGGTGATGTCGGTATTCAACGACTCCTGGCTGGATGATGAAAAGGCGCTGGCCGGAGCCGATGTCATCCTGCGCCGACTTGCCGAAGCTGGAGCCCGGGTGCGCCGGGAGACCGCTGACTCGGCGGAGCCGATCAATCAGTTGCGCGGGCTGCCACGCCCGCGAGCAGTGATCGCCGCCGGAACTGAGGCACGCTTCATCCGGGCAATGCTCGAGCCGGTCTGCCCCGTACCGTTCGTGGCTTGGCCAACCCACGGTCTGCCCGGGTGGGTCGGAGCGCTCGACCTGGTGGTTGTGATGGCAAGCGAACGTGCGCCTGCTGGCGTGATCGCCACGGTGCACGAGGCGGTACGCCGGGGCAGCCAGCTGCTGATCGCTTGTCCCCGGCCGTCCATGATCGCTGAACACGCGGCCTCTCGGTCTACGATCATGCTGCCGACAGCCACCGCAGACCCGCTTGCCGCGGCGATCGTGGTCTTGGACGGCTTGCACAAGATGCAGCTCGGGCCCGAGGTTCATCCAGCACTGGTTGCCGACGCCATGGACCTTGTCGCCGAGGATTGCTCGCCGTTTGCCGACGTTTCGGAGAACCCCGCCAAGGATCTCGCGATGGGTCTGGCCGAGTCCCAGCCGCTCGTCTGGGGCGGCTCGGTGCTCGCCGCGCGGGCCAGCCGCCGGATTGCCGAAGCGCTGAGAGCGGCCAGCGGACGTGCCGCCCTCGCAGCCGACGCCGAGGCGCTGTTGCCGATCTTGGAGTCCACTGCACCTAGCGATCCATTTGCTGACCCATTCGAGGACCAGATATCAGTTGACCGACGACCGACTCTGGTGCTGCTGGACGACGGAAACACCGAGAGCCTGATCCGTTCCGATCATCAACGACTCGTCGCAGCAGCCGAACGCAACGATGTACGCGTCTGCCCGATCGCGCACTGGTCCGGCTCCGACGTCGAGCGATACGCCACGCTGCTGCAGAGCGGAATGTTTGCTGCCGTCTATCTGGCTGTTGGTCTTGGCCGCAACGTCGATCGGTGATTCGCGCGCCCCAGCAACCCGAGCGGCTGCCGCACGGCTACACCAATCTCACGACGCTCGAGGGCGGCCGAGTGATCAAGCGGTACGCGGGACCTGACGCTGGCTTGCGACGCGATGCCGAGGTCAGGGCACTGACAGCGCTAGCTGGCCGCTTTCCGGTTCCCGCGGCGATCGGGCAGGACGATTCGCAGCTCACGCTCAGCTTCGTGCCTGGCGTGCCTGGCCAAGAAATCTTGGAGCAGCGGCCTGACGACGTGCTCTTTGCCGTGGGTCGCGCCGGTCGCGCGTTACACGGGCTTGACGTCAGCGCAGCGTACGAGACCGGCGGCGGCGCGGTCTTGGTGCATGGCGATTTCGGCCCGCAGAACATGGTGTTTGACGCCACAACGCTGCAGCCGGCGGCCGTCGTTGACTGGGAATTCGCCCATCTTGGAGACCCGGTGGAGGACCTGGCGTGGGCGGAGTGGATCATCAGGACCCACCATCCGCAGCTGGCTGACTCCTTGGGCACGATGTTCCAGGGCTACGGAAGCCGGCCGACCTGGCTGCAGCGGCATACCGCAATGCTCGAGAAATGCCGATGGGCCCTTGGCTTCGTACGTCGCTGGCCAGGAGCCACCGCGGCATCGGTCGCGATGTGGCAGCGGCGGCTGGAGGTTACGACGGATTTCCGGGAGTGACCTCGAGCCCACAGACCCGGCTCTGGCAGGATTTGCCCTGTGAGCGCCGAGGGTGGGACAAGGGCAGTCATCGCCGCCTTGCTCGCCAATGCGTTCATCGCGGTGACCAAGTTCGCGGCCTGGGCACTGACCGGAGCCTCATCAATGCTCGCGGAGGCGATCCACTCCGTTGCCGACTCGGGCAACCAGGTGCTGCTGCTGGTTGGCGGCCGGCGTTCAAAACGGGGTGCCACCGCGCAGCATCCGTTCGGCTACGGCCGGGAGCGCTACGTTTTCGGCTTCATCGTCTCCGTGGTCTTGTTCAGCGTCGGCGGCCTGTTCGCGTTGTACGAGGCGTATCACAAGTGGCACGAGATCGCCGAAGGGCATCCGAACGAGCTGCTGGAGAGCCGCTGGTGGTGGGTTCCAATCGTCATCTTGGTGGCCGCGATCATCGCCGAGAGCTTTTCCTTCCGAACGGCGATCCGGGAGTCCAACAAGACTCGCGGTAAACAGCGTTGGAGCAAGTTCATCCGCGCCGCCAAGGCACCCGAACTTCCGGTGATCCTGCTCGAGGACTTCGCCGCATTGGTGGGATTGGTCTTTGCGCTGTTCGGTGTCGGCATGACGTTGCTGACTCACAATGGCATCTTCGACGTGATCGGCACGGCAATGATCGGTTTGCTGCTGGTCGCCGTCGCAATCACGCTCGCTGTGGAGACCAAGAGCCTGCTGCTGGGCGAGGCAGCGAGCCCGGAGGCCGTTGGTCGCATAGAGCAAGCGCTGACCAACACCCCGGGCATTGAGCGGATCATTCACATGAAGACACTGCATCTCGGTCCGGAAGAGGTGCTGGTCGCGGCCAAGATCGCCGTCGTCCCCTGCGATTCGGCGCAAGAAGTGACCGAAACGATCGATCGCGCCGAGAGCAACATTCGCGAAGCCGAGCCTATGGTGACCGCGCTCTACCTGGAGCCAGATATTTACGACCCGAACTATGTGCCAGCCGCGCGACCGGAGCCGCCCGCTACGCCCAGCCATTAGCTGCAGGGGGTCTGACTACGCCCAGTCGCGGGCATGTTTTGACGGCTGCGTTGGAAGATGTACCCCTCTGAAGTGTCTGGGGCGGTCGTTTCGACTGCTGTGCTGGAAGACGCAGCCTCCCGAGATCCGGTGAGGCGGTGGTGTCGGCTCGTTCGGGCGAGCCCGCCCGTTCAGCGCAGCTGCGATTCCTTGGATGTGGGATGCCTCCCCTAGGCTTCCGTCTATGGATTTTCGCGTTGCCGATCTGACCCTCGCCGACTTTGGCCGCAAGGAGATCAGCCTTGCCGAGCACGAGATGCCGGGGCTGATGGCCATGCGCGCGGAGTATGCCGACTCCAAGCCGCTCACTGGGGCAAAGATCGCCGGATCTTTGCACATGACCGTGCAGACTGCGGTTCTGATCGAGACCCTCGTGGCCTTGGGCGCTGAGGTTCGGTGGGCGAGCTGCAACATCTTTTCCACTCAGGACCATGCAGCCGCCGCTGCGGTGGTCGGGCCGGACGGCACGCCGGAGGACCCGAAGGGCGTACCGGTCTTTGCCTGGAAGGGCGAGACCTTGGAGGAGTACTGGTGGTGCACGAACCAGATCCTCAGCTGGCCGGACGACGAGCTGGCCAACATGATCCTCGACGACGGTGGCGACGCCACGATGCTCGTACACAAGGGCGCAGAGGCGGAGAAAGCCGGCGAGGTGCCAGAGGCAGGAGAGGAGGACTCTGCCGAATGGCGCGTGTTTCTGGAGCTGTTACGCCAGACGCTGGCCGAGGGGCGGTCGTGGATCGAGGTCGCGAACGCCATCAAGGGTGTGACCGAGGAGACCACCACTGGTGTCCACCGGCTGTACGAGATGATGCGCGCCGGAACACTGCTGTTCCCTGCCATCAACGTCAATGACTCGGTGACCAAGTCGAAATTCGACAACAAGTACGGCGTTCGCCATTCGCTGATCGATGGCCTCAACCGCGCCACCGATGTCTTGATCGGTGGCAAGGTCGCGGTTGTCTGTGGGTACGGCGATGTCGGCAAGGGGTGCGCGGAGTCACTTCGCGGCCAAGGTGCCCGAGTGATCATCACCGAGGTTGACCCGATCTGCGCGCTGCAGGCAGCAATGGACGGCTTCCAGGTGACCAGGCTGGAGGACGTCCTCGACATCGCCGACATCTACGTCACCGCAACCGGCTGCCGCGACGTCATCACCGCCGATCAGATGCAACGCATGAAGCACCAGGCGATCGTGTGCAACATCGGTCACTTCGACAATGAGATCGATATCGCCGGCCTGGCAGCGTTGCCCACCGCTACCAAGATCAACATCAAGCCGCAGGTGGACGAGTGGCAGTTCGCGGAGAACGGCGTCGAACCGCGTCCCGACGGAGCCGAGCCGGGGGAGACCCACAGCATCATCGTGCTTAGCGAAGGTCGGCTGATGAACCTAGGCAATGCGACCGGGCACCCCAGCTTCGTGATGAGCAACTCCTTCACCAATCAGGTGCTTGCCCAGATCGAGCTCTTCACCAGGCCCGAGGAGTATCCGCTCGGGGTGTACACGCTGCCCAAGCATCTCGACGAGGCCGTCGCTCGGCTGCACCTGGATGCGCTGGGCGTCAACTTGACCGAGCTCACGCCCAAGCAAGCTGCCTACTTGGGCGTCGACGTGGCCGGGCCGTACAAGTCCGATCACTACCGGTACTAGATCAGTACCCGTTTACTAGATGAAGATCGCGCTCGAGCACCGTACGACTTACCGGTTCGACCGGCCGATCGCGATCGGGCCGCACGTCATTCGGCTTCGTCCTGCGCCGCACGCGCGTACGCCCATCGAGGCCTATTCGCTGACCATTTCCCCAGCTGACCACTTCATCAACTGGCAGCAGGACCCCTTCGGCAACTATGTGGCCCGTGTGGTCTTTCCCGGCAGAGCCAGCGAGCTGGAGATCACCGTCGGCATGGTGGCCGACATGCGCGCGATCAATCCGTTCGACTTCTTCATCGAGGGGTATGCACAGAATTACCCGTTCCGGTATCCCGGCGAGCTCGCCGCTGATCTGAAGCCGTATCTAGATATCCCAGTCTCAGCACGCGGTCCGATCTTTGATGAGTGGATCACCGGCAGCGGCCCGCCGACAAATCACCAACCGACGGTTCAATTTCTCGCTGCCCTGAATGCCGCCGTCTTTGGCGATATCGCCTATTCCACCCGGATGGAAGCCGGCGTTCAGACCCCTGACGAGACACTCACCCGGCAGATTGGCTCCTGTCGGGACTCGTCCTGGCTGCTGGTGAACGCGCTGCGGCATCGCGGGCTCGCGGCTCGATTCGTCTCCGGATACCTGGTCCAGCTCGCCGCTGATCAACCGAGTCTGGATGGGCCGAGCGGCCCGACGGAGGACTTCACCGACCTGCATGCCTGGGCCGAGGTGTACCTCCCTGGAGCTGGCTGGATCGGGCTTGATCCCACGTCGGCTCTGTTCGCCGGCGAGGGGCACATTCCGCTCGCAGCCACGCCGCACCCGGCTTCTGCGGCCGCAATCACCGGGGCGACCGAGCCCTCCGAAACGAGGATGGAGTTCGCCAACCAGGTCCGGCGTGTACAGCAGGAACTGCGCATGACGTTGCCTTATACCGCCACTCAGGTCGATCGCATTCAGCATCTCGGTGAGGCTGTTGACCAGCGACTGCAGGCAGCGGGTCTTGAGCTCACCATGGGCGGCGAGCCGACGTTCGTCTCTGCCGAAGACATGACATCGGCGCAGTGGACGATCACCGCCGATGGTCCCGAGAAGCGCGAGCTGGCGAATCGCCTGGCGGCAGCGCTGCAGGACCGCTACGCCAAGGGCGGGCTGGTCCAGCGCGGCGAGGGCAAGTGGTATCCCGGTGAGCGGCTGCCTCGTTGGCAGATCGGCCTCATCTGGCGATGCGACGGCGAGCAGTTATGGAGTGACCCGGCGCTGCTCGCCAATCCACTGGATGCCGCCCAGGCAGATCCAGACGCGGCCGCCGCGGCCGAGCAGCTGGCCAGAGCCATGACGGCCACCTTCGGACTTCCCGACGAGCAGCTGCAGCCGGCCTTCGAAGATCCGCTGGCACAACTGGCTGCAGACCTGAGCCAGCCGATCGGCCCGCGGCCGGCGTTCGATCCGGAACAGCCCGATCCAGAACTCGTAAGCACGTTGGATGGTGCAGAGGTCGAAGTGGCAGCGTGGGTGCTGCCGTTGATTCCTTCGTGGTTTGGCGAAGGATGGGCGAGTCCGGCATGGAAGACCCGACGCGGTCGGCTGGTTCTTGTTCCCGGCGATACGCCAGCCGGATCGCGCCTGCCGCTCGACTCGCTCTCCTGGATCGATCCCGACTACGCCGGCGAAGAGTCCTACGTCAGGGCGGGACCCTCACTCACCCAGGCCGGAGATGATCCGCGAGCCGTCGTCGTTGATCCCAGAGAAGCACC
>DASVEX010000270.1:0-9859 GCA_036380335.1 Propionibacteriaceae bacterium | reverse complement strand
TCAGACACCGGATCGCGCGCTGCCGTGCTGAGGAGGAACGAGCGGACACGCTTTATCGTCTGCGAGTGACGACGAAGTAGGCAGCTCCCCAACGCGATCCGCAGCGAGCGGAGCGAGCAATCAGACACCGGATCGCGCGCTACCGTGCTGAGCCCGAAAGAAATGTGCTGGATGTTGGGTCGCATCACTGGAGAAGACGGTGATCAACAGAAGAGTGTCATTTCGGCACCCGTCCTTCTCGTTGCCGGCGCCCGCGTCGCATCGGCCGGCAAGCCCTAGCAGCACCCAGCTTTCTGCCCTGCAAGGGGCTGGACCGCGACAATTCATGATCAGCTAGATCGGTGCTGGGGGTAACGTCACCGTATCAGCAATGGCCGATCGAGACCCTCGCACTTGACACCGTGCGTGATCGCCATCCATGATCAAAGTGGTTTTGCACGACGTATTGATCGAATCAATGCACGGTTGGCAATTGTTTGCTCGAGGTTTGATTTGCCCAAGCGATGGTTAACAAGTGTTGTGCACGGACATTTGATCGAGGCAAAGCATGGCTGACGACGCTACAGACTCCGCATTCGGCATTATCATGTTCTTTCTTATCCTGGGCCGGAGCGCATACGCGGCCGGGAGTAGTAGCGCGACCTCCGGGTCCACCACCAACCCAACGACGCCGACATATACGACAACGCCCGCGCCACCGAATCAACCGGCGCAAACCGACACCAGCAATATCCCAACCGGCCCACTCTCCCGCTGCTCAGGCAAAGTGATCGCAAGCAAGACCAATACCACGAGCAATGGCAGCGTCAATGTCAAGATCTACTTCAGCGCCGTGCACAATGATCGGAACTGTGTTGTTGTCACCCGCCGTGACTGGCCTGGCAGAATGCAGGGTCGGATGACAGCCAGGATCTGGTTCAGCGATTACGGTGGCAGAGCATGGCCTGAGTCCGCAGAGCGCACCATCGCCCCGCATGTGACCCGGGTGACCGGCGTCTACCTGGACGACACCTACAACCGGTGCGTCTCCGCCTCTGGCTCCTACGCGCCGTACAACGGCTTGAGCAGGGTCACCGTCAGAGTGGATAACGTTGGTTGCAACTGACTCACACAGCGTGAGCCGGCGCGTTGGGTGCAATGCTCAGCGGCCCGTCCCGGCGTACACCACAGCCTCTTCACCGGTATCCAGGCCTAGCGCGGTATGTGCGGCAACGACCGCGCGATCAACATCATCCTGATCAACTACCACGGATATTCTGATCTCCGATGTAGAGATCATTTCAATGTTTACGCCAACATCAGCCAGCGCCGAGAAGAACTTCGCAGTGACTCCGGGATGCGATCGCATACCCACGCCGATCACTGAGACCTTTCCGATCCGGTCGTCGTAGAGCACATCTTCGAAGCCGACCTCGCTCTTCAGCGCATCAAGCGTCGCCATGGCCGTCGGGCCGTCGGTCTTGGTCAAGGTGAAAGAGATATCGGTACGCGAGGTTTCGACTGCGGACACGTTCTGCACGATCATGTCGATGTTGATCTCGGTTGCGGCGACCGCGGTAAAGATTCGTGCGGCCTCACCGACCCGATCCGGCACACCGACGATGGTGATCTTGGCCTCACTGCGATCATGGACGACTCCGGAGATGATCGCCTGCTCCATGGGGTTTCCGTCCTTCGGCTCTTGCACCCAGGTACCGCCCTTGTCGGAAAACGAGGACCGGACGTGCACACGAACGTTCTCCCGCCGCGCGTACTCAACGCAGCGCAGATGCAAGATCTTGGCGCCACAGGCCGCCATCTCCATCATTTCCTCGTAGCTGATCTCGGGAATGAGACGAGCGCACGACACGATCCGCGGATCAGCGGTGTAGACCCCGTCGACATCGGTATAGATCTCGCAGTGGTCGGCGCCCAGCGCGGCGGCGAGCGCCACGGCCGTCGTGTCAGATGCTCCGCGGCCTAGGGTCGTGACGTCCTTGGTGTCTTGGGCAACCCCTTGGAAGCCAGCCACGATCACGATGTCGTTGCGGTCCAGGGCAGAAGTGATGCGGCCCGGCGTGATGTCGATGATCCGGGCGTTTCCGTGCGTTCCGGTGGTGATGATGCCGGCTTGCGAGCCGGTCAAGGAGCGGGCGTGCATGCCCTGGTCATGGATCGCCATAGCGAGCAGCGCGGCACTCATCCGCTCGCCGGCAGTCAGCAGCATGTCCAGTTCGCGAGGAGGCGGCAGGGGTGAGACTTGGAGGGCCAGCCCCATGAGTTCGTCGGTGGTGTCGCCCATTGCCGAGATCACCACGACGACGTCGAGGCCCTGGCGCTTGGTGGCGACAATCCGCTTGGCGACCCGCTTGATGCTGTCAGCATCGGCAACAGATGAGCCGCCATACTTTTGCACTACGCGACCCACAGCGGCTCCACTTCCACGCCGAGAGTCTAGTGCCGAGGAACCCAAGTCTCTTTATGCTCGGCCGAGGATACTGGGGGTTGTGAATGAGCCGTCCACGCCCGAGCCGGAGCCCGCTGAGGCGCCTCAGCACCAGCCTGCCGAGCAGGAAAGGCGACCCGTGGAACCTCGCATCGGCGATACCGATCGTGACCAGGCGGTCGCTTTTTTGCAGGAGCACATGGCGCAGGGACGCATCGATACAGCGGAGTTCGACGACCGGATGAGCCGAGCACTGAAGGCCCGGACTGCCTCAGAGCTCGCTGCCTTGTTCGAGGATCTGCCGGAGCCCCGGCCGGCATCGACCAACAATCGCGCAACATTTCAACAGCCACCCTGGCAGCAGCGCCAGCAGCAGCATTCCTTCGAAATCCCGCCCTGGCAGCGCACCCCCGCCGCCAGCCCTGAGATCGCCCACCATGCACCGCCGGCACCACCCGAGCGCAGCAAGACCGACACCGTACTCTCTGTCGTGGCCGCCGCATCCTGGCCCGCAGTGATCCTGTTCTGCTTCGCCACCAGCTGGAGCCACTGGTGGTTGATCTTCATCCCGATCATCATCTCCTCGGTCGTCGGTAGCATGCGGCAGCAGCGGCAAGGCCGCCGCGGATGATCGATTCGCAGCTGATTCAGTGGGGCATCATCGGACCGGGTCGCATCGCGTCCCAAGTGATCAAGGACTTTCCGTACGTCCCCGGTGCCCAAGCCCTGGCAGTCGCCAGCCGGTCCCTCGCACGGGCCCAGGCCTTCGCCAGCGAGCACGGCCTGGCACGTGCGTACGGCTCATATCAGGAGATCATGAACGACCCGGACGTCGATGCGGTCTATATCTCCACGCCGCATCCGCAACATCACGCCATTGCGCTCGCCGCTATCGCTGCGGGCAAAGCCGTGCTCGTGGAGAAGACCTTCACGGCAACGGTGGCGGGCGCTGAGCAGATCATCGCGGCTGCTCATGGTCGTGAGGTTTTTGCCATGGAGGCAATGTGGACCCGGTTCCAGCCGGCCATTGTCGCTGCTCGGGCGCTGGTCGACGACGGCGCGATTGGTGAGGTCCGGCAAGTACAAGCTGATCTTGGCGTGGACCGGCCCTACGATCCGGCGGATCGGCTCTTCGACCCGGCACAGGGTGGCGGCGGGATGCTCGATCTCGGCGTCTACGTCGTATCGTTCGCGCAGTACGTTCTGGGCGCACCGGATCGATTAGCCGTAAGCGGGTCATTGACACCCACCGGTGTCGATGCTGAGGCTGGATTGCTGCTGGGCTATGACGACGGCCGGGTCGCGACGCTGCTGATCTCGCTGAATCACCAGACGCCAGGGGCTGCACGGATCCATGGAACGAAAGGCTGGATTGATGTGCCGCCGAGGTTTCACCACCCACATCGCATCGTCCTGCAACGCAGTGGCCACGAGCCGGAGACGATCGTTCGGCCACCGCTGGGCACCGGCTACTCCCACGAGCTCATAGAGGTGACCGAGGCGTTACGCGCCGGCCGCACCGAGAGCGTGATCATGCCGCTCTCGGACACCCTCGCCGTACAGCGGATCTTGAACGAGGCCTGCGAGAAACTCGGCGTCTTTCACACCGAGGACGGCTACGTCGCGGTCTGACTTCGGGGGCAGTTTCTTTGGAAACCGGTCACTTCCAACCGTGCTGGATCGATTTACCAGCGTGATCCGTGACCGGTTTCCTGCGTGAAGTGGGCGTGGGTTGGAGTCTTAGGCGTCGACGTAGCGGCGACCCTCGAACGCCCGTCCGAGCGTGACCTCGTCGGCGTACTCAAGATCACCACCAACCGGCAAGCCGCTCGCGAGCCGGCTGACCTTGACACCCATCGGCAGCAGGAGACGACTGAGATAGGTAGCCGTCGCCTCCCCTTCAAGATTTGGATCCGTAGCCAAGATCACTTCGGTCACTGTGCCATCGGCGAGCCGCAGGCACAGCTCACGAATCTTCAGGTCAGCCGGGCCGATCCCGTCAATCGGGCTGATCGCACCACCCAGGACGTGGTAGCGGCCGCGAAACTCCCGGGTACGCTCCACAGCCACCACATCCTTCGCCTCCTCGACGACACAGATGGTGGTCTCGTCTCGGCGTGGGTCGCGACAGATTCGGCATTGGGTGTCCTCGGAGACGTTGAAACAGATCTCGCAGAACTTGACGGTGTCCTTGACCTTTTTGAGTATGGCGGCGAGCCGCATCACGTCATCCGGATCCGCAGCGAGGATATGGAAGGCCAACCGCTGGGCACTCTTCGGCCCGATCCCGGGCAGTCGCCCGAGCTCGTCGATCAGATCCTGGACCGGGCCCTCGTACATGATGAACCTGTCAGAACGGCAATCCGCCGCCCAAGCCCAGCCCACCAGCCAAGGGGCCAAGCTTGCTGGCGGCGACGGCTTGGGCCTTGTTGGTGGCGTCTCGTATCGCAGCAACGATGAGGTCGGCCAAGGTCTCGGTGTCGCTCGGGTCGACCGCTTCGGGCTTGATCACCAACCCCAGCAGCTCATTGGCGCCGGAGACTGTCGCGGTGACCAGGCCGCCGCCGGCAGAGCCCTCGATCTGCATGTCGGCTAGCTCCTGCTGGGCGTTGATCAACTGTTCTTGCATCGCCTGAGCCTGGGCCAGCAGTCCGGACATGTCGCCTTCGGGAATCATCGCGGGCCTTTCGGGTGGAGGTGCTCGCGCGCCCCAGCCTATGCGCCGTGATCCTCCTCAGCGATGATCTCCGCGCCGAGATGACGCGCGAGCAGTTCGGTCTGCGACTCCGCATCCTCCTCGAGGTCACTGTCGTCGCGGCTCGCGACCGTATCCGGATCCTCCGCCGCGGCAATTCCTACGCCATTGGCGGCGCGGGCTCTCGAAGCATGAGGTGCTGGTGTTGCGGCGTCGGGCGCCTCGCCGGGCGGGGGCGTACGCGGTGCCCCGGTTGCGGGTGCGGCACTCGGATCCACCATCGTCTCAACGGCGAAATCCGCGCCCATCACCACGACCATGGCCTCGCGCAGCACATCTTCACTGCCGCCACGCGCGAAGCTGTCACGCGCACCCGCGTTGGACATTGCCAACAGCAAAGTGCCGTTGCGGATTTCGGCAACCTGAGCATTCTGGCTGAGCAGGATCCAGGTGAACCGGCGCTTACCCTTGACCTCCTCGAGCACCTCCGGCCAGAGTCGGCGTACGTCGCTGACCGTGAGTTGGGTGAGCTCCGCAGGGCTGGTTGGCGAGGATGCTGAGCTTGCCGCAGGTCGCTCGGCCGGCCCTTCGACAGGCGCCGTCCTGAGCTTGTCGAAGGGCTCAGGGCGCAGATCAGCAGGCTCGGGGCTTGCGGGCGAGGCTGGCTTAGATGGTGGCTCATCAGCAGGCTCAGCGGGCACGGATATGGAGGGTGAGCTTGTCGGAGCCCGCGCGGGTGCTCCTTCGGTGACGCCGATGCGCCGCTCCAAGCGATCAAGTCGCGCGTGCAGGCCGCGATCATCAACGTCAGCACCAGGCAGCAGCACCCGCGCGCACATCAATTCCAGATGCAGCCTGGGAGCGGTGGTGCCGCGCATCTCTGTGAGTCCGGTGGCAATCACCTCGGCCGCGCGAGTCAACTCGCCGGCGCCAAGAGACGCGGCTTGTGAGCTGAGGCGTTCTGCCTGGTCAGGGGCCACATCAACGAGGCCGGACGTCAGCGCATCCGGGACTGCGGCGACGATCAGCAGGTCACGGAGCCGGCGCAGCAGATCCTCCGCGAAGCGGCGCGGATCCTGGCCGACCTCAATCACCTTGTCGACACAGGCAAAGACGCCGCCGGCATCACCGGCCGCGAAGGCGTCTATGAACTCGTCGAGCAGAGAGTCCGGCGTATAGCCCAGCAGCGCCGCGGCCTGCCGATAAGACACGCCAGCTTCATTCGCGCCGCCGAGCAGCTGATCAAGCACCGAGAGCGAGTCGCGTACCGAGCCTCCCCCGGCACGTACCACCAGTGGCAGCACAGCCGCCTCAACCGCGATGCCCTCTGCGTCACAGAGCTTGGCCAGGTATTCGGTCAGCAAGCGGGGTGGCACCAGCCGGAACGGATAGTGATGAGTGCGCGACCGGATCGTCGAAATGACCTTGTCGGGCTCGGTAGTGGCGAAAACGAACTTGACGTGCGGCGGCGGCTCCTCGACAACCTTCAGCAGCGCGTTGAAGCCTGCCGTCGTCACCATGTGCGCCTCGTCAACGATGTAGATCTTGAAACGGCTGCTGACTGGAGCGAAGAACGCCCGCTCTCGCAGGTCCCGGGCGTCATCAACTCCGCCGTGGCTGGCCGCGTCGATCTCGATAACGTCGATGCTGCCGGGTCCGTTACGCGCCAAGTCACGGCAGGACCGGCATTCCCCGCAGGGCACGGCGCGTGGACCCTTATCGCAGTTCAGGGCGCGGGCGAGGATCCGGGCCGAAGTGGTCTTGCCACAGCCTCGAGGTCCTGAAAACAGGTAGGCGTGGTTGACCCGGTTGTTGGTCAAGGCGCGTTGTAGAGGCTCGGTGACGTGATCTTGGCCGATAACCTCGGCGAACGTGTCGGGACGGTAGCGCCGATAGAGCGCGAGCGGCGCAGCCCCGGACCTGCTCGTGCCGGGACCGTCGAACAAAGCCTCATCTTGGGTGTGCTCGATCTGGTCTGGTTGATCCGACCCGGCCTCAGCTAGCCGCAGGTCGTCCGACCCGGCGTCTTCCACCCAAGCACTTTATGCCCGGATGGTGACAGCCGGGATCGGATGCGAGCTGATTCAACGATGACGGGGCACGTCTTTCCGCACAAGGTCGCGAATGAGGCACGAACGACGCGAATCGGATCGCAGACGTGGCCTTGTGCGGAGAAACGCCGGGAAGGGAGTCTCGGTTCGAGCTAGGCTGCGCTGCCGTGGACCTCGATTGGGTGCTCTTTGATGCCGATGGCGTAATCCAGGCTTCTCGCGACGGCTGGTTCGAGGAGCTGAGCACGTGGGGCGGTTCGAAAGCCGATGAGTTCCTGCTGGCGATCGCCGAGGCGGACATGTCCTGCCTCACTGGCAACGACTTCGGAACGGCGATGCGCGCAGTGCTCAAACGGTTCCAGATCGATGCGCCACTTGAAGACGTCATTGATCAGCATTTCTGGATCGAGGTCCGGGAGCCCATGCTGGCGGCGGTACGCGCGGTTCGTGATCAAGGACTGCGTTGTGCACTTGCGACCAACCAACAAAACCTGCGGGGTGCGTACATGCGCAGCTCACTTGGCTTCGAGACGATCTTCGACGAGCAGTTCTATTCTTATGAGCTTGGGTTTGCCAAACCTGAGGCCGGCTACTTCCAGGCGATCATGGACCGCATCAACGTGCCACCGCATCGTGTTCTTTTCATCGATGATCATGATTGCAACGTCGCCGGCGCGAGCGAACTCGGTATCCACAGCGAGCTCTTCGCACGAGATGGCGGAGTCCCGGTCCTCACCTCGATCTTGGCCCGCTACGGCGTACGGCTGTGACGGTTCGCATCGGCATTTCAGGTTGGACATATCCGCCCTGGCGGGGAGAGTTCTATCCGCCCGGGCTGCCGCAGCGCCAGGAGTTGGCTTACGTGGCCGAGCGAATGAACTCGGTCGAGATCAATGGCAGTTTCTATGCTCTGCAGCGCCGTACCAGCTTTGCGGCATGGGCGGCCTCCGTGCCAGATGATTTCGTCTTTGCCGTCAAGGGTGGGCGGTTCATCACGCACATGAAGAAACTGAGTGGTGTGGAGACTCCGCTGGCCAACTTCTTCGCCTCCGGCGTGCTCGCCCTTGATCAAAAACTGGGCCCCGTACTGTGGCAGCTGCCGCCGAACCTTGGCTTTGACGCGGAACGGATCGACGCATTCTGTACACAACTGCCACGGACTGCGGGTTCGGCCGCAGCGATCGCGGCAAACCATGATCAACGGGTGTCTGATGATCATGCCCTGATCAAGGCCGCGCACCCCCGGCAGCAACTACGGCACGCCATCGAAGTGCGCCATGAGAGCTTCCGTAAGCCGGAATTCTACGAGCTGCTGCGGCGGCACAAGATCGCGTTGGTGGTTGCCGACAACCCGGGACAGTGGCCGTTCATCACCGAGATCACCACCGACCTGATGTATGTCCGGTTGCACGGTCATGATCAGCTCTACGCCAGCGGGTACAGCGACCAGCAGCTGGACGCATGGGCAGCCAAGATCACATCGTGGACCGAGCAAGGTTGTGACGTCTATGTCTATTGCGACAACGATGCGAAAGTACGCGCGCCGTACGACGCCATGAGTCTGATGGCCCGGTTGGGTCTCGCTCCTTCACGATCAGAACGTCTCTCCGCACCAGGCCACGAATAAAGGGCTCAAGTAGCTGAGTTCGCAATTTTTCGTAGCCTTGTGCGGCGAAACGCACCGGTCCCCGCGTACCCAGAATGCAGCGGTCCCCCGCGTACCCGAAAGAGCTCACTTACCCTTGCTGCCGTCAAGCCCTGGGGGAGTTGGGTGAGTTATCGCCACACGGGGGACCAGAGGACGAGTCTACGGGATTGATGGAAAGCCGATGAGTCGTGAGGAATTCTCGGGTCAATACTCGAAGTAGCGACCGACAGGAGCCTTCACTCATGCCCACGAGCAAGACGCGTGCACTTGACCTCAGCCGGAGCGCGGATCGGACCTTCGTGCACCTGTTGGTCAACACGCTGCTTGTGTCAGTCATCAACTTCACGGTGTGGTTCGCCATCACGTTTTGGGTCTTCCTAGAAACCAAGTCGGTGCTGGCAACGGGAATGGTCGCTGGCATCTTCTTGGTGACCACGGCCCTCAGCGGAATCTGGTTCGGCAGCCTGGTGGACCGTTACCGGAAGAAGACCGTAATGCAGGTCTCGGCGGTGGTCTCCGCGATGTTCTACGCCGTGGCGTTCACGTTGTATCAGCTGGCGGCTGAGCAGACCTTCAGCAATCCAGCCAGCGTGATGTTGTGGGTCTTCATCGTGTTGGCCATGTGCGGAGTGATCACTGGAAACGTCCGATCCATCGCGATGCAGACCCTAGTTACCGTATTGATTCCTGAGGACCGCAGGGACAAGGCCAACGGTCTCGTGGGCACCACCTTAGGGGTGTCGTTTCTCGTGACGTCGGTGATCAGCGGTCTGCTTGTAGCGGCCGGGGGCATGTTCTACGTCTTGCTGCTGGGCATGACAGTGCTGGGACTGAGCGTTGCACATCTAGCCTTCGTGCGAGTCCCGGATCGGCCCGAAGGTGCGGCATCAGATGCCTCCGGGAACGCCAACCAGCAAGCAACGGGAAACAAGGTCGATCTGCGCGGCACACTGCAGGTCGTACGTGGCGTGCCGGGCCTGCTAGCTCTGATCGGCTTCTCGTGCTTCAACAACTTCCTCGGCGGGGTGTTCATGGCCCTG
>DASVEX010000269.1:0-3261 GCA_036380335.1 Propionibacteriaceae bacterium | reverse complement strand
CCACCTGACCGCGACCTCTGGCTGCCGCGCGCCAGACGTCGAGCAGAGTGCGCAGCTCCGAGGATCGGCCAAACAGCGGTGTCCGGCTGGGCTGGGTGGCCGGCGCCTGCAACGCTGCTTGTGCCGCCCGGGTGGCCGGGGACGGATCCACTCCGAGTTCTGAGCGCAGCCTTTCAGCAAAACGGCGCCCTTCGAGAACCGCCGCGGCGACGTTCCCATTCGTACCCATGAGCCGTAGCAGTTCGCGATGGGCACTCTCATCGAGCGGCGCCAGGCGGCACCGCTCAGCCGCCCATCGTGCCGCATCCAGATTGTCCCCGGCGGCCTCGGCGTTCCGCGCCAGTCCGGCGAGCCTGGTCAACTGCCGCCGCCGATACTGTTCCCGCTCAGCGTCGAGCCAGTCATCATCCAACTCGGGGAGCAATTCGCCTTCAGGCAGTGGCTCACCGACCTGCGGATCGGCGACTGCATCTACCCAGACTTCCGACGGAGTGAGACCAATGACGTTCCGCTGTGCGTGAAGGTGAACTCCGGCCGCCCCCCAGGCCTGACGAACCGCCCAGATCGCGGTGCGGAGATTGGCTCTCGCCTCTGAGGTTTCCGGCCATAGCCGGGTGGCGACGTCAGCGCGCGGATGCGGACCAGGATGGAGGGCCAACCAGCCGATGAGCGCTCGCGCGCGCCCACTGCTTGGCATAGACACGGCTTCGCCATCCAGCTCGCCGGCGAGTCGGCCGCATAGCCACAACCGCAGCACCTTCTGAGCGTAAACCCGCACAGCAGGTGCTTTGACGCTGCTTTGACGGTCATCGAACGGTGCATCCGAAGCCTAGGAACCGAGGCGCCAAAAAGGCGCCATCCCAGCACCGGCGCTATCGGCGCCGCCACGAGAAAGGAGTCTCCATGACGACTGCACAGCTCGCCCAACCCGACTCCGCGGTACTCGACGACTTCATCGGCCGCATGATCGGAGACTTGGGCGCCACGGTCAGCGCCGGGTTGGTCGTGCTCGGCGACCGGCTCGGTCTTTACAAAGCTATGGCAGACGGCGACCCTGTCACGGCCGAACAGCTCGCAAGCCGGACCGGCACGGCGATCGCGTACGTGCGCCCATGGCTGGCCAACCAGGCGGCCGGCGGTTATCTCAGCTATCAGCCGGAGTCTGGAACGTTCTCACTATCGCCCGAGCAGGCCGCAGCGCTAGCTATCGAAGACAGCCCCGCATTCTTTGCTGGCGCCATGCAGCTCGTCTTGGGCGCGCTGCGCGACCTCGAACACATCGAGCACGGCTTCCGTACGGGCGAAGGTTTCGGCTGGCACGAGCACGACCCCAACCTCTTCGAGGGGACCGAGCGATTCTTTCGACCGGGCTACGCCACCAACTTGGTGGAGAGCTGGCTACCCGCCTTGACCGGCGTCGTCGACAAGCTCGGGGCCGGCGCAACGGTCGTCGATGTGGGTTGCGGTCACGGCAGTTCCACGATCCTGATGGCCCAGGCCTTCCCGGCATCGACCTTCGTCGGAACCGACTACCACGAGGGTTCGATCCGAGTGGCACGACGGCGCGCAGCCGAGGCTGGCGTCTCGGGCAACATCAGCTTTGAGGTTGCGGATGCGAGCGAGCTGGTGCCCAACTCGTACGACCTGGTCGCCATGTTCGACTGTCTACATGACATGGGCGACCCGACCAGCGTCGCCCGCGCGGTCCGCGGAGCACTGCGGGACGACGGCACCCTGCTACTCGTCGAACCATTTGCCAATGATCGGCTTGAGGAAAATCTCAACCCCATCGGGCGGGTCTTCTACGGCGGATCCACCCTGATCTGCACACCCTGCTCGCTCGCCCAGCCCGGAGCACGAGCCCTTGGACCGCAGGCCGGCCCGACCGTCCTCACCAACCTGCTTCGCGACGCCGGCTTTAGCCGCGTTCGGGTGGCCAGCGAATCTCCGGTCAACCTCATCTTCGAGGCCCGGCCCTGAATCAGCTAACTCAGCGAAAGGAATCCACTGACATGACAACCATCACGAGCACCATCACCAGCCTGAAAGACGCCATCGAATCCCGGGATGCCGATGGGATCACCGCCTGGTACGCCGACACCGCGGTCCTGACCATCCTTGATCGTGACAACCCGCCCGCCGCTCCGGCTACTTACCGCGGGCTGGAGGAGATCAGCGCCTACTATCGCGACATCTGCGGCCGCAATATGGAGCACTCCGTCGAAGACCTGGTCAGCACAGACGACGGGCTTGGTTACACGCAGCGCTGTCGCTATCCCGACGGAACCCGAGTCGTCTGCGTGACCATCGCTCGTTTGCATGACGGAAAGATCACTCGGCAGACAGTTGTCCAAGTCTGGGACGCTCCCGATTCGTGACATGTTCCGGCACGGGCTCGCCGACAGGCACCGTCGTCGGACATGACTCGGGCGTACCGAAGACCGAGTGAACTGGCAGAACGCCGACCCAGCGGTCCCCGGCGGCGATGTCGTCAGCATCGTCGCTGGGCGGGCCGCTGCGAAGCTTGACGCTGGCCTCCGCCAAGCTCAAGGCGGTGACTGTGGTCGCCGCAAGTTCCCGCCGGTCTGGTTGCCGGGTATAGGTCCACGACCCTGGAGCGAGCTGTTCCACGATCGCTTCCAGCCCAGCCCATTTCTCGTCCGGGTCGGTGACGTGGCGAGCGATGCCATGCACAACCGCGCTGCGATAGTTCATCGAGTGCTGAAAGACCGAACGGGCATAGACAATCCCATCGAGATGGGTGACGGTCAGGCAAATCTGAGCGCCGTCAATGGCCCGCAGGTAGCCCGCGCCGGTGGAGCCGTGCAGGTAGACAGTGTCGTCGATACGGCCATAGCCGGTGGGCAGCACGACTGGCGCACCGTCCCGGACCAATCCCAGATGGCAGATCAGGCCAGCGTCTAGCACGGCATACAGGTCGGCGCGGTCAGTACGACCCCTCTCACGATGGCGGGTCAGCGTGCTGCGCGGGGTGCTCGACAGGCTCACGCTGTCCAGCATGCAGGAGCACGCCGGCAACAACGAACCCAATTACCGACCGCGTCGCGGCGGGACACTAATCTCATTCCGGTGAGCGATGTGATCTGCCAGATCGTCAGCGGCGAGCTCGACGCTGCGGTCGTGGCGCGCGACGAGCAGGTAATCGCCTTTCTTGATCACCGGCCGGTCTTCAAGGGTCATGTCCTGGTCGCGCCGACGCGCCACGTCGATACGTTGTTGAGCTTGCCGAGCGATCTCATG
>DASVEX010000268.1:0-3023 GCA_036380335.1 Propionibacteriaceae bacterium | reverse complement strand
GGCTCGACTCGGATCGGCCCGGGCGCGTAGTCGGTGAGGAACGCGGCACACGTCAGCTTCGGCTCACCGTCGACGTTCATCCCACAGCTACCACAGATGCCCATCCGGCACGACCACCGATACGACAGACTGCCGTCGAGGTGGTCCTTGATGTAGTTCAGCCCATCGAGGATCGCCCAGTCCTTCCGCAGTGGGACGTCGTACTGGTCAATGGTGGGCGCGGAGTCCCGGTCGGGGTCGTATCGCGTCACCTGCATCTGGATGCTGTCCGCCATCTGTGGCTACCTTCCGTACACCCGTTCGCCGGGTGGCCATCGTGTGATCGTCACCGGCGAGCGCTCGATTCTGGGTAAACCGTCTGAGTCGCGGTACGCCAGCGCGTGATTGAGGAAGCGCTCATCGTCGCGGGCGGTGAAATCGGTCCGCTGGTGAGCTCCGCGCGACTCCTCACGTTGCAGAGCGGACAGCAGGATGGTTTCGGCAATGTCCAGCATGTTCACCAGCTCCAGTGCCGCGACCAGCTCGGTGTTGAACACCCTGGTGTCATCGCCAAGCCGGACGTGCTGGAGTCGTTGCTGCAACTCGGCCAGTCGATCGACGCCTTTGGTCAGCGAGTCGCCGGAGCGGAAGATCCCGGCGCTGTCTTCCATCGTCGACTGCATGTCTTCGCGAATGTCCGCAATCCGCTCGGTGCCTCCGTCGGCTGATCGCATCAGATCGAGGCGCCGTACCTCATCCTCGGCTTGCCGCATCACAATCGGAGATGCCGGCTTTGCGCTGGCGGCGTATTCAGCGGCCGCCTTCCCGGCGCGGGCACCGAAGACCAGGCATTCGGGCAGTGAGTTGGAGCCCAGTCGATTCGCCCCATTGATGGTGACGCAGGCGGTTTCTCCGGCGGCAAAAAGACCCTCGATCGGAGTGGCACCATCGATGTCGGTGTGTACGCCACCCATCATGTAGTGCACAACCGGCCGCACCGGGATGAGCTCGGTCACGGGATCGATGCGTTCGTACTTCAGACACAGCTCTCGCACCATCGGAAGCTTGGTCTCGATCATCTTCTCGCCAAGATGTCGCAAGTCGAGATGAACGATCGGCCCGTACGGGGACTCGATCGTGCGGCCTTTCTCGACCTCATGCACGAAGGCCTGGGACAGGCGGTCCCGCGGTCCAAGCTCCATGCTTCTCAGCACCGGCGTGGGCTCGGGCGTGCCCAGGTCATAGTCCTGGAGATAGCGGTAGCCGTCCTTGTTGAGCAGCCAGCCGCCTTCGGCGCGCGTCGCCTCGGTGATCAGGATGCCGGTGAACGGGAGCCCTGTCGGGTGGTACTGGACGAACTCCATGTCCTTGAGCGGCGCCCCCGCCCGGTAGGCCAGCGCCATCCCGTCGCCGGTGCAGATATTGGCGTTGGTGGTGTACGGAAAGACCTTGCCCGAACCGCCGTTGCACAAGACGACGGATTTCGCGTTGATCACCTCGACCCGGCCAGTCATCAGCTCGATCGCGACAACTCCGTGTACCCGCCCGTCGTCGACCAGCAGTTTGGTGACGAACCATTCGTCGTAGCGGGTGAGGTCTGCGTATTTCAGCGACGTCTGGAACAGCGTGTGCAGCATATGGAAGCCGGTCTTGTCTGCGGCGAACCAGGTGCGCATGTTCTTCATGCCGCCAAAAGCGCGTACGGCAATCCGCCCATTGTGTTCACGACTCCACGGGCAGCCCCAGTGCTCAAGCTGGAGGAGCTCGCGAGGAGCCTCCTGCACGAACGCCTCGATCGCGTCCTGGTCACCGAGCCAGTCGCTGCCGGAGACGGTGTCGTAGGCGTGCTCGTCGAGCGTGTCGTCTGCAGCGATCGCGCCGGCTGCGCCGCCCTCGGCAGAGACTGTGTGGCTCCGCATGGGGTAGACCTTCGAAACCACCGCCACGCTGAGATGGGGACTGGTCTCGGCGATAGCGATCGCCGCCCGCAGACCGGCCGCACCGCCGCCGACGAGCAGCACGTCATGCGCCACAGCGGCGCCTTCACTTACCACCTGAACTCCTCGTCCTTATGACGCACGCAGGCTCGACTCCTGATATGCCGCCCTGACCTTCTTGATGTTCATCTCCGCGATCCTAACGAGGTGCACTCACACTAGTGCCGAGCATCCAAAGTCGCTTGACGTATGCGCCGCCCCGCTGCGTTCTCGTCGTCGCCCATAGAACACCGCTATGGGACTCCTCCTCGGCCTTGCGTGTCGACGCCGCGCGTCGCCTCGCGACGACAGGCATCCACCTGAACGACGCCTACTGTCAAGGGACTTCGAATGCACGACACTAGTGCGACAACCGTTTGACCGCCGCGTCAATCAGGCCCAGCTGAGGATGGGCGAAGCCGGCCTCTTCCTCCCCGAGGTCCAACGAGTAGGGAGACTCGTCGGTGTAAAACACATGGACGGTGATCATCATTCGATCCTGCAGCGTCGTCAACCCGATGCTCTCGAAATACGCGTTGCTGCTCGACGAACCGTTTCGTTGATAGGCGATTTCGGTGACTTGTGCCTGGGCAGGATCAGCCAAGACCCCAGTCCATTCGACATTTTGACGCAGCGCATGCACGCCGTTGGGTTGCTCACCGCCGGCGATGCAGTTGCTCACCCATCCTTCGATCGCAGATTTCGCTCGCGCTGCAGCGACCGAGTCGGAAAATTGCAATGCAACCGCATAGCTGTCCGGCTCGTCATCCAGCGACGATCCAGGGAAGGGTCGGTCACCGGAGGGATAGCGAGACTGGAAACTGCGGCTCTTGATCACCGATGCGCCCAGCGCATTCAGCGGCTGTGTCTGACAGATCGACAACTCGTCCAGGGACCGGGCGTTGCGGTGATAGCTGATCATCTTGCCGCCTCCGATGGGCGGCGGAAGATCGGCGGCCTTGATCAGGTTCGCATTGCTGAGCGTACGCGCCGGCGGTGCGGAAGTGCTGGCACTCGGCGCCGGGCCGGGTGCTGGCGTAGGACCGAATGAGCATTGTGCCAAAAGCA
>DASVEX010000267.1:0-30427 GCA_036380335.1 Propionibacteriaceae bacterium | reverse complement strand
ATCAAGCAGCGGCTTAGCGACGCGCGGCGTGCCGAGCTCGGTGAGGCGTTCGTCACCGCGCGTACCGAGCACCTCGGTGAGCGGCCTGGCCAGGCGACGCGCGAGGAGCTGCGGCAAGCGGCCCGTAACGCTGGGCTCACTGGCACGAGCAACAGCTCGAAGGAGGAGATCAAAACCGAACTCCTCGAGCATGCAGAGCAAAGCGGCGAGTAGCCGCGGAAGACGCGAATCCTCAAGACTTTGACCAGCCATGGCCCCCGGAATACCCAAGCCAGGCCGCCGCGCCGATGGCGGCGAGGGGAGTGCCCGACAAGCGCAATCATCCACACCCCTACCTGACATGGCAGGGAGGCTGACACCGGCGTAGGAATGCGATAAGACAGCAATGGTGAACGCACAGCAGAGCAGTCGGCACTGAGCTGTCAAGCCGTGCCCTTGAACGCGGCGGGTTAGCCGAAGGAGGCTTCAGCAATGGTGCTCGAGATCACCGGCCCCCCGATCTTGGTTGTCATGGGTGTCGCAGGTACCGGCAAGTCAACGGTGGCGGGAATGCTCGCCGAACGTCTCCATTGGGAGTTGCAGGAAGGAGACGATCTTCATCCGCCGGCGAATGTCGCCAAGATGGCCGCAGGAATTCCACTCGACGATCAAGATCGCTGGCCATGGCTGGATGCAATCGCCGCTTGGATCGCGAGCAAGCGGGAACGCGGAGAACCGGGACTCGTCACCTGCTCCGCGCTGAAGCGCAGCTATCGTGATCGGCTGCGAGGACCGAATGTGATCTTCGTTTTCATCAATGGGCCGCGAGAGGTGATCGAGGCTCGGATAGCGAGCCGGAAAGACCACTACATGCCGCCCTCGCTGCTCGACTCGCAGCTGGCAACGCTGGAGCCGCCAACCTCCGATGAGAATGTGCTACAGGTCAATCTTTCGGCCGAGCCGCAGGAGGAAGTAGCTGGAGTGCTGCGTTCGCTCGAGGGCGGCATCGGCTCGTAGTGCCCTGGAAGGGCACTAAGTACGGCCGCGCTCGCTTGCGACCTGGGTGCGTACGGCCGGCACGACCTCCTCGGCGAAAAGAGCAAGCTGGTCGTCGCCATCGCCCCAGAACATGAACGTGTCGAAGCCGTAACCGACTGCGAGGTCGGTGAGCTCGTCGACCCACTGATCGACCGGACCGCGCAACAGGCCGAGGCGGGCTCCGTCGGTGATGTGGCCATTGACGTTCAGGACCCGTCGGATGTCCGCCGGCTCGCGGCGAGCAGCAGTCGCGGCGTCATCGATGCGAGCCGCACCCTCACTCAGGAAGGTCGTCTCACCACGAAGGGAAGGCACCCACCCGTCGGAAAGCCGTCCGGCCAGGCGCAGCGCCCGCGGGCCGTACACGCCGAGCCAGATACCGATTGGATGGACCGGTACCGGACCAGACTGCGCACCGGCGAGATGGTAATGCGAGCCGTCGAAGCGCAAGTTGCGCTCGCCGCTCCAGATCAGGCGAATGACCTGGATCGCCTCCTCGAGGGCGGCAAGCGCGTCGCGCGGCTCACGTCGAGGCCCGCCGTACGCCTCAATCGCGTCCCAGAAGTTGCCGGCACCCAGGGCAAGCTCGAACCGACCACCGCTGAGCACGTCGAGGCTGGCAGCCGCTTTTCCCATCATCGCCGGCGGGCGTAGCGGAAGATTCGCCACATCGGGGAAGAAGCCAACCCGGCTGGTTGCGGCCGCAATCGCGCCCATCAAGGTCCAGGTATCAACGAAGCGCCGCTGGTACGGATGATCTTGAATGCCGATCCAGTCCAGGCCGCGCTCCTCGATGTCGCGGGCAGTGTCAAGCAGTGGATCGGCAGCGTTGGGGATGAGGAAGTAGCCGAACGTCAGGTCGCGGCCGTAGTCGGGCACGATGACACGTTAACCCGCCCGGCCCGGCGCACGGCGCGCAGCGCCGGGCAGCAGACTGTTGGCGTTGGAACGAGCTGTCCAGACAGGAGATGACGCTCATGGGACTGATGCAAACTGTGCGCTCATGGCTGCAGCGGGTACGGGGAGAGTCAGCGGTGCAATGTAGGCATCTTGACCAAATTCGTGACGTCACACCGTTGACGTCCGGCTGCCAGGAGTGCATGGAACTCGGCGACAGCTGGGTGCACCTGCGGATGTGCATGACCGATGGTGAGGTCAGATGCTGCGACTCCTCGAAAAACAAGCACGCCAGCCGGCACGCTCGTGATCATGCGCCTGACCATCAGATCGTGCAGTCATTGGAGCCGGGTGAGGACTGGCTGTGGTGTTACACCGACGAACTGATGGTCTCAGCCCCGCGTCGCGAGGTGTAGTGCAGCGTCAGAATCCACCCCGATCCAGCCAGCGCGACCGCAGCCGCCACTCCAAAGGCAAAGGGGATACCGCTGGCCTGCGCCGCGAGCCCCAGTAGTATCGGACCGCCACCCATCGCAAGATCAAGAAACACACTTGCCGTACCGGAAGCCGCGCCACGTTCACTTGGCCGTGCGGTCGCGAAGATGGCGGAGAAGAACGCCGGCGTGCTCAGCGTGATGCCTAGTGCGAACACCGCCGCGCCCAGCACCATTCCGAGCGGTGTCGTCCAGAGTGCCATGATCATCAAGCCACCGGCAATGATCACGAGTGCGACAGCGCCGAGCAGCAGGGGCCGGAAGCGGTCGAGAACCCGAGCAAGCAGCAGCCGGCCAGCCACCACGACGACCCCGTAGACGAACAGTGGCGTACTCACCGGCATGAGTCCCACCGCGTCGGCTTGCAAGGAGCCGAAGGCGAACAGTGCACCCATGGCCACCACGGACGCGAAGAAGCCCAGCGCTGCGGGTACCGCCTTCCAATGGATCAGCCGCATCCGACCGTTAGCCGGCGCACCCTTTCGGAGATCCCTGATGCTGACAGCCACCAGGGCCGCGATCACCGACAGCGTCGCAGCGCCATACCAGGCTGCGCTGAAGCCGCCTGCTCGCACCAGCAACTCTGCTAGTGGCGGACCGAATGCAAGACCCAGATAGAGGCCGAGGGAGTTGTAGCTGGTGGCCTCACCCATCCTGCTCGGCGGCGCCAGGTCGGCTAGTGCGGCAATGGAGGCAACGAAGAAGGCTGCTTCGGCAACGCCGAGCAGCAGGCGCAGCACGATAACGAGTCCCAGGCTCTCGGCGTACGCGGTCCCGAGCATTCCCACTGCACTGATCAGCGCGCCGCCGACGAGCAATGGACGTCGCCCTCTGGTGTCGGCCAGCCGACCGGCGACGGGTCTAAGGAGCAGCGCAGAGACCGCGAAGGCTCCGAACGCGAGCCCGGCGCCTGACTTGTCGGAGCCGACTGGCCCTGTGACCCAGAGCGGCAGGGTGTAAATCGCGACGCCGGTTGAGGTGAAGTAGGCGACGTCAGCAAACGTCAGCCGGATGAATGCAGGTGTGAGCAGCCGTTCGCGGGTCGATTCTGCTCCAGATGTGGTGAGGCTGGCGCGCCGCTGTCCTGGACGAGCGAGCGGGCGGACACGCTTTTCGTCAGCCATCGAGCGAGGAAGGCAGCGGCTCACAGCCGCCAGCCTCGGCGAGCGGAGCGAGCAATTGGACGCAGCGTCACATCAGCATTCTGAGCGCGGATGATTTTCTTCGGCATGGGCAGAACTACCCAGATCTACTCAAGCAGGCCGTGCTGCATCGCGAACATGGCCGCTCCGGCTCGGGTCGAAGAGCCGATCTTGAGATAGACGTCTTGAACGTGGTGCTCGACGGTACGTCGAGACAGCACCAGCCGCTCCGCGATCTCGGCATTGGACAGGCCGCGGGAGACCAATCGAAGTACCTCCACCTGGCGTTCGGTCAGGTCCGCCGGGCGGCTGCGCCGAACCGCCCGCCGGCGGCCGATGGCCTCGATGACTGCACTCACAGCATCTGCATCAAGCCGTCCAGCCCGCGCCTCGGCCTCGAGGCGATCAACGGCACGCCCCTGAGCGATGGCTCGGCGGTGTGGGCGATCTTCGATCATGCGGCGGTACGCGTCGGCACAAGCGAGGACGCGGGACGATATCGACAGCTGGGCTGCAGTGGAGCCTCGGTGATATCCGGTGCCATCGCAGCGCTCGTGGTGCTGGCCAGCGAGGGTTGCCACCGAGGCGAGGGGAGGGATGCGAGCGAGGATGCGTTCGCTGTGGTACGCATGCAGTCGCGCTTGGTCGCGCTCAGCGCCGCTCAATGGGCCAGGCTTGTCCCAGATCGCACTCGAGACGCCGACCCTTCCAAGATCATGCAAATACCCCGCGATGCGTAGCGTCTCCATCTCCTTACGCAACCCCAACGTCCCCGCCGCACCGGCTGCAAGATCACCAACCGCCGCGGAATGGCCATGAAACCAAGGACTCTTGAGATCGACCAGGTTGCCGAAGGTACGCGCCACGCCGGCCATCTCGTTGTCCTCGACCCGGCGTAGCGGGAGTGGCTCGGCTTCGAGCACGGCCTGGTAGGCATCCACCTCGTCCAGCTCGCCAAGCAGTTCCTCCGCTCGCTCGAGCAATAGATCGGCAATGTGGGGGTCCAGCTGGGTGCCGGCGCGCCGCCGAACCTCCGTGACGGCGACCTCGGCCGTGGCATGTGATGCGAACATCACCGCCGTCAAGGAGACCTGCATAATCCGGGCGGCCAGCGGGATCGCATCACCCGCCGTGTTCGGGAAGCCCTTGCCGTTCCACAGCGCAAACATGTGCGACAGGCCCATCTGGACCGGCTCCGGAAGTCCGAGCCCTTGCGAAGCGCTGCGAGCCACTTCGCAGGTCGCTGTCTTGCCCTCAGACTCCATTCGCCGCGCAGTGACGACCGTGGTCGCGAGCACCCGGGCCTTGGACCGGCCGGTCGCCATGGCAACTCCGGGAAGCCAGACGCGCCACATGTCTGCAGGCTCGCCCGAACTGCTGAGGAAATTCACCCGCGTGGTGACAACGTCGTCGCCCCACACCCGGGCGACCTCGTGCGCGTACGCGGTGCAGCCGAGGTGCTGCAGCAAGGCGGTATAGAGCACGTCGCTGACCTCGGCATCCGAGCAGCCCATGATTCGGGCCAGCCGGGTTGCCACCAGGCAGCGCTTCAGCGACTCCTCCAGAGGTGATCCCGTGCCGATGTCAGTGACCAGCGAGAGCCCGCCCAGCAGCTCCAGCATCCGGAACACGCGTTCAGCATCGCATAGGTTTTCTGGTGACCTCGAGCCCATTTCCGCGGCCATGGCGCGAACCGAGGTTGGATACCGTCGAAGGACAATGTCGCCGCGGACTGGAGGAGGAGAAGCCTCAGATGGCAACGATGCTTCGATGGTCCGCACGCTGATAACCGGGATGTCGGCTGTTGGAAAGTCCAGCACGATCAGCGAGTTGAGCAAGCTCGGGCATCGCGCGATAGACCTGGAGACCGACGAGTGGTCACAACTCGTACCGGATGACTCGATTTATGCAGATTCCACGACACTGGCGCCGATGGACTGGAGATGGCGTGAGCAGGAAGTTCACGCCCTCCTGGCGGGCGCCGTCGAGGACATGCTGTTCGTGGCCGGGACTTCCACCAATCAGTCTCGGTTTTATCCACTCTTAGACCATGTCGTGCTGCTGACGATTCCCACAGCCGTCGCGATCGATCGCCTGGCCAATCGGACGACCAATGCCTACGGACAGGACCCAGCCGAGCTGCGCCGCGAACTTCAGCTACGCACAGTTGTCGAACCACTGCTGCGGGGGCCCGCCTGCTTAGAGATCGATTCGTCGAGGCTGCCACTCCCGGACGTCATTGCCGTGATCATGAATCACGTACGCGGCTGTGTTGGGAAACGACCCCACCCCGGCCACGACAACAGGCCGCCTTGACGGCTGTGCGGGAAACGAACCCCGGGCACCGGTCACAGCTGCCTGCCGCACGCGAGCCGACGTGGGACGACAAGAATGCTGCGTATGGGGACGGAACGCTGGACCGCGTACTGGACGATGGCTCCGCGGCACGGCGTGCTGCGGACCGAACCGGCTCGCGAGCCGCGATCCGATGAGGCGCTGGTACGGACCATCTGTTCCGGCATCAGCCGCGGCACCGAGATGCTGGTGCATGCCGGGTACGTCCCTCCCGAGGTGGCGGAGTCGATGCGTGCACCCTTCCAAGTCGGAAGCTGGCCCGGCCCCGTCAAGTACGGATACTTGTCGGTCGGCGTGGTTGAGACGGGTCCGGCTGATCTGCAGGATCACCGCGTGTTCTGCTTGCACCCCCACCAAGATCGCTATGTGGTGCCGGCGAGTGCCCTGGCCCCGGTGCCGGACGGAGTCCCGAGCGACCGCGCGGTGCTGGCCGGCACGGTCGAGACCGCTGTCAATGCGCTCTGGGACGCGGGGCCGCGGATCGGCGACCGGGTCGCGGTGCTCGGCGCCGGCATGGTGGGCGGCAGCCTTGCCGCCCTGCTGCGGAGCTTCCCGCTCGACCGGCTCCAGCTCGTCGACATTAATCCAGCACGATCTACGCTGGCCGCTGCGTTGGGTGTCGAGCTAGTGCATCCCGACGACGCGGCTGGTGACAATGATCTTGTTTTCCACTGTTCGGCCACCGAGTCAGGCCTTGCCCGCGGCCTGCAGCTGTTGGGGGAGGAGGCCGAGCTCATCGAGCTCTCCTGGTACGGGATGGTTCAGCCGAGGGTGCCCCTCGGTGCCGCATTTCACTCTCGGCGTCTGACGATCCGGGCCAGTCAGGTCGGCGCCGTCGCGCCCCCGAGGCGTGTCCGACGAACGACTGGTGATCGGCTCCGGCTGGCGTTGCAGCTCCTCGATGATCCGATCTTCGACGCCTTCATCACCGGTCACGCACCCTTCGGCGCCCTGCCCCAGACCATGGAATCGATCTTCAACGACGGCGCTGAGACACTGTGTCAAGTGATCGACTATCCGGCGGAGAAGGAGTCCTGAGCGTGTTCCACCTCACGGTTCGTGATCATGTGATGATCGCCCACAGCCTGCCGCACCCGTCGTTTGGCCCTGCTCAGAATTTGCACGGCGCCACCTATGTTGTGGAGCTCACGCTCTGGCGTAATGCTCTCAGCCAAGAATCGATCGTCATCGACATCGGCGAAGCCACCGAGGTGCTCCGCAATGCGCTCAGTGATCTCAACTACCGCAATCTCGACGAACACCCCGAGCTCGCTGGCATCCTGACCACCACCGAGGCGGTCGCGCGACTGATCGCGGAACGGGTTGCGGCTGCGCTCCCGGATCGCCACCTGATCAAGCTCGATGTGACCCTGCGCGAGCATCCCGACGCTTGGGCCGGTTACACCCTGACGCTGGAGTGAGATGGCGGCGGCGGGCATCTCACAGCTCGGGTTTGTGACCTGGGACCGGGACACTCCCACGGGCGGCACTGTCTACGACCAGAATTTGATCACCGAATTGCGTGCCCTCGGGATCGCCATGCGGCTGCATCGGCTTGCCGGTCCGTGGCCGGAGGCAGATGCGTCGACCAAGGCCAATCTCGCACGAGCCCTACGGGCACAGCCTGCTTGCTTAGTCGATGGGATCCTCGTTGGCACTTCACCAGAAGTCGTTGCCTCCGCGGTCGAGTCGGGCCACGCAGTCACCACAGTGGTGCACCTGCCGATCAGCGATGAACTCGGTCTCGACCCTGCGCGACGCGAGCGGTACGCCGCCTTGGAGGCACAAGCGGTGCGCGCCGCGTCCGGGGTCGTGTGCCCGAGCCGCTGGTGTGCTGCCGAGCTTCGCCGACGCTACGGGCGCTCCGACCTTGGCGTGGCGGTTCCCGGGGTGGCGCCCGCGCCGGCAGCGCGGGGGAGTCAGCATTCGGGACTCCCGAGACTGCTCAGCCTCGCGTCCTTGACACCCACCAAGGACCAAGTGACGCTGGTACGCGCACTCGCGCAACTTACAGACCTTGCCTGGTTGGCCGACCTGGTCGGTTTGGATATGGCTGATCAGGGTTACGCGGCCCGAGTACGTCGTGAAATTTTCGAGGTCGGATTGGCGGATCGCATCCGCGTTACTGGGGCGCTAACCGGCCCCAGTCTTGATCAACGATGGGATGCCGCCGATCTGCTCGTACTCCCGTCCCGGGTCGAGACGTTTGGCCTGGTCGTCACCGAGGCGCTGGCTCGCGGCATCCCGGCGATTGTCTCCGCGGGCACCGGCGCCGTTGAGGCACTCCAGCAAGGGGCGACGCTGCCCACCGATGCCATGCCGGGCACGGCAGTGCCGCCCGGAGATCCGACAACCCTGGCTGCGGTGCTACGGAGATGGCTCACTGAGCCGACACTGCGGCGCGCATGGCGGCAATCGGCGCTCGCTCGGCGCGGTAATCTGCCCGGATGGCAGAGGACCGCGGAGGCAGTGCTGAGCTATCTGGAGCGTCCACCGCAACCCTCGTCGACCCCGGCTGGCTCGCCGCCCGCGTTGCCGCCGACGACGCAGCCCGGGGCGCCACGGTCAGCACCCTCCTTCCGGAGCTGAGCACATATCTGATCGACGCTGCCGGCCCGCTCAGCACTGTGCAGATCATTGATCTTGGTGCCGGGACGGGCGCCAATCAGCGCTGGCTGGCGCCGCGGTTGCCGATTGGGCAGCGTTGGCTACATCTTGATCACAACCCGATGATCAGTCGATCGCTGCCGCTCCCAGCCGAAACTATGATCATCGACGAGGGTGTTGAGGCGCTCGGTCGGCTGCTGACCAGGGCGAGCGGCGATCTGCAGTTGGTGACCTGCTCAGCCCTGCTGGACGTCCTCACAACGGAGCAGGTCGAGGCAGTCTGCCGTGCGGTGATCGACAACCGGGTACCCGCTTTCTTCAGCCTCACCGTCACCGGAGGGCTGAGATTATCCCCGACCGATCCGCATGATCAGCTCTTGTCGGCGGCCTTCAATGATCATCAACGTCGGGCCGGCGGCGCCGGACCGGAGGCCACCACGCTGACCGCCAACCTGCTGCGGGAGGCGGAGTTCGCCGTAACGACCCAGGAAACTCCGTGGCGACTGACAGCCGAGAGCGGCATGGCGTTTGTTGATCAAATGCTTGAGGAGCGGCTGGCCGCAGCCGTTGCGCAAGATCCTGCGCTTGCCCGCACCGCTGCGGCCTGGTTGGAGCTACGACGTGCCCAGCTGGCTGCTGGGCTGCTGCAGATCGAACTCGATCATTGCGACATCCTCGCCCTGCCGGGAGGACGCTAGGCCGAGTTGTGTTGCAGCGAAGTCGAACACGGTGCAGAGGTCACGGCCCAGGCTGAAGCGCCGTACGGACGCCGTCAGGGCATCCGCGACGAAGTCGCTGCCAGCGAACCGTAAGCCGGGGACACCATCTCCGACGAGAATCGGTGCGGTCGTCAGGTAGAGCTGGTCGAGAACACCAGCAGAGAGGAAATCGGAGACGGTACGGCCGCCGCCCTCGACCAGGACCCGACCGAGACCGCGCTGCCGCAACATGTCCAGGAGACCAGTGGGCTGTATCCAGCCAGCGGTCATCGGAAGCGAAACAAGATCAACATGTGATGCCGGGCTACTGGCAGGACGGCATTCGGCGGCCACGCACCACAGGGTCCTGGCACTTGCATCGGTGAGCACCCGAGCGTCGCGGGGGATCCGCGCCCGCGGATCGATGATGACCCGAACAGGCGAGGGTCCGGATACCGCGCGGGTGGTGAGCTGCGGATCGTCGGCGACGACGGTCTGGGCACCGACGACCACGGCGTCCACCAGGGCCCGTAGCCGGTGCAGGTGCTCCCGGTCCTCTTCGCCGGAGACGTAGTTGGCGTCGCCAGTACGGGAGGCGATGAATCCGTCGCTGCTCTGCGCCAGCTGAGCGATGGTGATCACGCGACCTGCGGCTACCAACGGTCCGTATCGATCCAGCAGCGCCGCTTCCGATCCAGCGACTGCCCGCTGGGGCACCCGGCCGTGCAGCAGTTCGCTCCACACGTCGGGCAGGTCATGGCCGTTGTCGTGACCCATCCGGTTGCGCTTGGTGGCCAGATAGCGGGCATTCTCCGCGTGCTCAGTCACCGCCAACGGAAGCCTCGCCGTCACCTCGATACCGAGATCGCTCAGCTTCGCGCTCTTGGCTGGATTCGCCGACAGCAGCCGAATTCGGCGCAGACCAAGATCACGAAGGATGGCAGCGGCCGCACCGTAGTCCCGCGCGTCGACCGGCAACCCGAGTTGCAGATTTGCATCAACGGTATCGAGGCCGGTGTCCTGCAGGGCGTACGCGTGCAGCTTGGCGTGCAGGCCGATGCCGCGGCCTTCGTGGCCGCGAAGGTAGATCACGGCGCCGAGTCCCTCCTGGCTGATCGCGCGCATCGCGGCGTCCAACTGCTCGCCACAATCGCAGCGCCACGACCCCAAGGCGTCGCCGGTGAGGCATTCGGAGTGAACCCGAACCAGCGGAACGTGGCCGTTGCCCGTCAGGTCTTCGAGGTCGCCGAACACCAGTGCCAGATGCTCTTTGGTCGACTCAACGGCGTACCCGTGGAGCCGAAAAGTCCCATGAGCGGTCGGAAGCACCGTCGACACGACTCTGTGTGCCCGCTGCAGTTCGGTCATCATGCCAGCCTTAAATCTAGGAGCAAACCCCCAATCGACGCCGCATGAGCCGGCATCGTTCGCTCACTTCCGCATCAATTACTTCGTCTTGCCATCAGCAGCGGATGATGCCGAGACCACGTAGCTGATGCTCGGCGTTCAGACCACTCAACTGATGCTCGGTGTCGCTATACCCGCGAGGGATGCCGCGAAGCAGCAGCTCCCGCAACCGAGTTGTCAGAATTTCACCACCCTATGCGGTGCAGAAATTCTGACAAGTCGGCATAAGCGGCCGAGGGCTACGGGAATCCACCCATCGGGCGCTTCTTGAGAAATGGGTGTCTGGCCCGACGTGCGGAGCGCCGTACGCTCCGTAGCTTCTTGTGCATGTCAAGCGTGGCGGTACTCGCGGGCTCGGTCTCGACCGTGCTCTTTGCCGCGAGCACGCTACCTATGTTGATCAAGGCGGCACGGACCAAGGAGCTGAGCTCTTACAGCCGGGGAAACCTTGTGCTGGCCAATGTGGGGAACGCCGTGCACACGATCTACGTGCTCCAGCTGCCGCCCGGCCCGATCTGGGTTCTGCATACCTTCTACATCGTCACATCGGGACTGATGCTCATCTGGCATCTGCTGTACGCCAGCCGCCTGCCCCGATCCGACGGCGTCCCTTCTCCCACCGGAGGTTTCCATGATGACCGACCACATCGAGACCGCGATCATCGGGGCGGGCCAGGCCGGCCTCGCAACCGCTTATCACCTGCAGCGGCGTGGCCGGCCTTGCCTGATCGTCGATAGCAACGCCCGGGTCGGCGACGACTGGCGCTCCCACTGGGACTCGCTGCGCCTGTACTCCCCGGCCGGATCTGATGGCCTGCCAGGTCTACCATTCCCTGGTTCACGATGGTCTCGTCCGACCAAGGACCAGGTCGCCGACTACCTGGCGGCGTACGCCGAACGGTTCCACCTCCCGGTCCGAACCCTCGCTCACGTCGATCGGCTGCGACCGAGCGACGGAAGGTATCGGCTCCAGCTCGGAGATAGCCTTCTCGTCGCCGACAATGTCGTCGTCGCGACCGGGACTTTCGGCCGTACTCCGAGCATCCCGGACTTGGCCCTGGATCTCGACCCGTCCATTCGACAGTTGCATTCCAGCGAATACCGCCGGCCGGCACAGCTCAAGCCCGGCCCGGTGCTCGTGGTGGGCGCGTCGCACTCAGGCACTGACATTGCGTACGAGGTAGCCGCGAGCCACCCAACGATCTTGGCCGGTCGGGATCCCGGGCAGCTGCCGGTACGACTTGACCACTGGAGCGCTCGGCTGTTTTGGCCCGTTTTCCTGTTTCTGGGTAGACACGTGATCACCCGGCGTACGCCCATCGGTCGCCATGCCATGGAGGCGATCCGCTTCCACGGCGGACCAATGTTGCGAGTGAAGCGATCAGACCTTGAGGCCCGCGGCGTGGACAGAATCCTTGATCGGGTGAGCGGGGCCGAGAGTGGGCGACCGGTCCTCGCCAATGGCCGGGTGCTCGACGTCGCCAACGTCGTGTGGTGCACCGGCTTTCGCCAGGTATTCGACTGGATCGACCTGCCGATCTTCGACGCCAACGGCTGGCCGCGGGAGAGGCGCGGCGTGGTGCCAGAAGCTCCCGGCCTCTTCTTCTGCGGATTGGCGTTTCAGTACGCGTTCAGCTCGATGCTGCTCGCGGGGGTAGCTCGGGATGCGGGATACATCGCGAAACAGATCGACGAACGAGTCGGCCGGTCGCTGCCCCTCGCGGCGCAGGTCAGTCACGCGTAACCTCTCTGAGCGGGAGGCTGCATGGGTGCCGGGCGAGACAAGACCGTCGACGAGCTGCTACAGGCTCGGGACGCCTACGAGCGCCGTGACTGGGCGCTGGCACTGGACCGGCTGCGCGGCGTGGCCAACCTGGGCCCGGAAGACACCCTCGCCCTGGCGACCGCTGCCTACCTCATGGGCGATGTCGATGAGGCGGTGCGTGCCCTGCACTCCGGGTACCAGGACATGATCAAGCACGGTGACGACCTGGCAGCCGTCCGCTTCGCCTTCTGGCTCGGTTTGATCTTGAACGTGCGAGGGGAGACAGCGGTCGGGGGCGGCTGGGTCGCTCGAGGGAGACGAATCCTCGAGGGTCAGCCGCCCGACATCGTCGAACGCGGGTACCTGCTTCCCCACGAGTTCTTCCAGTACCTCGCTCGGGGAGATTTCGCCAGGGCAGGCGAGACGGCCGCTCATATCGTCGAGACGGGTCGCCGCTTCTCCGAACCCGACCTGGTCGCTGAAGGCTTGATGATGCAGGGCAGGATCATGATCTACTCCGGTCGGGTCCCAGAAGGGCTTGCCCGGCTCGACGAGGCGATGGTGGGGATCTCGGCGGGAGAGGTCTCGCCCATCATCGCCGGAATGGTCTACTGCTCCATGATCGAGGCATGCCAGGAGATCTCCGACTTCTCGCGAGCGGCGTCGTGGACCAGTGCCTTGACCCGATGGTGCGAGGCGCAGCCCGGCCTGGTGCCGTATACCGGTCAGTGCTCGTTGCATCGTGGCCAGATCATGCGGTTGCGCGGCGCCTACGACGACGCCCTCGCTGAGTTTTCGCTCGCCCAGCAGCGCTATCAGGTGGAGGGTACGGCGATTGCGGCCGCCCTGGCACTAACTGAGCAGGGCGACGTGCTCCGCATCTGCGGGAAGTTCGACGAGGCGGAGTCTGCCTATGGCCAGGCTGCTGAGCTGGGTTATGAGCCACAGCCGGGGCTGGTGTTGACATGGACGCTCCGGGGCCGTACCGCACCAGCGGTATCCGCGGTACGCCGATTGCTTTCGGAGGCGCGGACCCCCGTTCATCAGTCACGGCTGCTGCCCGCTGCTGTCGAGGTCATGGTTGCGGCGCGACTTCCCGAGGAGGCTCACGGGTATTGCGAGGAGCTGTCCGCGATCGCGGCAGCGTTCGGTAACTCCGAACTTCAGGCGATGTCGGCGTACGCAGCGGCGAGCGTCGAGTTGATCACCGACCATGATCAAGAAGCACTCGCCGACGCGCGCCAGTCATGTCGGCTGTGGAACGACATCGGTTCGCCGTATGAAACTGCCCGGGCGCGAGTTCTGATTGGGCGGGCACTGCGCAACCTCGGTGATGAAGACTCCGCCGCGGCGGAACTCGGCGTCGCCCGTCGAGCGTTTGTTGATCTTGGTGCGGCCCCGGCAGTTCAGGAGATCGATCGAATGCTGCGGCGTGCGCTTCCGGGAGGTCTGACCGAGCGGGAAGCGGAGGTGCTGCGGCTGGTGGCCGCGGGCCGCAGCAACCACGACATCGCCAGTGTCTTGGTGTTGAGCCCGAAGACAGTGGAACGGCATCTGAGCAATATCTTCGTCAAGCTGGAAGTGTCGTCTCGGACAGCCGCAGCGGCGTACGCCCACGAGCACGGGTTGATGGGTTAGCCGGCATTCAGCCGGGCGTCCATGGCTCTCGCCAGCCGCCGGCACCGGCGATCAGGTCGTTGGCTGCGGCGGGCCCCCACGAGCCCGGCTGGTAACCCTGCACGTCCGGTGGCGTGTCGAGCAACGGCTGCATGATGCGCCAGGTCTCCTCGACGCTGTCCTGGCGCATGAACCGGTTGGTCTCGCCGACCATTGCAGCGTGCAGTAACACCTCGTACGGCGTGGGCCCCTCGCCACCTTCCTGCGCGAATGTCATGTCCAAAGTGATCGCCTCCGGGCTGATGCTTGCCGCGCGACGAGCATCGAGCATGAACCGGACGCCCGTAGCGGGATCCATCCTCACCACGAGCTGATCCGGCTCAGCCATCCGATCTCCCCACAGGCCAAAGCCCAGCCGGGGCGGCTCTTTGAACACGAGTCGTAGCTCCGTCTGGGTGACGGGCAAGCATTTCCCCGCACGAATGAAGAACGGCACCCCGGACCAGCGCCAGTTGTCGATCTCCAAGCGGAGTGCCGCGAAGGTCTCGGTCGTAGAGTCGGCGGCGACGCCGTCGATCTCGCGATAATGGTCGTACTGACCTCGGACGTAGTGTGCGGGATCGGCGGCCGGTATGGCCTTGAACAGCGCCACCTTGGACGAGTTCAGCGTGTCAGGATCCCCGCCCGCCGGCGGCTCCATCGCAGCTGCCGCGATCACTTGCATGAGGTGGTTCACGACGACGTCACGAAGGGCGCCCACCGGGTCGTAGAAGTGGCCCCGATCCTCGACTCCGAAGCTCTCGGCCATGGTGATCTGCACACAGCTGACGTAATTCCGATTCCAGACCGGCTCGAGCATCGTGTTGGCAAACCGCAGGTACAGGATCTCCTCGAACCCCATCTTTCCGAGGTAGTGATCGATCCGGAACAGCTGCGATTCATCCACGTATTGATGCAGGTCGGCGGCCAGCGCACGTGCTGAGGCGAGATCGTGGCCGAAAGGTTTCTCCACGACGACCCGGCCGCTCCTGATCAGATCTGCCTCAGACAGGCCCTTGACGGCCGTCGCGAAAAGGAACGGTGGGATCTCCAGATAGAACACCGGGCACTCCGCGGCCTTGATCGCCTCACCGACCCGCTTGTAGGTGTCGGGATCAGCAAAGTCGCCATGTACGTAGGAGAGTCGTGCCGTGAACCGCTCGAAGACCGTCTCGTCGAGCTGCTCGCCAGTCCCGGTGATCGACTCGCGGGCACGCTGCACGAGTTGATCAATTGTCCAGTCGCTGGACGCCACGCCGACAATGGGGCATTGCAGCAGTCCCCGCTTTTCCAGCCTATACAGCGACCTGAACGTCATGACCTTTGCCAAGTCACCTGTGATACCGAAGATCACAAAGATGTCGGCCTGTTGCTGTCCCGACTGCGACGTAGAGCTGCGTCCCACCATTGCCGACCTCCTGAACCCTTCTAGGCGACCATGCTCGCTAAACCCGAGTCCGAACTGGAGCTGGGTCGAACTGGGGTTGTTCGCCCTCGTCGTCATCTCCCCAGTCGATACGGCCGGCATCTGGTGCACTCACCATCGCCGTCGCGCGGTTCTTGCTGAAGTAGTCCCATCCCCAGGCGATGAACGCGTCGATCTTGTTTCGTACGCCGCTGAGCAACATCGCATGAACGCCTAGCCACGCTGCGAAGGCCACCGGGCCGTCGACCTCGTGCCGATGCGCCCCCATTTCGGCGACGGCGGCGTTGCGGCCGATCATCGCCATGATGCCCTTGTCCTTGTAACGGAACGGCTTGCGCTGTTTGCCGGCGATCTCGTCGAGTATGTTGTTCGCCGCCCAGGCTCCCGATTGCTGAGCGACGGATCCCAGCTGGGGAAGAGTCTTTCCATCGGCGCCCGCAATGTTCGCCGCGTCTCCGAGCACGTAGACCTGGAGGTAGTCGGCCACGGTCAGGTCCGGTTCGACGTCGATCCTGCCGCCGTGTCCCTGAGACAGCCCGGCGGCGTCGACAACATCGGCCGCCTTCTCACCCCCGCCCCAGATCACCGTATGCGTCAGGATGGTGTCGCCATCGCTGAGTGTGACCCGATCCGGGAACACTTCCTTGACGCCCGTATTCAGATGCAGCGTGACACCGTCTTCCTCCAGGCGCTTCGCGGCATAGGCATGGGCCTTGTCCGAGAAGGGTGCCAGCAGCACCTCACCATGATCGACAAGGTGCACCTGGGCCGGGTGCACGAGCGACTTGTAGCTCTCCGGAACCACGTCTCTGAGAGCCTCGGACAACGCGCCGGCCGTTTCGACGCCGGTCGGGCCTCCGCCGACGATCACGAAGTTCAGCGCACCCTTCTCGATGAGCTCCGGGCGTTCGGTGGTCGCATCCAGAACCTCGAGAATGCGGGCGCGCAGTCGTTCGGCGTCGTTCACCGAGTAGAGCGGGAGGGAGTGCTCGGCCGCTCCCGGCGTACCGAAGAAGTTCGCTTGTGCGCCAGCTGCAATGACTAAGTAGTCCCCTGTGATGACCGACCCCAACGTGGTGCTGACCGAGCGAGCCTTGGGATCGATCGATGTGACGCCCGTATGCCGGACTTCAACTGTCTTGTTGTGACGGAAGATCCCGCGCAGCGGGCGGGCGATGTCATAGGCAGCCAACTGGGCTGTGGCGACCTGATACAGCATCGGCTGGAACTGGTGGTAGTTGTTCTGGTCGAGCAAAATGACGTCGACGTCATGCTTCGCGAGCTGCTGGGCGCAGGCGACCCCGGCCATCCCGCCTCCCACAATGAGCACCGTTGTGTCACTCACGCTTCATCGCCTCTCATGGAACGCCGTCAGCGCGTGGGCAGGTCGTTAGCTATCGTCCAACTGGCGACGCCGAGCGGGCATCACCCCGCGCGGGTGATGCCTGAAATCGGCGGATCGGACAGGCTCGGACTGTTCCAGATCGTCTGCTGCTGGCGACGTCTCCAACCGAAGGATCAGCGTCAGAAGTGACTATGACACTCAGCGTCTTGACGGGCATCGTTTTCGTCAACCCGGTGCCATGGGCGCGAGCGCAGATGGCATTCACCCTGGGTTTTCACATCATCTTGGTGCCGCTCGGAGTCTCCTGGGCCTTCATGACCTTGATCGCCAACTATCGGGGGTTGCGGCACAACGACCGAAGTGCCTTGATTCTGGCCCAGCGCTGGTCGAAGTTCATGGCCGTCACCTTTGCCGTCGGCGCTGTGACCGGCACGGTGCTCACCTTCGAGTTCGGACTACTCTGGCCCCGCTTCATGGGCCAATGGGGTGAGGCATTCGGCGTACCGTTCGGCTTCGAGGGCCTGTTCTTCTTCACCGAAGCGATCTTCATTGCGATCTACATCTTCGGGTGGCGACGGTTGCGGCCGTGGGCGCATTTCTGGACGGGAGTGCCTGTCGTCATCGCAGGAATTTTCGGCAGCATTTCCGTGGTCGCCGCGAACGCCTGGATGAACGCGCCGACTGGATTCACCCTCGACTCAAACGGAAATGTTGTCGACGTCGATCCCATCCAGGTGATCTTCAACCCCTCCATGCCGTGGCAGGCGGCACACATGCTGGTTGCGGCGTACCTGGTCGGCGGCTTCTTGGTCGCCTCGGTGTATGCGGTGGGCATGCTGAGAGGCCGGCGGGATCGCTATCACCACCTTGGCTTCGTCATCGCTTTCACCGTGGGCGCAATCGCCACGCCTATTCAGTTGGGCATCGGCGATGGGCTCGCTCGTTGGGTGTATCAAAATCAGCCGGTCAAATTCGCAGCACTCGAGCTGCTCCCCAACACCGAGAGCGACGCCCCCGAGACGCTGCTGGGTCATCTCAACGACAACTACACCGTCAGCGGTGGCCTCCCTATCCCTGGCCTGGCCTCCTGGCTCTCTGACCCCAGTACCGGCAAGAACACAGTCGTAGAAGGCCTGACCGCAGTGCCGCCAGACCAACGGCCAACCGTCCGACAGGTCAACATCGTGCATCTGTGCTGGGACATCATGGTCGGCCTGGGGACGGCCTTGTTCCTCCTCGCAGTCTGGTACGCGGTGTCGTGGATCTTCCGACGCCGCATGCCACAGACCAAGTGGTTTCTGCGGGCTGCGGTCGTGGCGGGACCCGCCGCGGTGCTCGCCATGGAGGCCGGCTGGGTTCTGACCGAAGTCGGTCGCCAGCCGTGGATCGTGTACGGCCACATGAGAGTCGAGGACGCGGTCACCGCCAATCCGGGTGTGTGGATCACCTTTATCGCGGTCGTGATCTTGTACGCCCTGGTCGGCACGACGACGATTCTCGTGTTACGCAACATGGGCAAACGGTTCCGGGAAACCCACGGCTTCACTGATCAGGACACCCCGTACGGCCCGAGCTCGCTAACAGAAGCCTCCACCCAGGAGTCCGAGAAGGCGGAGGAGACGGTCGGGTGAGCACGGCCGTCGCCGTGGTGCTGCTGCTGGCCGTCGTCGCGTACGCGATCTTCGGCGGTGCCGACTTCGGCGCCGGATTCTGGGACCTGACTGCCGGCGGGCCTGAGCGAGGTGCGCATCCGCGCGCCACGATCGAGCATTCCATCGGGCCGGTATGGGAAGCCAACCACGTCTGGTTGATCTTCATCTTTGTGATCTTGTGGACATCCTTCCCGGAGGCGTACGCGTCGATCACGCTGACCCTCTTCGTGCCGCTGACTCTCGCGGCCCTCGGGATTGTGCTGCGCGGCGCGAGTTTCGCGTTCCGGAAGGCGGTCGTCCAGCTGCGTCACCGGCGGCTGTTCGGTGCCTGTTTCGCCCTCTCCTCGGTCTTGGTGCCCTATTGCATGGGCACCGTGGCAGGCGGGATCGCGTCGGGTCGGGTACCAGCAGGTGGCCAGGCCGGGGATCCGGTGGACAGCTGGATCAACCCCACGTCCATTCTTGGCGGCGTCCTGGCCGTAGCTGCCGCCGCGTACCTTGCCGCGGTCTATCTGGTGTGGGACGCCCGGCGGCTCAGCGACAACGAGATGACCGAATACTTCCGCCGCAGGGCTATCATTGCGGCCGGCGTGGTTGGCGTCCTCAGCGTGATTGGCATCTTTGTGATCCGCGCTGACGCGGCCTACCTCTTTCAGGGTCTGACGTCAAGGGCACTACCACTGGTCATACTCGGCACCGTGTGCGGGGTTGCCGCGCTGGTGCTGCTGATTCGCGACGCGCCGCGGGGCGCTCGACTGCTTGCCGTGTTTGCGGTGGCCAGCGTGATCATCGGTTGGGCTGACGCGCAGTGGCCCTACATACTCCCGGAGACGCTGACATTCTCGGCGGCGGCGTCGCCAAGCGGCACGCTCACTGCTGTACTGATCGTTGTTGTGCTGGCGGTGCTGATCGTGGGGCCAGGCTTCATCCTGCTGTACGTCCTTGATCAGCGAGGGCTGCTTCCGGAAGAAGGCGCTGAGGAGAAGCCGGCCGTTTGATCAATCGTCGGCGGTTCGCTGCGCCGCTGTCGCAGCGCTGATCATGCGAGATCTGTCCGCTCAACCGAGTCCCCCCGCGCAACGATCACCGTGGCGACCATGTCCGGCGGAAACAAGCCGTGGTCGACCACTCCGGGTGTCGCAGCCAGCTGTTGAGCTAGCAGAGCCGGGTCGCCAACCTCACCGTGGTAATCGGCGATCACCCCGCCGTCGGGGCTGAGCGGTACATCGCGCCGCGTTACCGAGCCGATCCGCCGCATCGTCGCGTGCAAGCCGAAGGAGAGCAGCTCCAGAGGAATCGGAGCGCGCAGCACCTCGACCGGCTTTGACGAATCTGCAATGACGATGAAGCGATCGGCTGCGACCGCGACGAGTTTCTCGCGAGTGTGCGCCGCGCCGCCACCCTTGACCAGCCAACCGTCAGGCGAAATCTGGTCAGCGCCGTCGATCGCGACGTCGAAGCGCTCGATCTCGCCGAACGGCTCGACCCTGATGCCCAACTCGCGAGCCGCGTGCTCGGTGCGTAGCGACGTGGCAACGCAGCAGATGTCGATCGATCGGCGCGCCAACGCCGGAAGCAGGAAGGCAACCGTCGAGCCGGTGCCAAGCCCAACGGTCATCCCGTTCTCGACCAGCTCTGCCGCCGCCTCGGCAGCGGCTTGTTTCTCTCGCTCAGCGCTCATGGTTGGTCCCTCATCGCCGAAGACCTTTGGGGCGGTTGCCACGCACAGGGCGTCATCGGTGTTGGGTGAAATCATGTCCTACCCGCCGTGGTGATCGAAAGCCTTGCCACGCTGAGCGCTCGATGAGCGATGAGGCGGAATTAGGCTGCGATGAGGCCGATCTGGCGGAAGAGCCCCAGGTCGTCGCGGACTGCCCAGTGCTCGCGTACGACCTCGTCTTCGACACGGAACGCATGCATCGCCTCGAACGAGAACGAACGACCGGTCGGTGGGATGCCGAAGAAATTGCCGACGTGTCGGCCTTCGCACCGGACCCAGGCCATCACCCGCTCGTCCTGGGCGACGATGTCGATCAAGGTCCAGGTCATCTGTATGGCCTTGCGTAACAGTCGCATCGTCGTCTTGTAGCCCTCCGGTCCAGGCGGCACCGTGCCGGGCGGTGCACCATGATCAACGAAGTCGTCGGATACCAGTGAGTCGATCATGCCCAGGTCACCTGACGTGATCGCGTCAAACAACCGTTGTACGGGCGCAAGGTTATTGGCCGGACTGCGGCCGAGCGCGGTGTAGAGAAAGCGCTCCATCATCGCCACTGACTGAGCCGGAGTGGCGAGCATTTGATCATGGCCAACCCCGACCACCCGGCCGACGGTCAGCTGAGGCGCGAGGGTAGCAAACCGCTCGAGGTCCGACAGGCCCGTCGCGTCGACGGCAAGCACCGGCATCCCCGCTCGACCGAGAGTGGCGACCGCAGCGGCGTCCCAGTCCGTCATTTGCTGGGCAACCCCCGCCGCGACGTGCTGCGGCATCTGATCGATGTCTGCGAGCAAGCCGCGCAGCAACTCGGGGTCGTCGGTTGGCAGGAAGGTCGAGGTGAGAAGGC
This sequence comes from Propionibacteriaceae bacterium, assembly GCA_036380335.1. GTDB lineage: Bacteria > Actinomycetota > Actinomycetes > Propionibacteriales > Propionibacteriaceae > Microlunatus. The sequence goes on along the minus strand of DASVEX010000267.1, from coordinate 9,402 downwards.
CGCCAAGCGCCTGCTGCCAAGCCGAGGAGCGCAGCGCGGCAAGCAACGGCGCGAATCCCTCCAGCATCGCGGAGGGCATGAGCACCACACCATCCAGAGCAACGACCGCCGCCGCGAGCTCAGGCCGGCGAACAGCCAGGTCCACCGCGACAGCGGCGCCGAGGCTGTGCCCGACCAGCGCCGCGCCGGACAGCTCAAGCTCGTCGCAGAGCGCGGCGACATCGTCGGCGAACGATGGGATTGTGAGGCGGCTCTCGTCCGCCGGCACCTCACTCTCGCCGTGCCCGGGCAAGTCGATGTTCACGACCCGATGTGAGCTGCGCAATGCACGTGCAACTGCGGCTAGGTCGGCCCGCTTCGAGAGCCAGCCGTGAATCAGCACGAGCGGCGGCCGGGTGGGGTGGCGGGTGTCGTCGTACGCGATCTGCAGCCCGCGATGGCGGAAGGTTTGCATAGTCTGGCTCCTGATCGATAACTTAGATAGAGTTACCTCTAATCGATAGAGGAGATTAAATCCAAATGGCGAAGGACGTCAAGGGCATACGTCCGTACGACAACCGCCGCCGCGCTGAGCAGGCGCTCCTCAGTCAACGCCGCATCCTCGAAGCGGCCCAGCAGGAGCTGGTCAACAAGGGCTACGCGGACACCACGATCAGCGGTGTTGCTGAGGCTGCTGGAGTCTCGGTGCAGACCGTCTACAAGGCTTTCGGCAGCAAAGCCGCGCTCGCCAAGCGGGTCTATGACGTGACCCTGGTGGGAGACGAAGAGCCGGTTCCGCTCGCTGAGCGTGCCGAGATCCTGGCGATCATCGCCGAACCCGACCCACGCCAGAAGCTTGCGATGTACGCCGCACTGGGCCGCAAGCTGGTCGAGCGGATCGGTCCGCTGCTCAGTGTGCTGTTCTCGGGAGCCAAGGCGGGTGACCCTGAACTAGCAGAGTTCGCAACAACGACGGCACGCGAACGGCTGATCGGCGTCAGCGGGCTGGTCGGCCAGCTTGAGGCTGTCGGCGCTCTGCGCTCCGGATTAAGTTTCGACCGAGCCCGCGACATTGTGTGGACTCTGATCGGCTGGGAGGTATACGAGCTGCTCGTCCTCGAGCGCGGCTGGTCGCTCGACGATTGGGAGGGTTGGGTGGCCGAATCGACAGCCACTTTGTTACTGCGGGACGCAGGCGCAGACGGTTAGCTGGGTTCCAGGGAATCCGAGAGGGCCCAGCGCAGCGTACGCATCGCAGAACGGCCCAGCGGCCTGATCACGGTACGTTCGGTGACCGGCAAGGCCGGCAGCCGCAGCTCGGTACGGGCCCAGGGCGGCAGGATCGAGACAGCGCCCGCCGCGAGTACGTGGTAGCCCGCTCGCGTGAAGCCGCCAAACGGCGGATGGAGCAGCAGCAGGCTGCTCGCCTCTCGGGCTGCGGATCCCGTACCACTGAGCTCGGGCCGATAGCTTTCCATGATCGAGGTCAACTCGGCCACCGTGGCCGGTGGATCGATGACACCCAGCCGGGCGGCAACCGAACCGGCTTGGCGTACGTACTCGTCCGCATCAGCCGGTGTGAGCGCCCCGTCACCAAAAGCCTGAAACGCCCTGAGGAAGCTATCTACCTCGGCCACATGGACCCACATCAACAAGTGCGGATCATCGGCAGAGTACGGCCTGCCACCTGGGGTCGTGCCCCGGACCCGGCGATGTATGGCTCGCACGATCGCGATCGCGCGCTCAGCATCGGGCACCGTGCCGTAGGTGGTGAGCGCCAGATACTTGCTGGTGCGCTGGAAGCGCCCCCAGAAATCGCGCTGGAAGCCGGCATGATCAACGACAGCCTGTAGCGCTACCGGATGAAGCGCCTGCAAGAGCAGCGCTCGTACGGCACCGATGAACATCGACGCATCGGCGTGCACCCGCCAGATCGCATCCTCTTCACTGAACCAACGCTGGCCGTCCCGCCAGATCTCGGCATGCTGCGCCTCGAAGTCACCGGCAAGGCGTTCGCGGACGGCCTTGGCGATGGTCGTACGCGGGTTGGGAAGTGTCGCGATCGCCACAAGCGGAGCGTACGCGCCGCGGAAAGCCCGCTGCCTAAAACCAGCGGGTCAGACTTTGCTGATATCGGGAACGATGACCCACATCACGATATAGATCACCAGACCCGTTCCGCCGAACACGGCCAGGAGCAGGAACAACACGCGGACCAGCGTCGCGTCGATGTTGAAGTAGTCGGCTAAGCCGCCACAAACACCAGCGATCATGCGTTGACTTCGACTGCGATAAAGCTTGCGCGGTTCTTCCATGTCAGGTGACCTTCCTCGATGGGTGCCTGTCCCTATCGTGGCGTACTTGGCCCTGCTGCGTCTCTGGGGTATGTGGCCCGACCTCTGGTTGGTGAGAGCGGGCTAACCTTCCACTTCTGCGGACTGAGCTGGCAGATTCGCGCGCACTCACTCAAAGAGGCTGATCCAGAGTTCGCCGAAGTCCGGCTCCGGCCCCTCGTATCCGTTAGCTCTCAGGGCCTGGTCGACCTTTTGCACCACTTGGCGCGGCCAGCGCGCTCGCGCAGAAGTGATCCGGATCAGCGTCCAGTTGTCGCGGGCGAAGTCTTCATAGCGGTCGATATCGGCGTTCCACTGATGGCGATCGGTGCGGTGCTGATCGCCCTCATACTCGATGATCAACTTGTATGCCAGATAGACCAGGTCGACGCGCCCCATCGGCCCCTGATCGTCTCCGATGATCAGGTTGCATTCCGGGGTCGGTAGCCCGGCGAGGACCAGGCAGAGGCGTAACCAGGTCTCTCGAGGTGAGTCGACCCGCTCGCGGACCAACGTGATGGCCGCACGCGCAGCGACCACGCCGCGTCCTGAGTAGGTCTGGACCGCCGCCTGTAGGCGGACCAGGGTGGTGCGCCGTCGTCGAAGTAGCCAATCTCCCGCCGTAACAAGATCCAGCAAATTCACAGTGGAGGCCGCAATGAGCCAGCAGTGTTCGGCTGAGGCGATCCCGTCTCGATGTGGCGGCAACTCTTTGAGCCGCATGACCCTGACGTCACGACGCCGGATCTGTCGCCGATGAGTGGACGCGAACGTCATCGGTAGTTCAGGCCCCAGGTCGACGCCAAGAAGCTGTAGTCCGGTCACTCCGGTAACGATCGTGCCCGGAGGCAAGGCCAGCATGACCCCACGGACCCGGAGACGGGCCGAATCCGCAGTGGCAGTAGCGACGTAGACGCCGTAGGTAACGCGCCGGAAGCGGGAGCCCTGGAGCGTCTTCCACGACAGCCAGACGGCGCGGGCGAACGAGGCCTCAAACGGCTGCCCATTGAGTGCTTGTGGTGTGACACTTTGTCGCACCGTGTCACTCTGCCGCCTTCAGACGCGCGCTCTCGGTGACCGAACCCAATCTGTGGATATCGCCTGTCTGCCGAGAGCGCGCTCACCTCCCACGCCACAGCCCTGAAGTGGGGGATTGGCGCGCACTCGATGCGTTGGGCCACTAATCGGTGCTTGTGAAAGCTTCTCATCTTTTTCTCATGGCACGTTCGATCGAATTGGAAGTGACCTCGTCGCACTCGGGGGTCTATAGGACCAGGCAGGCCAATGACCAGCATGACCGTGGAAGCGGTGCGACTCACCAAACACTACGGGGACCGTAGTGCCGTCGAGGACGTCAGCTTCACGGCATCCCGGGGAGAAATCGTCGGGCTGCTGGGTCCAAATGGGGCTGGCAAGACCACCACGATTCGACTCCTGACCACGGTCTTGTCCCCGACAAGCGGCGAATTCTCCATTGCCGGACATCCCTCGACAGCGGCAGCCGAGATCCGGCGCTGCGTCGGCGTACTGCCGGAAAGCAGCGGCTACCCAGCTCATCAAACGGGCGGTGAGTACCTGCGTTTCTTTGCGCGGCTCTATGGACTGAGCCGCGGTGTCGCTCGCACCGTGGCCGCTGAGCTGCTGGCCGCTGTGGGTCTCGAAGATCGCGCTGAATCACTGATATCGAGCTACAGCCGCGGTATGCGGCAACGGCTCGGAATCGCACGCTCCTTGGTCAACGACCCCGTCGTGGTGTTCCTCGACGAGCCGACTCTCGGCCTTGACCCGGCCGGTCAAGCCCAGGTCCTGGAGATCATTCGGGGCATCGCCAAGGGCCGCGACGCGACGGTCGTGTTGAGTACTCACTTGCTGCCGGAGGTGGAGCAGGTCTGCTCCAAGGTCGTGATTCTCAACCACGGGCGGGTGATCGTCTCCGGCAGCGTTGGCGAGGTGATCAGTACGGCGTTGATCAAGCAATCCGCGCAGCTTCGGGTGCCACTCGATCTTGTCGAGCGCGCCCGCAACGTGCTGGCGGGATTTCCCGACCTTATGGTCGACCAACTCATGGAGCAGCCCGATGTGCTGACCCTTGCCATGGACCGGCCGCGCGCTGGGTCAGGTTCAGGATCCAGCGACCTGATGAACGCCGCGCTGGCAGCCATCACGGCTGCAGGGATCCCGGTCCTCCGCTTCGAGCTCGAAGGTGCCCGCTTGTCTGATGCCTTCCTCAAGGTGACCAGCGAGGCGGTCGCATGACGCTTCAAGTGGCGCCTCCGGATGTGACTACGCCGCAAGACGAAGCCGTAGTAGACCGGCAATCCGGATGGGTCTTGGTTGCCGAGCAAGAGACACGGGACCTATGGACCAGTGGCCGTGGTTTGATCTTGCTCTTCCTTTTCAGCATCCTGCTGAGCGGCGTCACGTACCTGACTTCGACCAACCAAGCCCTGAACTTTCTCGAACAGCGTGAGTCGGTAAACCTGGTCCTGCAGCTTGCGGTGGCTGTCGGTGTGCTGGTGACCCTGGTCGTCAGCGCCGACGGCATCAGTGGAGAGCGGGAACGCGGAACCCTCGAGAGCCTGCTGGTGACGCCTGTCTCGCGGCGCTCGATCATCGCGGGCAAGCTCATTGCCGCGCTGACGATGTGGTTTGCCACATTCGGAATCACGATCCCGTACGTCTGGGTGCTGGCTCGCGACGTGGGAATCTTGGGCCAGGCGCTGGCACTCGGCTTTCTGGTCGGCACCTTGGTGGCCATCGGTCTTGGTTCGGTTGGGTTGTTGATCAGTGGACTGTGCAACTCGAACAAGACCAGCATTGCGGCCAGCATCTTCCTGCTGTTGATCTTGTTTGCACCGACCCAACTGCCCAGCGGCCTGCCGCAGGGCGGGTTCTTCGACGTGCTGCTGCGCGCCAACCCGGTGGCCTCGGCCTTGGCCTACATCTCCTCGGTACTCGTTGAAGGCCAGAGCTGGACGGAGGACCTGGTCTTACTGATCACGCCACTCCTCACCGCGATCATCGCAGGAGGCGCACTCGTACTCGCCGGCGAGCGGCTGGTCAAGCTGACCCCCGGGGTGAATGCGGGATGAGGGCGCTGATCATGATCGTGCTACTGGCCGGAGTACTGACCGGAGTGCCGGTTCCCGCTCTTGCCGACCCCCTGACTGTTCGGGTTGCCGCCGATCCGCCCGTTGTCTCGACCGTGCTGGGCGGCCACTTCACGGTTACGACCGAGGTCAAGAACGCTGGGAACGCACCAACGGGCGAGATCCTGGCACACCTGAACGTCGCCAGCATCGAGGGCAGCGTGTACGTCGACCCTGAGGACTGGTCGTCCGATCGTAGTCAGCAGCTCTCACTCAAGCCGGGCGAAAGTCGAAAGCTCAGCTGGGAGATTCAGGCCGTCAACGCAGGACTCTTTGCCGCCTACGTCGTCGTCGTGCCGTTCGGCAACACGGTCAACGGCAACGAGGACCTCTCCACCAGTCCGCTGATCCGGGTCGACGTAGCCCAACGAACCACGCTGACTGCCGGAGGCGCGTTGCCCGTGGTGCTTGCGGTACCGCTGTTGATCGGCTTGGCCGCTGCGACGGTTCTTGTTCGAGTACGCCGTCGGAGGGCCTGAGGATGACAGCGGCCCCACTGGCGCGTACGCCGCAGCCACAATTTGCTGCAGACCAAGGTGTTGGCAAAGCAACGCCTGCGGTGTCGGTGATCATCGCGACATACAATTCCGGCAGCCTGCTGACCTGCGCCCTGGACGCGCTCGAGGCCCAGACCCTACCCGGACACTTGATCGAGGTTCTGGTTGTCGATGATGGGTCGACCGATGACACCTGGCGCTATCTGAATGATTTAGAGGGCCGACGCAGCAACGTCAAGATCTTCCGGCAGTCGCACACCGGGGGGCCTAGTGCCGGACGCAACCGTGCACTCGCCGAGGCCACCGGCGAATACGTCTTCTTCCATGATGCTGACGACTATCTCGGCGCTGACGCGCTACGCCGGCTTGTCGGAGTTGCTCAGCAGCATGCCTCGGATGTCGTAGCCGGCCGGGTCAGTTGGATCGGCCGGCCGGAGGGCGAGCCAGGGCCCACGAAAACGGTGTTCGATGCCGACCTGCTGGACGACGGCGTCTGGCGTTCACTGACACCGCACAAGTTGATCCGCCGGTCCCTGATCGAGGACCATCAGATCCGCTTCCAGGACGACATGGTGCAGGGCGAAGATCAGGTATTCGTGGCTAGTTGCCTCTTTGCCGCTCGCAAGATCAGCGTCCTGAGCGAGACGGATCTCTATCACCGTCGCATGCTCACCGACGGCAGCAACCTGTCGCGGCAACGGCAGACTCTCGCCAATAAACGCCTGACGACGTCCCGGATGGTCGAGGTCGTCGCGGCCAACACCGCTCCGGGTGCGCGCCGGGATCGCCTGCTGCGACGGGTCTTCATACGCACTCTCCCACCAGCTTTGAACCGCCCGTTCATGGCGGCTAGACCGGCCGAGCGAAAGGAGTTCCTCGAGGTGATGCGAGCGGAGGTCTTCCCCTATCTCCCGTATTCGGTCTTGGGCGAGCTCGGCGATCAACAACGATTGAGAATGCTGACCGCGCAGACCGGCGAGGCCAAGGACCTCGTCGAGCTCAACCGAGTGCTGCGTTCGCCGTTGGAGGCTGGCAAGGGCGAGCTGCCGACATATACGCTCGGTCCGCAGCTCGACCGGCTGCTGAGCGCTGAGGATCGCCAGATCGGGGCACCACGGCTATCTGCGGAGCCGATCTTGTGTCACGTTTCCCTGTCCCGCAGTCGACTGACACTGGTGATCAATCTCGAGGCGCCTGGTGCTCCGGCGGCTCAGCTGAGCTTGGCTGCCTGGCTGCCGGGTGCCGATGACTTTGTTGATCTTGGGCCAGAGGTGTCGCGGGTCGGCTCGACATTGACGTTCGTGGTCAACACTCGGCAACTGTGGCGGGAGGGGAGTGTCACCTCTGGTGGATCAGCGGATGGCACCATCGAGCAGTGTCAATGGGTTCTGCTGGTTGAGGTGTTGAAGAAAGGACGAAGGGTTGGGGCAAGCCCGATCACCTGGCCGGAGACGCTGGAGCTGGCAGCAATTCGTGTCGACCGGGTGTCGAAGAGCCCGCACATCCAGCTCGGTGCCACCTCAGGTGGGTCAGTCATGATCACCGTGACGCGGCCAAAACGCTCGACCGTGTGGCATCGTCCGCGCCTGGTGGTGTGACCGCTCGGTTAGCGTACGACGGCGAATCCGCCGGTCCAGGGCAGCTTCTCGCCGGCCGCGAGCGTGAGTTGGAGGAATCCGAACGCCTCTAGTTCGCGGGCCCGGGTCAGCGCACCGGGGTCGATCGCGTCAACGCCGCGGGCCTGGATTGCCGAAATGAGCGCCGCTTTGGCGTCGGCGTCATCACCGGCGATCAGAACGGTGGTCTTGTTCGGGCCGACAGCTTTGGCGCCGAGCGTCGCCGCGAACGTGGTGTTGAACGCCTTGAGGACCTTGGAGGACGGCAACGCAGCGGCGAGCTCGGCCGCTTTCGAGCTGTCCGCGGGCACAACAAGGGAATCGAAGGTCTCGAAGTTCAGCGGGTTGGTGATGTCGACGACGGTCTTACCGGCCAACTGGTCGGCGTACTGGTCGAGGATGTCCTGCACGGGCCGTGTGCGGCACGGCCAAGATCACGACGTCGCCGGATATCGGGCCGGGCGGATCGTCACTGCGTATGTGATCGACGGTTGCGCCGCCGGTGTTGAGCACCTTATCGATGGCCGTGCCCATGTTGCCCGCCCCGAAGATCGTGACGTCTGCCATGAAATCTCCTTCACTAAGAACTCGCGTGGTTGCAACGGTGCTCGCAGATCGTGCCCATCGCTGTCATTCTGCTCAGCGCGAGGCGATTCCTGCTGTCACTGTCTGGGCTGTGACTGCTCCTCAACCACCGCCCACTGATCAACACGAACAGCGCGTACCGTCGGTGTATGCAGGACGCGGTGGAGATCCGTCGCCGGAAACGACGGGCGAACCGAGCCGTCTTGATAGGCCTGTGTCTGATGGCCGTCGCAATGCTGGTCAGCTCGCGGGACCTCGCGCCGCCGATCGCCACCACCGTCGCGGCGATCGTCGGCTTCGGACTAGTGAGCTACGGCGTACATGTGGCCTGGCTGGTGTTCTACGACAGCGAGCCTGAGGGCCCGTCCAGCTGATCGGGCTCTGATTGCACTGTTGTCAGGCCGGTGCGGAAGCGTCGTGCAGCAGCCGCTGGACCATCTCGTCGTCGACCTGTGCGAAGAACGCACCGACCACGTCCTCGATCTCGTCGAAACCCTCGGCGCAGAAGAGCAACGGCTGGTAATGGGTGATGTCGTATCCCTGGACCCCCATCCGCCCGACGTCGAGCGGCCGAAGTTCGGCCTGAGCGATCTGCTGAATCTCCCCGTACGAGGAGAGCAGGCCCGCGCCGTAAGTGCGGACTTCGCCGCGCTCGCGTACCACACCGAACTCCAAGGAGAACCAAAAGACCTTGGACACGAACTCAAGTGCTTCGGTTGTCTCCACCCGTCGAGCGGCCTGGCCAGCAACCCGGTAAAGCGCGGCGAAACGATCATGTGCCAGGCAATTGCCGTGCCCGAGGACCTCGTGGATGACGTCGGGTTCGGGTGTGTAAAGCGGCACGGAATGGTGCCGAATGTACTGCGTGGAGTGGAAGACGCCATCCGCCAACGAGCCGTAGAACTCCAGGAGCGGAACCAGACCTGCCGCTGGCACGTACTGGAAACCGGTCAGTGGGCGGAGCATGTCGTTGACCTCGACCAGTTGCGGAATCCGATCCTCGGGAAGCCCTAGTCGCTCCTTGCCCTCCAGGTACGCGGCGCAGGCCAGCCGCTCGTGCAGGTTGTGCAACTCTCGGCTGACGATCCGCCAGACCTCGTGTTCCGCGTCGGTGTAGGTCGCGATAGGGGGTGGCGTACCCGGCTGCCAATCCATGGCGAGCGCGGCGAGAGCGTTACGGCGAGCCCGATATTCCGGGTCCACTGCTCCTGGATGGTTGTCACCGAGATGAACTGTGACGTCA
>DASVEX010000266.1:0-5216 GCA_036380335.1 Propionibacteriaceae bacterium | reverse complement strand
GCGTCGTCGCCGATGCAATGAAAGCCCGCCTGGAGTCCGGCCCGGGTGCAGGCGATCACATGGTCAGCGATCTGCTGTTCGGACAGATACCGAGCACCACAACTGTCCGCATCGGCATAGGGCTCACCCAGCGAGGCGGTGTGCGAGCCGATGGCGCCATCGACGCACAGATCGCCAGCGAGTCCCACGATCCCAGCCTGGCGCGCCCATTCGATCGTTGGCTCGGTGGCCAGCTCGCCCCAGTATGAGGTCACGCCGATGCCGATGTCTGAGGCCACCTCGCGAACTCGGGTCAGGTCCTCGACCGGCCCGAGGTGGGGCCCGCCCAGTTCATGCACGGCCGCGACACCCTGCCCCGCCGCCGTCCGCAGTGCGATGCGCGCAGCAGACCGGCGTTCCTGATCGGTGAAAAGCCGGTCCAGGCTGCCGCGACACAGATGGTGAGCCTCGCGAGTCAGCAGCCCGTCCGAGCGGTAACCGACTGCCGTGGAGACAGTTGGGAGTTGATCAAGGAGGGTCGAGGAGACCACGGCGGAGTGAACATCAACCCTAGCCAAGTAGACCGCGACTCCAGCGGCCGCCCGGTCCAGCTCGGTGCGAGTCGGCGGCTGCGGGTCTGGCCAGGCTCGCTCGTCCCAGCCGTGGCCAACGATGACCTGCACCTGGGGATGGCGTCGGGCGTAGGCTGCAACCCGCTCAAGGGCATCGACTCGACTGGTTGCATCTCCTAGTCCGAGGCCCGTCATAGCCTGCCCGGTCTGGATGAGATGCACATGGGCATCGACGAAAGCCGGAGTGACGAGCCGTCCTCGAAGATCGATTTCCTGGTGCCCGGGCGCTGCGCTTCGGGCGCCCTCATCGCTGCCGACGAAGCCGATCGATGCGCGGTCGATCACGATGGCAGTTGCCCCTGGGTGTCCAGGGGCGTACACACGGCCCCCGACGAAGATCACGATTCTGGTCCAGGAAGTGGAGGTTGGCTAGATCTGCGGGCGGTCCTCGTAGGGAATGGAGAGAACCGTCGTGGTATCTGTCGACACTTTAGCCGCGGATCGGATTCGGCCCAGAGTCGATTCCAGATGAGCCATGGTCGGAGCCTGAACCTTCAGCAGGTAGTTGGCCTCCCCCGCCACCGAGTAGCAAGAAATGATCTCTTCGATGTGCTGCAAACGGTCCGGTGCATCGTCCGGCTGGCTCGGATCAAAGGGCTTGATTGCCACGAAAGCGGTAACCATCAGACCTAGCTCCGCAGCATCAAGAACGGCGGTATAGCCCTTGATCACGCCACGCTGCTCGAGGCGCCGAACCCGCTGCTGAGCAGCGGATGTGGACAGGCCGGTCTCCTTGCCGATGTCTGTGTATGACATCCGGCCGTCGCGCGCCAGCAGCGAGAGAATCCGACGGTCGAGCTTCTCCATGAGGGCTATCGTGCCAGGATTCGGTTGTGCGCTCACGCAAAATTATGCTTTTGGACACGGCTTCGTTGTACTTTCGCGCATTTTATGGCGTTCCCGATTCATTTCGTGGTCCCGATGGAACGCCGGTTAACGCCTTGCGTGGGTTGCTCGACTTCATCAGCCGGCTACTCGATACCTACTCACCGTCACATCTGGCATGTTGCTGGGACAACGATTGGCGTCCCACCTGGCGAGTGGAGCTGATTCCCTCATACAAGGCTCATCGGGTTGCCAAGTACGGCGACACCGTAGTGGCTGAGATGTCGAGCTCTGCAAGCACCGCCGGTGAGGGCGTGCCTGACGGGCTCGCGGTGCAGGTCCCGTTGATCTTGACGGCGTTGGATGCCTTGGGCCTCTCTGTCGTTGGCAAAGATGGCTACGAAGCTGATGACGTGATCGGGTCGCTGGCAAGCACGGCGCCTATGCCGGTCGACATCGTTACTGGAGATCGTGATCTTTTCCAGTTGGTCGACGATGAGCGCCAAGTACGGGTGCTCTACATCGCGCGTGGCGTCGGCAAGCATGAGGTCGTCGATAACTCATGGGTGCAGGCGAAGTACGGAATACCTGCCAAGGCATACGTGGACTACGCGACTATGCGGGGAGATGCCTCTGACGGTTTGCCGGGAATCTCTGGTATCGGCGACAAGACGGCAGCTTCGCTGCTGAACTCGTTTGGCGATCTTGAAGGAATTCTTGCCGCGGCCAGCGGGTCGAAGCCCAAGATCAGCAGCGCGGTAGCTGCAAAGCTCGGCTCGGCGATCGACTATCTGGCGGTCGCTCCGACGGTGGTGGCTGTAGTGCGCGATCTTGATCTTGGTGTGTCCTTCGATGATCTTCGCTGCCCCACCACACCGGCCAAACCGGAGCTGTTCGCCGAACTAACCGAGCTGCTCGGGCTTGGCGGCAGCGCCGAGCGCATCCTGGCCAGCCTGGCCAATGACCCTTAGGACTCTGGTGCCTGGTCCGGCACAGCTGGGCGAGCTCACGGCACGGCCGTATCGACTTGAACTTGCCTCGGATGCCTCGCCTGTTGCGGTGCTTGCTGCGCTTCCGGAAGATGATCACCCTGGTGCTCTGTGGGGTGACTGGTTCGGCGGCGGGGTTGTGATCCTCAGGCACCCGTTGCGTGTCGTAGAGCCGGCCGAGGCGTCTGACGGCTTCGCGTATCTGGACGAGCAGCCGAAGCTGTCGGAGGTCGAATCGGCGCCCGACCTGGTTGGTGGCGGGTGGCTGGCGTGCTTCGGGTATGACCCCAAGACCACGACCATGGCTTTCTATGACTGTCTGCTGAGGTGGCAACAAGACAGTGGCTGGTGCTTTGAGTCTCTAGGGATTGAGGGGCGGGAGCACGCGAACACGGCGACGTTGGAGTACTGGACGGCAGCGTTGAGCGCGGCGTCATCGCGGCCGACTGAGCCGGTACAGATCGGCCCTTTCAGCGTCTCGACGGGTGCTGCATACGCACAAGATCGCTATCTCGCTGCGGTGGAGAACGTCATCAGCCGGATCGATCGCGGCCGCTTCTATCAGCTGAACCTCTGTATCCGACTCCATGCCCCGGTGAAGAGCACAGCACCGGCTGTGTTCGCGCAGCTTTGTGATCGCTTGCAGCCCGCGTACGGCGGCCTGATCACCGGGCCAAGTCGTCGCGGTTCGTCGCGGATGATCACGAGTTTTAGCCCGGAGCTGTTCTTGCGAATTCGGGATCGCACGGTGCTGACAGCTCCGATCAAGGGCACTGCGCCCAGGGGAGCTGGTGACAATGGCTTGGCGGCGCTGCGCGCCTCAACTAAGGACGCCGCCGAAAACGTCATGATCGTCGATCTGATGCGCAACGACCTGTCGCGCGTTTGCCGTCCGGGCACTGTTGCGGTTCAGGATCTCCTGACGATCCAGCCGCACCCGGGTGTCTGGCACTTGGTCTCTGCTGTCCGTGGTGAGCTCGAGGAGGACACCACCGTGGCCGACGTCCTCGCAGCCGCATTTCCACCGGGGTCGGTGACGGGTGCGCCGAAGATCGCCGCTCAGCACGGTATCGCTGAACTTGAGGCCGAGCCGCGTGGCGCGTACACGGGCAGCATTGGCTTGGTCAGCCCCCTGGCTGGTGCGGATTTCAACGTGATCATCCGCAGCTTCGAACTCGTCGACGGTCTGCTCGAGCTTGGCGTGGGCGGTGGTATCACCGTCGAAAGCGTGCCGATCCGGGAGTGGTACGAGTGTTTGCACAAGGCGGCACCGCTGGTCGTTGCGGCCGGATCGATGCTCGATCATGAACTGGCCGTGAAGCCCGTAGCCGCGGACCCGGCGATGTTGGCCTCCGGAGTCTTCGAGTCGATCTTGGTAACGCGAGGCAAGATCATTCGTCTGGCTGCCCATCTTGCCCGCTTGGACAGATCGTGCCGGGAGCTGTACAGACATGGGATTCCAGATGATCTTGCCAGCGCCGCGTACGAGTTGGCCCTGCGGCACGCGAACCAGACTCGGCTCGCTCTCCGTATTCTCGCGCGGCCCACCGAGGGTGGACTGGACGTCAAGCTGGACGCTCGCCCGCTCGGTCCAAGGCCAGTCAGCTCGACGCTGCGGCATCGCTCGCGGCCCAGTTGCTCCTGGCGACACAAGTGGATCGAGCGCTCGGCGTTGCAGGTGTCCGAGACCGCAGTCAACCCAGACCTGCCGTTCTTCACTTCGCAGGGTCGACCGGGCATCACCGAGACGAGTCGCGGAAACATCTTCATTCAAGATCAGCATGGATCGTGGTGTACGCCGCCGCTGGACGAGCATGTGCTTCCAGGGATAACTCGGCGTGAGGTCATCGACCTGCTCGATGAGCATCGAACGCCGGCAGTGATCCGGCGCTGCTCGCTGCAAGACCTCATGCAATCGCGCGGCGCCTTCTGGACCAGCAGTCTTAGCGGTGCAGTTCCGATCATCGCCATAGATGGCACAGTGCTGCCGAATACCTCGGAGTTCACCAACGAACTCAATGTCCGGCTCAGCACCAGTTGATCGAAGCGCCTCATGCCGCTGCGGGCATTCGTCGTCGGTCGCGCCGGTCTAGTTGGCGTTGGGTGTTGAGGCGCCGAATGCGGGCATTGACTTGGAGCCGTTGATCTTGGTCGATCCATCGGGGCGGCATCCATTCCGGCAGCCCGTCGACGTTGATACGACAGGTCCACCCTTTCTGCAGGAAGTGGGTGTGGTGGTATCTGCACAGCATCCGCGGGAATCGTAAGCATGCTCTAATCAGATATGGATCTCGGCGACGCCGAGGTAACGAAATCAGCCAGCACCGCGCGATCCAGGGGATGGAGCGCTGGCTGGCCTGGTTCCTGGTCGCATGCAACCCAACCTCGGTCACGCTCTCGTCCGCTGTGCGACCCCAACCCGGATACGAGTGTCATTGGGCTGCGCCACTGGCGCCGCTGATCAAGGCGCTGCAGACAAAATTGAAACAGCCATGTCGGCCCCGGATCTCGATCACCCTTCAGCCGGGTTTGCTGGTTTCGCCGCGGCTGCGCGGGCCCGTTTGCGGCTGGCGAGGAGGTACTTGACGGCCCCCGTGGTGAGGAAGGCGGTGACCACGGCGATCAGGATGGGTGCGGTCTGCAGCGCTCCGACCTGGGTCAGGAACGCGGCCATCAACACCATGGAGAACGGCGCGGGCGCGAGCGCCCCGGGGACGGCGGCGAGCAGGCAGGTGAACGCCAATCCCAGTGGCACGCCGGGGATGACCTGGTGGACGAGGACCCCGGCGGT
>DASVEX010000265.1:0-3122 GCA_036380335.1 Propionibacteriaceae bacterium | reverse complement strand
CTCGGTGTTCTGCGCGCCCTCAACATAGATCGCGTCGGCCGGACAGGCCCAGGCACACAGCTCGCACCCCACACACTTTTCCAGGCCGTCCGGCCAGCGGTTCAGTTGATGCCGACCATGAAAGCGCGGTGCTGTGACCCGGGGCCCGTTCGGATAGTCGATGGTGAAGGTCTTGCGGAACATCGTCCGGAAGGTGACGCCGAAGCCCGCAATAGGATCCAGGATTCCCATCAGGCCTCACTTCCTTCCTTGGCGCGCTGTTCATCGGGTGTCAGGACCTGGGCAAATTCCGGCAGCACCTGGTCACCCATCGGCGGGACAGGGTAACCGCCAGCGAAAGCATCGAACTCACCGACGTCCTCTTCCCCGGCCTTTCCAGCCTCTGCCGGCTCCTCCCGGCCGCCGAAGAACGCCAGGCCGACCAGCACGATAAACACCGCGACGGCAGCGATCCAGAATGCTTGGCCGCTAAACCATCCCTCGCGCTGACCCATCCTCAAGATCGCGATCATGAGCGTCCAGACGAGTGAGATAGGAATCAGCCAGCGCCAGCCGAACCGCATGAACTGGTCGTAGCGCAGCCGCGGCAGGGTGCCTCGCAGCCAGATGAAGATGAAAAGCATCACCAACACCTTCACCACGAACCACAGGAAGCCCCAGTACCCGCTGTCGGCGCCGGGCAAGAGGTTGAACGGCAACGGAGCGTGCCACCCGCCCAAGAAGAGGGTGGCGGCCAGCGCGGACACCGTGATCATGTTCATGTACTCCGCCATGAAGAACATGGCGAAACGCATTGAGGAGTACTCGGTGTGGAAGCCCCCAACCAGCTCGCCTTCCGCCTCCGGCAGATCGAACGGGGCCCGGTTGGTCTCTCCGACCATCGAGATCAAATAGATCACGAACGACGGCAGCAGTTGCACCGCAAACCACAGCGGTATGCCGAAAACCGTCGCCGGCTCGGCTTGCTTGGCCACGATCTCCGAGGTGGAGAGAGAACCGGCGTACAGGAAGACAGCTACCAGAGCCAGCCCCATGGCGACCTCGTAGCTGATCACTTGCGCGCTGGAGCGCAATGCGCCGAGCAAGGAGTACGTGGACCCGGATGACCAGCCTGCGAGAACGATCCCGTAGACCCCGATCGAGGCAACAGCGACAATGAAAAGCACCGACACTGGCAGATCGGTCACCTGCAACGGCGTGGTGATGTCGGTGAACGGTACGCGCACCAGCCCGGCCATGGGGATCACGGCAAAAGCAGTGATCGCGGGAATGGCGACGACGAATGGGGCAAGGGTGAAAACGATCTTGTCCGCGGCAGTCGGAGTGAAGTCCTCCTTGAACATCAGCTTCATGCCGTCTGCCAAGGACTGCAGCAACCCGAACGGCCCGTTCATATTGGGTCCCTTACGGTGCTGCATGAAGGCGACGACGCGGCGCTCGTACCAGATGGTGAAGAGCGTCAGCACCAGCAGGACCACGAATGCGAACAGTGCCTTGAGTAGCACCACCCACCATTTCTCGTTGAAGAAGACCTCGAGATCCATCGATGCGAGGAGCAGGTTCATTGGCTTGCCTCCGCTACGTGCCCTGAGCCCTTCGACGAGCTCAGGACGGCGCCTGTCGAAGGGCGCGCTTCGTCGAGCTCAGCGCGCATGTCAACATCCCCGGGGCCGATCGTCACCAGATCACCAGCACTCGCCGCGAGGTGCTGCGGAATCCCCAGACCCGGAGCTCGGCTCGGTAACCACACCACCCCGTCGACCATCTCGGGGTCGACGACCGCTGGCAGTGTGATCGTTCCTCGGTCGTTACTGATCACCGCAACAGTGCCGATCCCGGCACTCGCGGCGGTGCTTGGGCTCATCCTGGCTTCGGGTGCGCGGGCCGTGGCCTGTAGGTATGGTTCGCCGGCCACAGCTCGGCTGTCGTCGATCGCCATTCGCCACGTAGCGAGCACAGCCGAACTGCCGCTGGGCGCTGCCGGCTCACCGGCCGCGTAGTCAGGCGCCTCGCTTCGTTCGCCCTCCCAAATGTCCAACTCGTCGAGTTCGGCGCGAGCTTCAGCAGGCGTACGAAAGCCCAGATCGCTGCCCAGGGCATCGGCGAGCGCGGCCAACACCCTTAGATCGGGCATGTCGTTTGGCGGTTCGATCACCACGCCGAAAGGTCGTCGCCTGCCTTCCCAGTTCACGAAGGTGCCCGATCGCTCGTGCATCAGCGAGACCGGGAAGACCACGTTGGCCCGCTCGGTGACGAGCGAGACGCGGGTCTCCAGGCTGACCAGGAAGCCCACCGCAGCCAGCCCCTCGAGGACGGCTTGTGGATCCACGAAGTCATTCGGGTCGACACCCGCCACGATAAGTGCCTGCAGCTCCGCGTCGGCAGCACCGATCAAGATCTCATCCGCGTCGCGACCTTCCAGGGACGGCAACGATTCACTACCCCAGGTCGTCTGGACATCTATGCGAGCAGCCGCATCGGCCACCGGCCGGCCGCCCGGCAGGAGATTCGGCAGACAGCCCGCCTCGACCGCGCCGCGATCCCCCGCTCTGCGAGGCACCCAGGCCAGCCGCGCCCCAGTGCGCTCGGCGAGCCGATGACATGCACTGAAGGTTCCCGACAGAACGGCCGCACGCTCGCCGACCAAGATCACCGAGTTCGCATCAAGGGTGATCTCGGCTCGCCGATCATCGGTCATACCGCTCGCCGGATAGAGCTCGTCGAGCAGACTCGCTTCGTCACCCGGGGCACAGCGAACGACCTGGCTCCCCATCTTGCGTACCCCGTTGCTCGCGTACGGCGCCAGGGTCCAAGAGACGAGCCCCCTCTTCCGGAAGGCTTTGCGGAGCCGGAGGAAGATCATGCCGGCTTCCTCTTCAGGCTCGAGGCAGACGAGCAATACCGAACTGGCATTTTCAAGATCAGCGAAGCTGACGTTGTGCCCGGTGCCGGCTACTACGTGCGCCAGAAAGTCGGCTTCCTCGCTGGAATGCTGCCGCGCCCGGAAGTCGATGTTGTTGGTGCCCAGCACGGCCCGCGCGAACTTGGCGTAGCCGTACGCGTCCTCGAGGGTGAGTCGACCGCCGGTCAGCACCCCGACCGCACTGTCTGCGGCCTTGAGG
>DASVEX010000264.1:0-2727 GCA_036380335.1 Propionibacteriaceae bacterium | reverse complement strand
TCCACCCACGCCCCACGTATTTGTGGGGCGTCAGCGAGAAGGTGGCGCGTCACGGAAACCTCGATTGCGATGCGGGCAAGCCTTGCAGGGTTGAGATCTACTGAGCCCAGAATGTCTTCCTACCCAACGCGGCGAGCGTCCATCCAGAAGTCGTAGACTCTGCCTGAAAGACTTAGTGAAGTTTTTCACTAAGTCCCGCGGAGACTTCAGGAGACGCCATGTCGGTCACCTCGAACGGGCCTGGCCCGTACGCGGAACCCGGCGCAGGAGATGGTTCCGGAGCGTCGGTCATTGACGCCGATGTTGTCGTTGTCGGTGCCGGCCCGGCAGGGTCGGCGACCGCCACGCACCTGGCTCGTCATGGCCTCCGAGTCTCGTTACTGGAGAAGAGCACGTTTCCGCGGGAGAAGGTGTGCGGGGACGGCCTCACACCACGTGGCACTCGGCAATTGATCCGGCTCGGCATCGATACCTCGACCGAAGCCGGCTGGCTGCACAACAAGGGATTGCGGATCTACGGCGCTAAGCGGCCCTTCGAGCTGGAATGGCCCGAGCTGGAGGACTTCCCGCCGTACGGCCTGGTCCGGCCGCGGGCCGACTTTGATCACCTCCTCGCTCGTCACGCCGTCGCCGCCGGAGCTTCGTTGTATGAAGACAGCAACGTTGTCGCGCCAATCATCGACAACCGCAGCGGGCGCGTTGTCGGAGTGATCACCAAGGACGGCCGCCGCTTCACCGCCCCCATGGTCGTGGCTGCGGACGGGAATTCGACACGGTTGAGCCTGGCGATGGGCCTCAACCGGCGCGAGGACCGGCCGATGGGAGTCGCGGTACGCACCTACTACGCCAGCCCTCGGCACCGGGATGACTATCTGGAGTCCTGGCTGGAGCTCTGGGAGGGGAAGCCGGGCAAGAGCGCGCTACTCCCTGGGTACGGCTGGATCTTCGGCATGGGTGATGGCACCTGCAACGTCGGACTGGGCATCTTGAACACCTCGTCCGCCTTCGGCAAGACCGACTACAAGGATCTGCTCAAACGCTGGCTTGACAACACACCGGATGATTGGGCTTTCCGTAGTGAGAACATGATCGGTCCGATACGCGGTGCCGCACTGCCCATGGGCTTCAATCGGCAGCCGCATTACGAGCGAGGGCTGCTGCTGGTGGGCGACGCCGGTGGCATGATCAACCCCTTCAACGGTGAAGGCATCGCCTACGCCATGGAATCCGCGGAGATCGCGGCGACCGCCATGGCCGAGGCGCATGAGCGCGGACTGGGCAGCCCGGCTGCCGAGCGCGCGCTCGCGTCCTACCCGATCAAGCTGAAGGCGCAGCTTGGCGGCTACTACACACTGGGCCGCACCTTCGTGAAGCTGATTGGTCATCCTCAGGTGATGCGTGTCTGTACCAGATACGGGCTGCCTCGCCGTACCTTGATGCAGTTCACCTTGAAGCTGCTCGCCAATCTGACCGACGCCAAGGACGGCGACGCCATGGATAAATTGATCAACGCTCTGTCCAGGATCGCACCTGCGGCATGACTAACGCGCAGAGCTGCGGAAAGGGAGCTGGCAGGTGAGTCCTTACGTCGGAATCGTGATCTTGCTCGTGATCGCCTCCGGATTTGTGGCGCTGACCATCCTGACCAGCGTGCTGGTGGGTCCCGGGCGCTTCAACCGAGCCAAGTACGACTCGTACGAGTGTGGCATCGAGCCGACCCCACAGCCGGTGGGAGGTGGTCGGTTCCCGGTGAAGTACTACATCACCGCCATGCTCTTCATCGTCTTCGACATCGAAATCGTCTTCCTCTATCCATGGGCCGTGGCGTTCGATCAAATGGGATTCTTTGCCCTCGTCGAGATGATCTTGTTCATCGTTGCTGTCTTCATTGCCTACTTCTATGTCTTGCGACGCGGTGGGCTGGATTGGGATTGACAATGCAATCGACCAGGAGTGTTGTCTGAGATGGGCGTGGAGGAGAAACTTCCCAGCGGCGTGTTGTTGACCACGCTGGAGAACTTGTTTGGCTATATGCGCAGTGCGGCGTTCTGGCCGGCCACTTTCGGGTTGGCCTGCTGCGCCATCGAGATGATGACCTACGGCGCACCGCGATACGACTCCGGTCGCTGGGGGCAAGAAGTGTTCCGAGCCTCGCCTCGGCAGGCCGATCTGATGATCGTCGCCGGCCGAGTCAGCCAGAAGATGGCGCCGGTGCTGCGGCAGATCTATGACCAGATGCCGAATCCGAAATGGGTTCTCGCGATGGGCGTGTGTGCCAGCACCGGAGGCATGTTCAACAACTACGCGATCGTGCAGGGAGTGGATCACGTCGTACCCGTGGACATGTACCTGCCTGGCTGCCCGCCGCGCCCCGAGATGTTGATCGACGCCATGTTCAAGCTGCGCGAGAAGGTGCGTAACACCCCGATCGGCATCAATGCGATCGAGGCCGCTCAGGAGCAGGAGCAGCGGCAACTCGAGGCGCCGACGCTGGTTGAGCAGAAGGGCCTGCTCCGATGAGCGACGATATGCGCCCTGAGCCGGTCGAAGGGCGCGATGAGGACGCTTCGACAGGCTCAGCGCACATTCACAAGGAGTCGGATGAGAAGGCGCCGGTCAAGGGCGCTGAGCCCGAGGGCGAATCCGAGCCGGATGCCGAAACCAAGCCCGAGTCGCTCACCGGAGAAGCCCCTTCGGTCGATTCCGGCGCGACTGAAGCCGAGGAGG
>DASVEX010000263.1:0-10349 GCA_036380335.1 Propionibacteriaceae bacterium | reverse complement strand
GTCCTGCCGGTCGCTGTCAACCTTCTTGTCGAGTTGGACGAGATCATCAGTGGTCAGCGCGGACTGCACAGCATCCAAGGCCGCGACCGCATTCGCATTGTCAGCAACGTCGGAACGAACCAGCGGAATGACGTTCTGCGGCAAGATCATCGACTGGGGATCTTCGAGCTGAACGTAGCCCTTCTCCGAGATCACCGCGTCGGTGGTGAAGAACGTCGCCACCTGAATCTTGTTGGAATCCAAGTCGCTGATCTTGGGCGGATACTTCGCGTACGGAACGAAGGCCTTGAACTTGGCGCCGTAGATCTTCTCTAGTCCTGGAGGTCCGTACGCCCGCTTCTCCAGCTCGGGCGGCCCGCCCAATGTCGAAGTGCTGGCGATCTTCTTAAGATCTTCCAGCGAGGTAATCCCGTTCTTCGCTGAGAAATCCTTGGTCACGACGTAGACATCTTGATCAACAGCGGGCGAGGCTTTCAGCACCTTGATGCCCGGTGGTAGCACGGCCGGCAGTGACTTCTCGACCTCGTCGGCGGTGGTCGCTGTGGCATTGGCGTCGAAGTTGAGCAGCAAGTTGCCGGTGTACTCGGGTACGGCCGAGATCGATCCGTCTTGCAGGGCCTTGATATAGATCTCACGCGACCCGATGCCGAGCTTGGTTGACGATTCGACACCCTTTGCCTTCAAGGCTTGGGAGTAGATCTCGGCCAAGATCTTGGATTCGGTGAAGTCAGCCGAGCCGACGACAACGGGCGCCCCTTGCGCCCCGCTCGCCGAACCCGATTGGGATGGCTGGGGCGAGCTGGCATCGCTCAGCGGATTGCTACCGCCCCCGCATGCCGCGAGGAGCAGGCCAGCAATGCCCAAGCTGACACCGAGGAGTGATTGCTTGATCTTCATTCGTGAACTCTCTCCTATCGCTGCCGGACAGAATCGAACTGTCCGACTAGGTTAAGTGGGGATTACGCTGGCTGGTCGATCGTCTCGCCTCTCGGGTTGGCTCGACGACTACGGCTCGTGCGACGGCCGGGGCTTGCATGGCGGCTGGCCAGCCATCCGACCCCGCCCAGCAAAATGTCCAGGACAACGGCCAGCACCGCAACCATGAAGGCGCCCGCAAACATTTGGGGATAGTCACGTGTCGCATTGCCCGTAATCAGCAGCCGACCAAGGCCTTCACCCGAGCTGTAGGCGGCGACCGTCGCCGTAGCAACGACCTGCAGAGTCGAACTCCGTAGCCCGGAGATCACCAGCGGCAGGGCAAGCGGCCACTCGACCTTGGAGACGACCTGCCGCTCTGAAAGGCCAATTGCACGCCCCGCGTGCACGGCCTCAGGATCAGCGCCATGGATGCCCGCCGCAGTGGCGGTGAGAATGGATGGCAACGCGAGCACCGCCAGGACGCCAATGATCGGCCCCACCCCCGTGCCCAGCAGCAGCACGACAAGAACCAGCAGACCCAACGTCGGAATGGCCCGAGCGGCATTACTCACACCGATCACGAGGAACGAACCACGGCCGGTGTGACCAATGAAAATGCCGAGCGGGATGGCGATAGCGGCGGCAATCGCGACCGACGCAGCGGTATAGGCGAGCTGCTGAAGCAGCAGGTTCCAAATCCCGGCTGGGCCTTCCCAGTTAGCCGGATCAGTCAGATAGGAAAAAATGTTCACGCCGTGCGCCGCTTCCTGAACCAGGGCAGCGTGCCCCGTTGAATGAGCAAGATCATCGCATCCGCGACCAGGGCCAATGCCAACATCAGCACCAGACCGACAATGATCGGCGTGTAGAAGAAACTCCCGAAACCAAGGTCGAAGAGCTTGCCCAGCGCTCCACTGCCGATCAGCACTGCCACACTCACCAAGGCGATATTCGACACCGTGACGACGCGAAGACCGGCGAAGATCACCGGCATGGCGAGCGGCAGCTCCACCCGGAACAGCCGGCGCAGCCAGCCATAACCGACTGCTGAGGCGGACTGCTTCACTGACGCTGGCACCGACCGGAGCCCGTCCACGACGCTACGCACGAGCAGTGCAATCGAATAGATAGCCAGCGCCGCGACGATATTGACCGGATTGAGGATCTTCGTGCCGAGGATCAACGGCATCATCACGAAGAGGGCCAGCGAGGGAATCGAGTAGATCACGCCAAGAAAGGCGAGGATGACGTTGGCGACCCGCTTGGTCTTGAAGACAAGAAAGCCGAGCGGCAGCGAAATGACCAGGGCAATGAGAACAGGCAGCACGGAAAGGACAATGTGCTCAACCAGCAAGTTGCCGATCATCGCCAGGTTGCGCTGAATCCACGCCCAGTCGAGGTTCACCGCACAACGCCCGACCCACGGCGATAGCGAGCCCCGCCGTTGGCTTCCTGGCCCTCCCGATGCCCATCGTCAGTTCGATGCCCATCGTCAGTTCGATGACCTTCGCTGGGCGGCGGCTGATCTGCTGCTGACCCGTCGCTGCTCGACTCCGCCTGCTCAATGTTGATGGTGTCGTCGCTGATGGTGTCGTCGCCGATCCTGTCGTCGGCAGGCTGGTCGGGCTGGGCCTCAGGAGCCGGCACAGCGGCAGCCTCTGCGTCCTCGACGCTGACCTCCTCGGCCTCCTGAGCTTCGGCCTCGCTGACCGCCGCTTCGTCCAAGGGTGGCGCGTACGCCTCCGCCGGGTCTAGCTGCACCGACTCGGCTTCCGCCGGCTGCTCGGCGTCGGTCGCTCGTTCCGCCTGCTCGGATTCACCCGCTGCCTCGGCGGTGTAATCCGGCTCGCCCACGTCCTCATATTCCGTGTCCGATTCAGCCGCCGGCTCATACTCGAAGGCGGCTTCGGCCTCGCGAATCGAGATCGATTCAGCAACCGATGTGCGGACATCCCTGACCTTGTCCAAGATCGCGTCGGCGCTGACCACGCCGGCGTATCTCCCGGTATCGGACGTCACCGCGACCGCAAGGCCGAATGGCGAGGTCAGAGCGGAATCCAGCGCACCGCGCAAGGAGTCGGTTTCTGGGCTGAAGGTCGCTCCGAGCTGGAAGACCTGACCCGGCCGCTCCAGATCCGCCCAGCCGACTGGCCGGGCATCGCCGTCCACCACCAGAATCGGCTCCGGTCCGCTCGCCGTCTCCACATCTCGGACCACCTTGACTCGATCGAGAGTGAGCACAGTCGCCGGCTGAAATGAGAGGGACCGGAACCCGCGGTCGCGGCCGACGAATCCCTCCACGAACGCGTCGGCGGGCTCGTCGAGCACCTGCTGCGGCGTACCCACCTGGGCGAGATGCCCACCCACCCGCATGATCGCGACCCGGTCGCCCAACTTGATGGCCTCGTCGATGTCATGGGTGATCATGATGATTGTCTTGCTCAGCTCGCGTTGCAGTCCGAGGAAAAACTCATGCAGCTCGCTGCGAACGACCGGATCCACCGCCGAGAACGGCTCATCCATGAGCATGACCAGAGGGTCGGCCGCGAGCGCGCGTGCCACACCAACCCGTTGCTGCTGCCCGCCGGACAGCTGAACGGGATAGCGCTCCCCGAGCTTCCGCTCCAAACCGACGCTGTCGAGCAGCTCCAAAGCCCGCTTCTCGATTTTCTTCTTGGGCCAATGGAGAAGACCTGGAACAGTACCGATGTTGTCGAGCACAGTGCGATGCGGGAACAGCCCGCCGCTCTGAATGACATACCCCATCTGGCGGCGCAACGTGGTCTTGCGCTTGGAGCGTAAGGGCGTGCCGTCCCAGGTGATGCGGCCGGTCGTAGGCTCGAGCATCCGGTTGACCATGCGTAGCGTTGTCGTCTTACCGCAGCCGGAGGGGCCGACAATTACCGTGATTTGGTCGGAGGGCACTGTGAGAGTGAGGTCGACAACTGCCGCCGTGCCATCCCGGAATGTCTTGCCGACTGACTCGAACTCAATCACGCTCAAACTCCAGAGGTCTCGAGGACACAAAAGACCCTAGTCGCCAGTACCGACAATTGGGGCACGTAGCGCGGCGTGCCTGCTGACGCCTGCCGAACTCCAGCGTCGGGATTTGCTGGCGTCGTTCCTGCGGTTTAGACACACCCCGCCTTCGACGAGCTCAGGGCGCATGTACCGCCGCGCGCACTTAAGGCCCTTAATGGGCGCAGTCAAGGCCATTTCCGCACCAGTGGCAGAAATATCTCGTCCACGATCTCGGTGATCGTCTCTTCCGGTACCGGCTGCAAGGTCATCAGTAGCTCGTGACGGAGCAAGTCCAGCGGGACATTGGCGATGCGCGGAGTTAGCCGATCCGGGTCAAGCTCGCCTCGTTCGATACCACGGCGGAGTATCTCGTCAATGCTGAATGGCTGTTGCCGACCGCTCAGAAACTCCGCCCGTATGTCGGCGGGCGCCCTTCCGGTCTCAGCGAAATACTCCCCCATTTGCACACTGATCAGGGCGGCAAGCTCGCCTCGGGTGGCCGACGCGTCGCGCAGTACGGTGATCAGATCTTGGCGCACTGAGCCGGTGTCTGGAACTGCGACCGGTTGACTGCGACCGTAGTGACGGAAGGCGGCGATGGCCAGGTCCGCTCGCATTCTGGTGGTCCATCGCGTCCATCGCGTTCACGGCGGTGGCCGTGGTGCTAGCGCTCTGGCTGCCCGCTCGCTCGCCCTCGTGAGACATTTCTAGGTCGCGACATCACCCTCCCCCGCCGGCTTGTGCAAGATTCGCTGGGCGGTCGTTCAGCTCGGCGAGGTCGGCGTCGCTGAGGTGGACATCGACAACGGCAAGGTTCTCCTCGAGGTGGGCCAGCGACGACGTGCCAGGTATCAGCAGGATGTTGTCCGCCCTGGCCAGCAGCCAGGCGAGCCCGACCTGAGCGGGCGTCGCACCATGACGTTTGGCAACGCTGCGCACAGCGGGATCGTCGACGACCTTGGGCATCCGCGGGAAGGCCGAGCCGAGCGGGAAATACGGGACGAATGCGATCCCAGCGGCGATGCAGTGATCGAGTACGCCGCCGTCGTCCTGGCTCAGCAGGCTATAGGGGTCCTGAACACAGGTGATCTCGCTGGACACGGCTTGCACCTCGGCGAGCGGCGCGGTCGAGATTCCCACACCAGCGATCTTGCCCTCATCGCGCAGGGCGACCATCTCCGCCAATTGATCCTCGACCGCAACATTCTGGCTGGGCGGCAGTCCGTTATGCCCTTCCATACGACGGATGTTGACAGCACCGAGCTGCTCAATGCCGAGAGTCGCCAGGTTCTCCTCCACAGCGGCCCGCAGTTCCTCAGGCCGCTGGGCTGGAATCCAGCCGCCCCGGTCGTCGCGTAATGCTCCGACCTTGGAGACGATTACCAGGTTTTCGGGATAGGGATACAGCGCTTCCCTGATCAGCTCATTGGACACCTTCGGCCCGTAGTACTGGGCCGTGTCGATGTGGTTGACCCCCGCCTCGACCGCGCGGCGCAAGACCGCGACTGCCTGCTCGTGGTCTTTGGGCGGTCCCATCACCCGCGGGCCGGGGAGCTGCATCGCCCCGAATCCGACACGCCGAACGGCCCTGCCGGAAATCTCATATGTTGCTGCCATCTCGCCTCAATCATCGTCTGCGGATCGCCAACATACGCGCCGTCGCGCTTGCACCCACCCCGCCGGTTTCCTACGGCGCGATCACCGGGCAGCACGGAAGGTCGCAAAGGCTCAATCTCGTATCGAATTAGGCTGAGGGCGCAACGAGGAGGAGTGACAGGTGAAGGTCGTCGCGATCATCATGGCATTGGCCGTCTCGGTGGTCGGTGTCCTGCTGTTCGCCCGCGGTGTGGCATCGATCATCGGCGTGGTCAAGCTCGGCGGCTCCGCTCCCGGCCGACGTGATCATCGCGGCCAGCGGTGGCGACATATGCTCGCTGAGACCCTCGGGCATACCCGGATGCTGCAGTGGACCAAGGTCGGGGCCGCGCACTGGTTCGTGTTCATCGCCTTCGGCGCGCTGTTCTTCACGCTGATCACCGCGTACGGTCAGCTCTTCGATCCGCGGTTCGCGCTGCCGATCATCGGGCACTGGCCGCCGTACGAGTGGGCCAGCGAGATCATCGCGTGGGCGGGATTGATCTCGATCAGCTTCCTGATCATCGTGCGACTGCTGACCGGTCGCGGTCGAGAATCTCGATTTTTCGGTTCACGATCATGGCAGGGCTTCTACGTCGAGCTGACCGTGCTAGGGATTGTGCTCTGCGTTCTTGCCCTGCACGCCATGGAATATCGGCTGCTCGGCACTGAAACCTCGCGGCTGCACTTCCCGCTGACCTGGTTCCTGCTTCCCTCCGGGATCAGCCCAGCAGCGCTCGAAACCGGCATCGTGATCGTCGCAGTGATCAAGATCATCATTTCGATGGCGTGGTTCATCGTGATCGGCCTGAACACGACGATGGGCGTCGCCTGGCATCGATTCAGCAGCTGGCCGAACATCTGGTTCAAGCGAGAGGGCTCTGGCAAGCCGGCGCTCGGTGCGCTTCAGCCGATCATGATCGACAGCAAACCGCTCGATTTCGCCAACATCGAGGATCTGGACGAAGACACCTCGCTGGGTGTTGGCAGGGTGGAGGACTTCACCTGGAAGGGATTGCTCGACTTCACCTCCTGCACCGAGTGCGGTCGTTGCCAATCCCAGTGCCCGGCCTGGAATACCGGCAAGCCGCTCTCCCCGAAGTTGCTGATCATGGATCTACGGGCGCATGCGTACGCGAAGGCGCCCTATCTGCAGGCAGCCGAAGCAGCACGTGAAACCCTGCCTGACGCGACCCGCCAGGAGGCGGCCCGGCCACTGGTGGGGCCCATCGAGGTCACGGACGGGGTGCCTGGGGTCATCGACCCTGACGTCCTCTGGTCCTGCACCACCTGCGGCGCATGCGTCCAGCAATGCCCGGTGGACATCGAACATGTTGATCACATCCTCGACATGCGCCGCTTCGAGGTGATGATGTCCGCGGAGTTTCCTCGCGAGCTCAACGGCCTGTTCAAAGGCCTGGAGAGCAAGGGAAATCCATGGAACATGAGCCCTCGCGGACGCATGGACTGGGCCAAGGATCTGCCCTTTTCCGTGCCGGTGGTCGGTGAGGACGTCGAGGACCTCACCGCAGTGGAATACCTCTTCTGGGTCGGCTGCGCCGGGGCGTACGAAGACCGCGCCAAGAAGACCACGCGAGCGGTAGCGGAACTGCTGCATCTCGCCGAGGTGAGCTACGCCGTACTCGGCAATGGTGAGACGTGTACGGGTGACCCGGCGCGACGCGCCGGAAATGAGTTCGTCTATCAGCAACTCGCCCTGCAGAACGCCGACACCTTGCAGGAGGCGAAGGCGACCAAGATCATCGCGACGTGCGCACACTGCCTGAATGCATTGAAGAACGAGTATCCGCAACTCGGCGTCAACTGCGAGGTCGTCCATCACACCCAGCTGCTCAACCGGCTGGTACGCGACGGTCGGCTGACGCCGATAGCGCCACCCGAGGGCTCCGTCGCCGGCCGGACGATCACCTACCACGACCCCTGCTATCTCGGGCGACACAACGAGATCTACGATCCGCCGCGCGATCTGCTCGGGTCCTTGCCAGGCGCCACGATCGCCGAAATGCCGCGTACCCGCGAGCGTTCGTTTTGTTGCGGAGCCGGCGGTGCGCGGATGTGGATGGAGGAGCGGATCGGTACCAGGATCAACAACAACCGGACCGAGGAGGCGCTCCGTACGCTCGCTAGCTCGGGTAGCAACGGCCACGATGCGATTGCGACCGGCTGTCCGTTCTGCCGGGTGATGTTGACCGACGGGCTGACCGAGAAACAAGCCGACGGGGCTGCACCGGAAACCACGGAGGTCCTCGATGTCGCACAACTGCTCCTCGAGTCGGTGAAGCGCGCTGTCTAGCCTCTCGCTTGATCGCTGGGCGAGGCGCCCTGATGGGCCTCAGCTGCCGATCCAACCACCTTCGGTCGGCCCAGCGGGAACGCGTGCCGCAACCTCGTCCGGAGCAAGCAGCTCGCGGCGCGTGCAGAGCGCCCAGTAATGCCCGAACGGATCCCGAACGATGCCGTAGCGCTCACCCCAGAACATCTCGGCTACCGGCATCTCCACAGCGGCGCCCATTTCCACGGCGTGCGCGAACGCGCTGTCGACATCGTCGAGCTCGAGCAGCAGGAGGACCGGCGAGCCACCCAAGGTGGAGGGGGCGAGTGCATTGAGTTCGGCGATCTCCTCGCTGAGCACGAGCTTGTCGGGACCGACGGCAAGCTCCACAAACAGGACACGCCCATCGGGAAGTCGCTGGCGAACGAGTTCTGCGGCACCGAAGACTTCGCTGTAGAACCGCACAGCGGCGTCCGCGTCGGTGACGAAGATATGGGTGCCCAAGCCGAGCGGTCGCTGACGGGTCATGCTGTCCTCCGACTAGCGTCGAGTAGTCCTGCGGTGTCGGCGGCGGCCACCAAGCGCGCCAAGAGCTCGGCCTCCTTGCGTACGGCTTCTGCGCCCCGCGGCGTGAGCTCGTAATAGCGCCGACGGGCATCATGCGGGGCACTTGGGTCGTTAGCCCCTGACTCACTGACGAACTCGTCGGCAACCAGTCGGGCCAGCGTCCGATATAGCGTCCCGGGCCCAAGCCGGATCCTGCCACCGCTGAGCTGATCGACGAAGGTCATCACGGCGTACCCGTGGCTGTGGCCCGAGGCCAATGCAAGCAACACCTGGAATCCAGCGGTCGTCAGTGACGGACTACTCGTCGAGCTCACGAAGACACGATACAGTCCGCCGTAGATACTACCGAAATGGATATATCTATTTCGACATGCGATTTCTGAGTCATTTTGACGTCTTTTGCTCTTGATTTGACGTCGTCTTGACGTCATAGTGGCGTCATGGATCTTTCACCGTACATCGAGTCGGTCCGGGCAGGCGTGGTCAGCGCCTCCTCGCTGGCCGACGAGCAGACCCAACACGTCGCAGCACGGCTCGGAACAGCAATCGAGTCCTCAACCCGACTCTCGCTCATTCGAGCGTTGTCCGACGCCGCAGGGACGATCAGCGCCGAACTAGCTCCTTCTTCTGTTGAGGTGCGGATGGTCGGCAGCGAGCCAGAATTCGTCGTATCGATCCAGACTGCCGATGCCGAACCCACCTTGCTGATGCCCGAGTCCGAACAGGTGGACGAGGACGCAGCGGGAGCGGCAACTTCTGATGTCGAGGACGAGCCGGTAGCTCGCATCACGCTGCGGCTTCCGCAGTCGGTCAAGACGCGAGTCGACGAGATCGCCTCGGCAGAGGGAATCTCAACCAATGCCTGGCTGATTCGCGCGGTCATGGATGCCCTGTCCGAGCGGAGCAGCGGCCCAGCGCCCGAGTGGCCGCAGCCACCGCGTCCACCGATGCCGCCGTCACCGAATGCGGTTTTCGGTCCTTTTGGCCCATTCGGAGAGCACGGTGTCTTCAGCCCAGAAGGTCCGTTCGGACCGGCCGGGATGTTGCGGGACCGCCTCAGGAGGGCCGGGCGCGAAGACCGGCGTTCCCGCGGGAATGTCCAAGGATGGGTGCGATGAGCATCGCACGCTCCTACGAGGGGGTACGTCACATCGTCGTGGACGACCTCGGCGACGGATCGATCATCGTCATGCCTGGGGCGCGGCCGAATGTGGTCGAAGCCTCCATCGAGGGTTCCGACGATGCGTACTTGGAGCAGATCCAGATCCGCCATGATCACGACTGGCTCCGCATCAGTTTCCCGCAGCAGTTCCTCCGGTACACCAAAGCCGAACTGCGCCTCGACGTACCAGACGGGCTGGATTACGCGATCAAGACCGGTTCGGCAGACATCTCGATCAGTGCCGCAATCGGTCGCTCCAAGATCGTCAGCGGCTCAGGCGACATCACGCTCGGCAACGCGACGGATCTTGACTGCAGCGCCGGCTCGGGCAATATCTCGGTTGCTCGGATCGACGGCAATGGCAGCCGGGTCCGGACAGGCTCGGGCGATGTGTCACTGGGCGAAGTGAATGGCCCCATCACGGCAAAGTCGGGGTCCGGGTCAGTCCTGGTGGAATCACTGCGCGGTGCCACGTTGCAGGCGAACTCGGGATCCGGCGACATCTCGGTCGCTGCGACAAGCGGCTCGGTCGACCTGCGCTCGGCTTCAGGCTCCTTGACGGTCGGGATTGCCGACAATCTGCCCGCTTGGCTCGACCTCAGCTCCGTGTCCGGCGACATCCGCATCGGGCTGGAGTCGACCAATCAGCCCGAGCCCGGCGAGCCGTACATCACGCTGCGGGCGCGTACGGCCTCCGGCGACATCGCCATCTACCGCGCCTGAGTCC
The DNA here is from genome assembly GCA_036380335.1 of Propionibacteriaceae bacterium. Taxonomy (GTDB): domain Bacteria; phylum Actinomycetota; class Actinomycetes; order Propionibacteriales; family Propionibacteriaceae; genus Microlunatus. Next base: position 26 of record DASVEX010000263.1, on the reverse strand, counting down.
ATCTACCGCGCGCGGACGGTCCATAT
>DASVEX010000262.1:0-2405 GCA_036380335.1 Propionibacteriaceae bacterium | reverse complement strand
GGCCTGCGCGCTCGTCGCCTTTCTGCCGGTCGGAGTTCTTCCGGTGGCCGCCTGGCTCGGCATCGTGTTCCCCTACCACCCGCGCTCCCTGCGTTGGCGCTGGCAGCACCGCCGAGCCTGGCGTAGCCACCTGCGGTGGGTGGCGCTTGCCTTCGCGCCCTTCCTCTACGTGCCGCTGATCGGCCTCGCCATTCTGAGCCCAGGTGTGCAGCTCGCTCGGTCCATCAAGCTGCCTGACCAGCGGCTCACGCCGGCCCAGTTCGGTATCTCAGCGGCCGTCGTCTGCGCAACAGCCGTCGTCGCTGCCGCCAATCGGTCTCTGGGTCGCACGTCGACTCCTAGCATGGCGAACCACCCACCTGACCGCCTACCTCGCGAACACCGACAAGGGCTAACGCGCTCTGCGTCGTGGTTCCCGGCCGGGCCAGGATGGGATGCGCGCTCCCGCCTCCGCCGTCGACTCCACGCGGTCTGACCGCAGCACATCAGGTAGGGTCGCTTAGTTCGCAAGCCGGCTTGGCGAAGGAAGCTGATAGGAATGCCCACCGTCTCTATTTCGCTCATGCTGGCCGTCCACAACGCGGGCGCCGCCGCCGAATGGTATAAGCGTGCACTCGGTGCTGAGGAGCTGTGGAACTTTGGCGGTGTCGTGGGACTAACCGTCGAAGGTGCTCCGTTCTTCCTGGGCGAGCCGGCGAACAACGGCTGGAACACTCCCGCCGACGCCGGAACCCGGACGGCGCGGGTTGAGCTCTTCGTCGATGATCCCGACAGCTTCGTCGTACGCGCCGTTGCCGCGGGCGCGGAAGGCAGTGCTGACGACATCCGCGACCACGAGACAGCATGGGGCGTTCACCGGCAGGGCGGCTTCACCGACCCGTTCGGTCACATCTGGCTTGTCGGAGACAAGTCCCCGTTGCAGCCGTTCCGGGGATAGGAACCGATCATGTCCGATGATCGCGCCCGGACCCGACGCCCCTCCAATCGCGCGAAAGCTGTGGACAAGTCTCCCGCTCTGGTAATCAAATCGTGAAAGCCGCTCGTGCGTGCGTGTGCGCCTACGCGCGTCCCCGTGCCGGAGGTCAAGCTGCTCGGTCTCCGCATCTGTCGACGCGAATGCGCATAAGACCCCCGCGTATTGACCATCCGATCAGAAGCCGGATAGCGGCATGAATAGGAGTCGTCAACGTAGCCAAAGACGAGGCGACGACTCCCGTAATCAGCCGAACCGTTAGGCAGGTTCAGCTTTGAGATTGCGCCGAGATAACAATTCGTCCGTAACCTTCGGGCAGCCCCCCGTACGGGGCGTCCCGCGTGTTACGGGCGATCAAGAGAGGAGAACACATGGCACGGATCAAGGTCCTGGGTGGAACTGGCTTTGCGGGCAAGGCGGTGGTCCGCGAGGCTGCCCAGAGAGGACACACGGTGACGTCATACAGCCGGCGGCCGCCAAGCGACCCGGTGGAAGGCGTGGAGTACGTCAACGGCTCGCTGCTGGACCCCGTGCTCTTGGCGACGACGGTCCAGAATGCCGACGTCGTGTTCGAGGCCATCTCCCCGCGCGGTGACATGGAGGGCCGCGAGGAGGAGATCGTTGATCAACTGATCCGCCTCGCCGACGACGCCGGCGTACGACTCGGAGTGCTTGGCGGCGCGTCGTCGTTGCTGGTTTCCGAGGGAGGGCCGCGCCTGTTCGACGTCAGTGAGCAGCAGCCCGAGACCTTGCCGGAGATCAAGACTGGACTCGCACTATTGGAGGCGCTCCAGAAGTCCCCTGAGACTCTCGACTGGTTCTACGTCAGTCCAGCCGCGATCTTCGGTGGCTGGTACCCCCAGCGAGTCACGGGTGAGTACCGCATTAGTGACGATGTATTGCTGACCGACGAGAAAGGTGAATCCCATATCTCGGGCGCCGATCTGGCGAAGGCGGTCGTCGACGAGATTGAGCAGCCCCGCTATCGCCGTCGGCGATTTCACGCAGCCCACTAACGACGCGCAACCGGCTGTCTGATGGCCCGCGCGCGGAGCTCATCGTTAGCACGATCCTACGAGTCGCGATTCATCCTCATCATCAAGCTCCTGACGGTCTTTACGGCTGCTCATCTCACCGGTGTTGTCCCAATGCGTGAAGTGTTGTCTGTTGGTTGCGGCGCGTTGAAAGGGCCGGTGGAGTGTCAGCCTCTCCCCTTATATTGAAAGCGTGTCCTGGATATCCGTTTGAGTGCAGTTGACGCTTAGTCCTCTGTGGGTTCGTCCCAGTCGTTGCCGGTGCCGCCGATGAGCTCGCTGAGGGGGTGCGGGTCGGTGCCGGCGGCTTGCTGGAGCAGTCGGTAGAACAGCAGCCCCCGGGCTCGGGAGGTCCGCCGGTTGAACCGGAAGGTGAACTCGTCGAGGTAGTAAGGCAG
>DASVEX010000261.1:0-4330 GCA_036380335.1 Propionibacteriaceae bacterium | reverse complement strand
CAAGATCTCATCCATGCGACGGATCGCCTGGAAGCAGTGCAGGTCGTGCTCAGCAGACTCGGACTCGATATGACCTGATTCGCTGGACAACAGCGCACTCGCCGGATGAATACGCTCACCAGCCGCCTGCAACACCCGCGTCACCGGATGCTGAGCAAGCCAATCAATCTCAAGATCAGGATGCAGTTTGCGCAACTCATCGGCAATCGCCACGTCCCGCTGCGCATGCCCCAGCCCGATCGGGGAGGAAATGTAGAGCGCGCGCTTACGACGCGACCTGCCGCGTGCCCAGTGTCGCGGCGGCGGAGCTGGCTTGATGAAATCCCGCAACATCAGATTGACCTTCACCGGATCCCGAACATGCGGCGCATGCCCAGACCCCTCCAACAAAACCAAGCGGCCTCCCGTGTGCTCCGCGAGGGCGATTCCGCGGCTCGCGGACTGGATGGCGTCAGCTTCACCGTGGATGACCAGAACCGGGCAACGGACGCGTTGGGCCAGCTCGCGTGCATCCTCAGGTTGCATCGCAGGCGCCAGATGAGTCAGCGCGAGCGTCTCGCCAGTCGTTTCGAGGCCCCAGCCGACGCAGTCTTCGATCGGCTTCGTGGAATGCGGCTCAGGAAACACCTGAGAGAAGAAGAACTCTAGGAAGCCGCGGTAATCGCGCAGCCAGTAATGCTTGTTGTACTTCGCCCAGCCCTCGTAACTGTCGAGTTCATCCTCCCACTCGTGCTCAATCCGCTGGGGCACGGCCTTTCCGCCTCCCAGGTAGCTCGAACCGATGAAGACCGCCCCCTGGACCCTCTCCGGATGACGCGCGGCGAGCAGCAGGCCGCGCTGTGCACCCCGCGAGAAGCCGACGATGACCGCGCGCTCAGTCTGCGTAGCGTCCATGATCGCGATGGCGTCGGTTGCGAATTCGTCCTCCGCGTACGCCTTGGCTTCGGTTGGCCGATCTGAGCGGCCATTGCCGCGACCGTCGAAGGTGATCACTCGGCAATGCCGCGCAAGGTAGGGAATCTGCATCTTCCACTGCCGCGAGTGGATGATCGACCACGTCGGCAACAAGAGCACAGTCGGTTCGCCAGCGCCGAACACCTCGTAAAAGATCTTGATCCCGTCGCGTTCGACGTAGCCGTCACGAACTGGCTGACATGCCCGCATGGCGCTACTCCCTTGTTGCCGCCCGACCTTCTTCAAATTCCCTGATCACCGCGCTGAACCGGCGCAGTGCGGAGCGGATCGGTAGGGCCTCCCGGTCAAAACCGAGCAGCAGCAGCGACTCCGCGCCGACGAATCCGGCACCTACGAGGGTGCCTACCTCCTCGGCGGTGAACGGGCGCAGCGCGCCATAGCGTTGCTCCGCCTCGCGTGCCACCTCTATGAGAAGTGCAAACCAGCCGCCCACAAGGCTGCGGACCGCTCCGCCAAGTTCCTCATTGGACCAGCCGGCCGCGATCATTTCCTGGAGCACGCGTACGTAGCCCGAGTCCAGGTCATCCTCGAGGAAGTCGCAGGCTCGCTCGTAGCGCTGCCAAAGCGGCGCGTCTTCGGCGTACATGTTCTGCTGGCGCGCCAGGCGGCGCTGATTCTCAACCTCGAGCACCGCCAGGATGAGGCCCTGCTTGGAGCCGAAGTGGTAGTGGAGCTGACTCAGGGGTACCCCGGCCTCATCGGCCACCTTTCGGGTCGATAGGCCGCCGTAGCCATCCGCTAGTAGCCGGATCCGCGCCGCGTCAAGAATGAGCGCACGAGTGTCTGCTGTGCGAACTGCGGTTTCAGCCAAGGTCGGACTCCTCTCCATGCGTACGGACGTTGGTCATCGCGAAGGAAACTACGTGATTTTGCGGATGTTAAGCGTCTGGTCATCCCCCTAGCGTGCTTGCTAAGCGCCGCGCTGATGCCGAGGACCACGGGTTGGATGTAGCCAACTCAACAACCTCTCTTACCAAGTTATCTTGTTCGGTCGTTCGATCGGTCTTGACAAGAATCTAACATAGATACGAGAATCTTGACTAGTTCGGTCGATCGACCGAATTCAAATCTTTACTGGAGGACTTCAATGAGTAATACCGCCACCGAGGCACCGCGTCGCAACGGGGTGGACGTCGCGACCCTCTTCGCCACCCTTGACGCCGTCAAGGGTCAGCCGGAGATCGCGAAGTTCCAGTTCCGAGCCTCCAATACCTGGGTGAGTGGCACCCACAGCCGCTCACAGCTGTCGGACTTCTACGGCGCAATGCAGGAAATGCAGCACAAGCACGTCACCACGCTTGACGCCGACCATCCTGCGGTTCTGGTTGGCCAAGATCATGCGCCTACGCCGATCGAGTTCGTGCTCCACGCCATTGCTGCCTGCCTCACCTCCGGCGTTGCCAACATTGCGGCAGCGCGTCGGGTCGATCTGCACAAGGTCACCTCGACCGTTGAAGGAGACATCGACCTGCTTGGACTCCTCGGACTCTCCGACGGCACGGTCCGCAACGGCTACCAAGAGATCAGGGTTACGTTCCATATCGAAGGGGACGCTGACGATGAGACGCTGCGTGGGCTCGTGGAGCAGTCCCGGCGCCGTTCCGCCGTCTATGACGCATTGACCAATCCGACGCCGGTCGTGATCAACGTCGTCACCGGCTAGGTCCTCCCCAGCAGATACCGACACCCCTCCTCATGATGATCATCGACACCGTCATTGTTGGCGCGGGACACGCCGGGTTGGCCGTGAGTCGCCTGCTGACCGACGCCGGACGTGATCACGTCGTGCTCGACCGAGGCGGGGTTGCTGAGCGCTGGCGCACTGAGCGCTGGGATTCGTTGCACCTGCTCACGCCGAACTGGATGTCCCGGCTGCCCGGTTGGTGCTACAGCGGACCCGATCCCGACGGCTACTCGAGCGCTGCCGACTTGGTTCGATACCTGGAGCGCTACGCAGCCTCGTTCCGCGCGCCGGTCATTTCCGACACGACTGTTGTGGAGATCTCCGAAACGCGCGGACCGGGCTGCGTCCGTTTCCGCGTCATCACTGGCAGCGGCACCTGGCATGCCCGTCATGTCGTCGTCGCCACCGGGCCCCACGGTCGTCCGTATCTGCCAAACGGCCTGTCCGACATCTCGAGTCGTGTGGAGGTGCTCACTGCGAGCTCGTACCGCAACCCTGACACGTTTCCCCCTGGCGGCGTGCTCGTGGTGGGCGCCTCCGCTTCCGGGGTACAGATCGCCGACGAACTGAGCCGCGCGGGGCGGGAGGTGGCCATCGCTGTCGGGCGGCACACTCGGATGCCGCGCCGCTACCGCGGCATGGACAGCTTCTGGTGGCTGGAGGCCACCGGTCGGCTCGCTCGGACGATCGATCAGATGCCTGACATCGCTGCGGCGCGGCGAGAAAACTCGTTGCAGCTGATCGGCCGCGCCGAGGTGCACCTGCGCGGCTCCGACCTCGATCTGCAAACGCTGCAGGACCGCGGAGTACGTCTGCTGGGCCGACTCGACGGCGTCGTGGGCACCGAGGCGTCATTCCGTGATGATCTCTCCGAGCGGGTAGCCGAAGCCGACAGGAGGATGCATCACGTCCTCGATACTGTCGACGACTACATCGACAAGGTAGGTCTGAACCGCGAAGTCTTGCCTGCCTTGCGACCACGTTCGGTCGATGTGCCGGGACCGGTGACAAGGCTCAACCTGGCCAGCGAGAACATCCGGACCATGATCGTCGCGGCTGGCTATCGCCCAGACCACCGCTGGCTGCGAGTGCCAGTTCTGGAGCCGGACGGCTCGATCCGCCAGTACCGAGGTGTCACTCCGGCTCCGGGTCTTTACGTTGTGGGTCAGTACTTCCAGCATCGCCGGGACTCCGGCTTCATCGATGGCGTGCGACACGATGCTCGCTACGTCGTAGATCATCTCCTAGGTCGTGGGGACCGCGACCGCCGGTTCGCCACACCTCGGTCGTCGGCGGCATGAACGGGTACGACGTCGTCGTGGTCGGCGGCCGAGTCGCCGGCGCCTCGACGGCGCTTCTGCTCGCGCGCGCCGGAGTCCGCGTCGTCCTCCTTGACCGCGACCGCCATGGCAGCGACACCTTGTCGACCCTCGGGATGATGCGAGGTGGAGTCCTCCAACTGGCTCGCTGCGGCCTGCTTGCCGACGTCACCGCTGCCGGCACGCCGCCGATCCGCCAGGTGGTCTTCCACTACGCCGATGGTGAGCAGGTCAGCGTCGCGATCAAGCCGAGTGCCGGAGTCGAGGCGCTTTACGCGCCACGACGCTACCTACTTGACCGGCTGCTCGTCGACGCGGCGACCGCGGCCGGCGTCGAAGTGCTGCACGAAAC
>DASVEX010000260.1:0-23647 GCA_036380335.1 Propionibacteriaceae bacterium | reverse complement strand
GACGTGTCGTGCTCCGTGGTGCGCCGCGTCGCGCTTCCGGACGCCTTCTTCGCTCTCGACGGCTTGTTTGAGACCTTTCTCCATGTGCTCGAGGATTTCGGTGCATTCCCAGCGGTCATCAATGCCGAGCTGCAGCGCTATCTGCCCTTCCTCGCCACCACCAAGGTGTTGATCGCGGCGGTACGGCACGGAGCCGGTCGAGAGACGGCACATGCAGCAATCAAGGAACACGCGATCGCTGTTGCCTTGCAGATGCGAGAAACCGGCCGCAGCGACAACGACCTGGTTGACCGCTTGGCGGCCGACCCGCGGCTCGGGGTGACCCGCGCCGAACTGGATGCCGCACTTGTCGACCCGATCGAGCTCACCGGCACCGCGGGCCAGCAGGTGGCGACGTTAGTCGCGCAGATTCAGCAGATTGTCGACGCTTATCCACGGGCGGCGGCCTACCAGCCCGGCGCCGTCCTTTAGCTCGTTCGGGGCGAATTCTGCGAAAATTCCCACGGTGCGCACCTACCTGCTGCTCGCCGCGGCGGAGTTCCGGCGGTACAGCACCTATCGGCTGGCAATCCTCGCCGGCGTAGTCACCCAGTCGGTCTTCGGGTTCATCCGGGTCAGCGTTCTCTTCGCTGCGATTGCGGCCGCTGGTGGGACGCTCGCTGGGTACGACCAGCGCTCGGCATCAACTTATGTCTGGCTCGGCCAGGCGCTGCTGGCACCGGTTGCGATCTTCGGTTGGACCGAGATCGCCGAGCGGGTGAGCAGCGGCGAGATTGCCGTCGACTTCTCGCGACCAGTCGACTTGCAACTAGCCTGGTGGACCCGCGACTTGGGCCGCGCCGGGTTCCAACTGCTGTCCCGTGGCCTCCCACCGCTGCTTATCGGTGCTCTGACGATTGGCTTTGCCTTGCCGGAGTCCTGGACCGCTTATCCGCTCGGTCTGATCAGCCTGGTCCTGGGTGTCTCGATCAGCTTCGTGGTGCGGTTTCTGGTCAATCTGATTGCTTTCTGGACCCTCGACGTACGTGGTTTCATTGGGCTTTACGTCGTCCTGGTCGGCCCACTCTGCGGGCTCTTCGTTCCGGTGCACCTCTTTCCGAACTGGTTGCGGATCATCGCGTATGCCACTCCCTTCCCGTCGATGCTGCAGACGCCCATCGACGTGCTTTCTGGCTGGGCGCTGGGCGCCGCCGCACTGGCTCTGGTGGGCAGCCAGGTCGGATGGCTCGTAGTGCTCGTCGCGGTGGCCCGGCTGGTGCAGTGGCGGGCCGGACATCGGCTGGTGGTGCAGGGTGGCTGAGGTGTACCGGACCATCCTCGGCTCGCGGATCAGGAGCCAGTTGGCCTACCGCACGAGCTTCTGGCTCAATGTCGTCACCTCGGTTGCCGTCGGGGTGGTCGAGTTCATTGAGCTCTACGCGATCTTGGCCAATGTGCCAGTCTTCGGCGGCCTTAACCTGCCACAGGCAGCCCTGGTTTTCGCCCTCGCCGGCACGGGATTTGCTCTCGCAGAGGTGGTCTTCGGCCAACTGGACACGATGCCGACGTACTTACGACTCGGTCGCCTCGAGGTGATGCTCGTTCGGCCGATGCCGCTCATGCTGCAGCTGATCACGTCCGACTTTCAGCTACGCCGGCTGGGCCGTGTTGCGATCAGCGTGGTGATCATCTTCATAGTGCTGCCGAAGCTGCAGCTGGACTACACGCCGGGCACGGTCTATCTGCTCGTCATCACACCGTTCGTCGGCGCTGCGATCTATGCAGCGTTCTTCGCAACCGCCGGGGGTCTGCAGTTCTTCCTGATCAATGGTGCGGAGTTCACCTCGGCATTCGTCTACGGCGGCGCTTACGCGGGTCAGCTCCCCGGTAGCGTATTGATCACGCCGATTCGCATCTTGTTCACCTTTGTCTTTCCGGCGACCGTTACCGCGTACCTGCCGGCGCTGTTGATCATGGGCTTGGATGGACCAGAGTTCCTGCCGGCCTGGCTCGGCTGGTTCGCTCCGCTGTTCGCGGCATGGGCATGGCTGCTGGCTTGGCTCGCATGGCGGGCCGGGATGCGGCGGTTCACCGGGGCTGGTGGTTGATGTGAGTGAAGAACCGATCATCGCATTCGAAGACTTGCACCGCTCCTTTACGGTGCGGCAGAAGATCGGGCGAGTGCGCCGCCAGACCAGGCTGGTGCACGCCGTTGACGGGATCACGGGTTCGATCATGGCCGGGGAGGCAGTCGGCTATATCGGGGCCAATGGAGCTGGCAAGTCCACCACGATCAAGATGCTCACCGGGATCCTCGTCCCGACCAGCGGGCGAGTGCACACGTGCGGCTATGACCCAGTGCCACAGCGACGCCTGCTCGCGCGTGAGATCGGCGTGGTCTTTGGCCAGCGCAGCCAGCTCTGGTGGGACCTTCCGTTACGCGACTCGTTCCGCATTCTGGCGGCGATCCATCGGATGTCGACAGCCGACGCGGCGACCAGAACTGAGGAGCTGGTAGAACGGCTGGGCCTCGCCCACTTGCTGGATGTTCCCGTACGCCAGCTTTCCCTCGGCGAGCGGATGCGGGGCGAGATCGCAGCAGCGTTGGTACATCGGCCGCGGCTGCTGGTCCTCGACGAACCGACCATTGGGCTGGACATGATCAGCAAGGAGCGGCTGCGGCACTTTCTCCTTGCCGAACGGGCCGAGTTCGGCACCACGCTGCTGCTGACCACGCACGACATGGGCGACATCGAGCGGCTCTGCGAACGGGTGCTAGTCGTTGATCACGGCCATCTGGTCTTTGATGGGACGCTGTCGAGCTTGGCTGCGCGGGTGGCGTTGCAACGGGTGCTTGTCGTCGACCTGCCCGAGCCCGGTCCGGACATTTACGTCGCGGCCGCAACCCATGTTGGAAGCGAGCTCGACGGCCAGCGACAGCGGCTTGCGTTCAGCCCGCAGCAGACCACCGCAGCCCGGGTGCTAGCGGAGGTCAGTGCAGTGGCCGAGGTGATCGACCTGACTCTTGAGGAGCCAGCGATTGAAGACATCGTGCGCACGTTGTATGGCGTCCCATGAGCTTGCGGCGGGCCGGCACGTCGAAAGCCCCTCAGCCAGATCTGACTGAGGGGCTTTCGGGTGGGGGATTCAGGCGACGCTGGTGGACTCATCCGGCATCAGCAGCCAGGCGATGAGATAGATCAAGATCTGCGGGCCCGGGAGGAAAAGACTGGCCACAAAGGCAATTCGAACAATGGTGGGATCGAGATTGAAGCGACGGGCGATTCCCGAGCACACGCCCGCGATCATCCGGTCGTCACGAGGGCGGTAGAGCTCCATGTCGGGTGTCCTTCCTAAACGTCTGAGGGTTGTCGTTACTTCTACTGTGCGGCATCAATTGCTGGTCAAACTCCGGTTTGCTGGCTCGATCGGGGTCATACTCAGGGCCAAAAACGTGGCAACCCTTAAGATGTTGTCGTTTTGCAACACGGTTGATCTGCGACACATGCCTACGCGGCAGCAGCAAACGGTGTTGACTAAGAGACTGTGTCGGTTGATCGGCCGCGGCGAGCGCTTCTAGAAGAGCCCGACGACGTTGAGTCGTATGTGGCTAAACGATCGTGCGGTTTTACTCCGGCTGATCATGGTGATCCCTCGGTCTCGCGTCGAGCTCGTGCCGCACGAGCGCTGGAGCCAACCCTGCCGCCGCAGCCGAGTGCCGAATCTGATCAATTGGGATTTCCTGATCCTGGACACCGACCGCGTCGAGCCTTGCCTGCAGAATCGCTTGCCGAATCATTGAGTCCCGACACCGACCACGAGAAGCCGTCTACGACCGAGGCAAGTATCGGCAGGCGAGCCATGGATCCACTGCCAAGCAGATTCACCCAGTCTGCTCCGCAGTCCTCTGTGTTCTTTGCATCGTCTCCGCCGGTAGAGGAGCCAAAACCGCGACGGAGCGCGCCGTCGCCAAGCCCGGCGCCGGCACTTCCCCGGCCAGCGATGAGTGCCTACCCGACACCTGCTCCAGCTTCGGAATCGGTACGACCGCAGCCGGCAGCACCGCCCCCGCCGTTGGCCTCGTCGCCGTCTCCTATCCCGTTGGCGGTGCCACCTGCTCCGCCGTCGCCATCGCCTGTACCGCTGCCGGTGCCACCATCGCAGCCGGCCACGTCAGCTTTGTCGCGGCCCACTCCCGTACCGACGGTGGCGCCCAGACCGCAGCCGGCAGCACCTACGCCGCAATCGATATCGGCCGCCACGCCGGCATCACGCCCGTTGCCTCCCGTTGCCCCGCAGCCGACAGCGGCACCAGCGCCGATGCCTCGGCCGACCCCGCCGACGCCCGCGCTTCGGCCGACCCCGCCGACGCCCGCGCTTCGGCCGACCCCGCCGGCACCCTCGCCGCAGCCAATCCAGCGAGATGCATCTCTGCCACCACGTCCGCGTGTCGCTCAGCCGAGCGCTCATACAGCGCCCCAGCGCGTGCGGCCGGCGGTTCGCCGCAGCACCGCGTCCACTGCCGTTCGCGCGACTAGGCGCTCGCGTTGGACTGTTGATCATGACGTGTCGCCGATCATCGTCGACCGGCTGATCAAGAGCTACAACGGCACCCTCGCCGTACACAATCTGAGTTTCGTTGTGCAACCCGGACGGGTGACCGGCTTCCTCGGTCCGAATGGAGCGGGAAAGACCACCACGATGCGAATCCTGGTCGGACTGGCTACCCCAACCACCGGGAGCGCCACTTTTGGTGATGTCGCGTACGCCGACCTGCCACGCCCACAGCAGACCGTCGGATGCGTACTCGACGCGAGCTTCCACCCCGCGCGTAGTGGTCGAAATCACCTTCGCGTGCTGGCGTCCACGGCTGGCGCCAATGATCGCCGAGTTGACGAGCTGCTCGGCGAGGTTGGGCTGGGCGACGTCGCACGCCAGTCGGTCGGGGAGTACTCCACGGGTATGCGGCAGCGGCTCGCGCTAGCCGCGGCGATGCTCGGCAATCCGGACTACTTGATCTTGGATGAGCCGGCAAACGGTCTCGATCCAGAAGGCATCCGCTGGCTGCGTACGGTGCTACGAGATTTTGCTGCCAGTGGTCGGGCCGTGTTGATCTCCTCCCATCTGTTGAACGAGATCGAAGCCACCGCAGACGACATCGTTGTGATCAACAAAGGTCGGCTGCTGGCCCAGATGCCGATGTCAGAACTCAAGCTGGGCGAAGGCACCACGCGGGCCAGAGTCTCCGACATGAGAGCCGCGCTGCAAGCTCTGGCTGCTGTTGGCGCCGATGTCCAAACCGCAGCCGACGAGCATGGCGCATACCTGCGCATCCACAGCCACGACGTGGGCCAGGTCGGCTCCGCGTTGTTCGGCTCAGGCATTGTGGTCGATGAACTCGTCATCGAAAGGCGTGATCTCGAGCAGGAGTTCTTCTCCATGCTTGAGGGTTCCAGATGAGTGGTGTGCTGCGCGCGGATCTGCGCAGGATCACCACAACCAAGTTGTGGTGGGTCGCGCTGATCTGCATTTTCGTGCTCAGTGCCGGCTACGCAGCGCTGCCGGCCACCGTCGCATGGTTGCAAGGCAGGGCGGGCGTTGCGAGTTCGCCGTTCACCGACCCGGGGATCATCCGGAGCATCTACAACGGCGGAAACGTGCTGTCCCGGATCCTCGCCATGGTCGTCGGAATCGTGGCCATCGGCAGCGAATATCGGTACGGCACGCTTGCCGCGAGCTATCTGGCTACGCCGCGACGGGTTCGCATGCTGCTTGGCAAAGCCGGTGCGTTGTTGATCTTCGGCGTGATCTACGGGATCGTCAGCGTGGCCGCCGGCATCCTGGTGGCGATTCCGTTTGTCATGGCGAACAATGGGTCGCTGCTGCTCGACCAGCCGGCGACGTGGCGCTCGATCATTCTTGGCGTCTGCTCAATCGCGTTGTGGACCATGATCGGGATGGGCATCGGCATCTTGATCAAGAACATGCTCGTCGCGCTACTGGTCGGCATCATTCTTGGTTTCCTGGTGGAGCCGATCGTTTCGGTGCTGTTCTTCGTCAAGAGATGGGACCAACTGCTCAATCTGATGCCCACGGGAGCGACCAATGCGATGCTGCAGATCACCTCGCCGGTGCTGTTCGCGGCGCAGCATCCGACGCCCTGGTGGCTCGCCGGCCTGATCCTCGCGGCATGGTGCCTGCTGCCGGTCATCGCTGGGATGCTGTCAGCCGTACGCCGCGACGTTGCGTAATCTGGCCAATCGCTTGGGGGAGCCGGGTTAGACTCCGCGGCATGGCTCGAGTGGTTGTCGACGTAATGCCGAAGCCGGAGATCCTGGATCCGCAGGGCAAGGCTGTGACCGGGGCACTGGCCCGATTGGGCTTTGCCGGCATGTCCGTACGCCAGGGGAAGCGGTTCGAGCTCGAACTCGAAGGCGAGGTCACCGAGGAGCGGCTGGCCGAGGTGCGTCGTGCTGCGGAGACGCTGCTGGCCAACACCGTCATCGAGACTTTCGACGTACGAGTCGAGCCCGCGCCGGCGTCAGCAGTCGAAGACAGCGATGCCGAAGTCAACGATGCCGAAGTCAACAATGCCGAAGTCAATGATGCCGAAGACAATGATGCCGAAGTCAATGATGCCGAAGACAACGATGCCGAAGAGAATGCGGCCGAGGAAAACGAAGCTGAGTCAGCAGAAGAGGCCGAGCTGACTGCGCAGGCGGGCTGATGAGCCCGAAGATCGGCGTCGTCACTTTTCCAGGCTCGCTTGACGATCAGGATGCGCTCCGCGCAATCCGGTTGTGCGGTGGCGAGCCGGTGCCACTGTGGCACGGCAGCGACGAGCTTGACGGCGTCGATGCAGTGATCTTGCCCGGCGGTTTCTCCTACGGGGATTATCTGCGCTGCGGGGCGATCTCCAGGTTCGCGCCAGTGATGGCTGAGGTGATCACCTCCGCCGAGGCGGGGATGCCAGTACTCGGCATCTGTAACGGCTTCCAGATTCTCTGCGAGGCGCACTTGCTGCCGGGTGCTTTGATCCGCAACGACGTCCGCGTCTTCGTGTGCAAGGACCAAGATCTCCAGGTCGAGTCGGCGGACACCACCTGGACATCCGACTTCACTCGCGGCCAGATGATCACGCTCGTGCTGAAGAACGGCGAAGGCGGCTATGTCGCTGACGAGGACACGTTGCGCCGTTTGGAGGACGAGGGCCGGGTGATCTTCCGGTATGTCAACGGCAATCCCAACGGCTCGTTTCATGACATTGCCGGGATCTGCAACGAGCGCGGGAACGTCGTTGGCCTGATGCCGCACCCGGAACACAATGTCGATCGGCTGACTGGGCCGACCCAAGACGGCCGCGCCTTCTTCAGCAGCGTCTTCGACTTCCTTACCGCCAAGGTTTGATGGGCGCAAAAGTAAGGTCTGGACCACACGCATCCGGCGTCCGACATTCCCCAAGGCGTCACCCCGTTGGCGGCCGCGTACCGGACGAGCCGGACAAGAGACGCTGGCTTCGAGGTCGGCGTGCCTGGGTCGGATTGCTTTTGATGCTGGGTGTGATCTTTCTCGGTCTTCGCGGCATCCACGCTCTGGCGGATCAGCCGGAAGACTCGGCAATCTTCACCGATCGAATCGTCGTCGTCGGTGTGACCGGTCGGCCCGAACTAACGCCGACCGATCGTGCGGTGCTCGGCACTCATCTGGGCGATGCTCAAGCTGGCACGATGTCGGTTCGCCCACGCTATGTCGGGGACTGTGCTGCAGCTGGATGGACCACGCTGGGAGCCGGCCGCCGGGCTGCGGTTGGCGGTCTTTGCACACCAGAGGTGCAAGGTGGCAAAGTCGCCGACTGGACTGCCCGCCAGGGTGCAGCCGCCGCTCGTCGCGGTGACGCCCAGCTGGGCACGCTTGCCGGTTCAATCAAGGGATGCGTCGCTGCTGTCGGCCCAGGCGCCGCACTTGCAGCGGCCAAGCCGGACGGCACCCTCGCTGCTTACCAGTCGCCGAAGGAATTTCTCGCCGGCGGTATGCAGACGCGATGCCCCATCACGATCGTTGACGCTGGCCCGCTCTCCGATCAGATCATTACCGAGCTGGCGAACAGGAAAGATGTCACGCTCATCGTGACCGGCGTTGGGCCGAATGCCGGCTCCGATGATCCAAGCTTGCAGGTCGTCTACCGACTCGGCACCACGCTGCCTGGCTGGCTGACCTCCGCAAGCACCCGGCGCGAGGGGATCGTCACGCTGACCGATCTCACCCGGACCTTGATCGAGTTCGGCGGACCCACCTCAACGGTGGCCGTTGACGGGTCGCCGTTCGCCGTCTACGACGCGGACCTCACTGTGGAACGGATCGATGCCAAGATCAAATCCATCGCCGCACTCTCCAATGCAACGCCGATCGGCTATCTCGCACTCGGCCTGGCGGGTGCTGCGCTCTTCGTGATCATGGTGATCTGGGTGCTGCGGGGCAGATTTGTGTTTCCCAAATTGGTCTTGACCTTCGGCGGAGTACTTGGTGCCGCCATGATGCTCACCGGCGCCGTCCCCTGGCAGAACAGCGGCTCGCCGGGTCTGTTTCTGAGTCTTGTGGTAGCTGCCTGGTCGGTCATTTTGACGGTACTGGCGCTTCTCGTGGGCCGGGGCGCCGGCGTCCCCAACGTCATCGCCGCGACAGCATTGACCGTTGCCGCTTTCACCATTGACGCCGCACTCGGTGCTGTCATGGAGCCGGGTTCGATGCTTAATTCGCGGCCGATCTTCGGCTTACGCTGGTACGGCTTCGGGAACGTGACCTTTGCCGCGTACGCCAGCGCGGGACTGGTGCTCGCTGGCTACATCGCCCATCGTTGTCTGGCTGCCGGCCGACGCGGAGCCGCCGTCGCCGCAGTCGGCGCCATCGGCTTTGGCATCGTGATCTGCGAGGGTTGGCCCTCCATGGGGAGTGACTTCGGTGGCGTGATCGTGCTGACGCCGGCGGTGCTGTGGCTGATGCTGGCGCTGTCAGGCGTTCGTATCACCTGGCCGAAGCTGCTCGCGATTGGAGGATCGGCGGTCCTGGCAGTCGCTGTGATCTCGGTACTCGACTGGCTTCGTGGACCGGACCAGCGTACGCATCTGGGTAATTTCGTGCAGCGCATCCTCGACGGAGATGCGCTGGACGTAATCAGCCGCAAGGCGGTGGCGTCGGTTCAGACAATCGTGGCGCCGGTCGGGATCGTGTCGCTGGTGGTTGGCGTCGCACTCTGGATCGTGATCTTTCGCTACGTCTTGCCACGCATCGCTACTGTCTTCACCACACTGCGCAGCACACTCATCGCCGCGCTGATCGTCGCTGTCCTGGGCACCCTGCTGAACGACGGCGGGATCTTCGTCTGGCTCACCGTGACGGCGCAGATCACCGTGGTGGCGGGCTGGTTTTTCTTCGACTGGGCCGAACGCAACGATTGGACTCCCAGCGCTTTGGTGGCCGCACACCGGTAGCGTTGCGGCCGTGGCAGACACTGTCAGCAACGCGACCCGGACTCCGGAGCAACCACAGCCATGGGCTGAGCTGGGGCTGAAGGATGGCGAGTATGCCCGGATCAAGGAGATCCTCGGCCGCCGGCCCACTTCGTCGGAACTCGCCATGTATTCGGTGATGTGGTCCGAACATTGCTCCTACAAGTCCTCCAAAGTGCATCTCCGCCAATTCGGGTATCTGCCTGCGGAGACGCCTATCGGCAAGCTGCTGGCTGGCATCGGCGAGAACGCCGGCGTCGTCGACGTCGGGCAGGGCTACGCCGTCACATTCAAGATCGAGTCTCACAACCATCCCAGCTACGTTGAGCCGTACCAGGGCGCGGCCACGGGTATCGGGGGCATCGTTCGCGACATCTTGGCCATGGGGGCTCGCCCCATCGGCGTGATGGATTCGCTGCGCTTCGGCCCACTCGACGAGCCCGACACGGGGCGGGTGCTGCCAGGTGTGGTGGCAGGGGTCGGCGGCTACGGGAACTGCCTGGGTCTGCCGAACATCGGCGGCGAGGCAGCCTTCGACCGTACCTATCTCGGCAACCCGCTGGTCAATGCGCTATGCGTCGGGGTGCTGCGCCATGAAGACTTGCATCTCGCCAAAGCGACGGGTGCCGGCAACAAGGTGATCTTGTACGGAGCGTCGACCGGCGCCGACGGCATCGGTGGGGTGAGCGTGCTCGCCTCCGAGACCTTCGACGAAAAACACGCCAGCAAACGCCCAAGCGTCCAGGTCGGCGATCCGTTCATGGAGAAGCTGCTCATCGAGTGCACGCTCGAGATCTTCGCCGCCGGATTGATCACTGGCATCCAAGATCTGGGCGGCGCAGGCCTCTCCTGCGCGACATCTGAGCTGGCCAGTGCCGGAGACGGCGGCATGCACATCGATCTTGATCGGGTGCCGCTGCGCGATTCGACACTGAGCCCCGAAGAGATCTTGATGAGCGAGTCCCAGGAACGCATGATGGCGATCGTCGAGCCCGATCATGTGGACGAGTTTCTGGCGATCTGTCGCAAATGGGATGTGCTGGCAACCGTCATTGGTGAGGTGACTGCGGGCGACCATCTGGTGATCGATTGGCAGGGCGAGACAGTGGTCGACGTGCCGCCGCGTACGGTGGCGCACGAAGGTCCGGTCTACGAACGCCCGTACCAGCGGCCGGACTGGCAAGATCAGATCCAGGCCAATGGAGTCGATGATCTACCGCGGCCTGCCAGCGGCGATGAGCTTGCCGAGGAGTTGCTTCGGATGGTCGCTGCACCCAACCTCTGCGACAAGTCGTGGATCACCGACCAGTACGACCGCTATGTGCGAGGCAATTCCGTGCTCACCCAGCCCGACGACGCCGGAATGCTGCGCATCGACGAAGACTCGGGCCTCGGCATCGCGCTGGCCACCGATTGCAATGCTCGTTTCGCGCTACTCGATCCCTACGCCGGCGCCCAACTGGCGTTAGCGGAGGCGTACCGCAACGTCGCGACCACTGGAGCGGAGCCGCTGGCGATCACCGACTGCCTTAATTTCGGCTCGCCCGAGGATCCAGCGATCATGTGGCAGTTCAGTGAGGCCATCCGCGGCCTGGTGGACGGTTGCCAGACGTTGGGTACTCCGGTCACCGGCGGAAACGTCAGCTTCTACAACCAGACGGGTGCTACGCCGATCTTGCCCACGCCGGTCGTCGGAGTGCTTGGTGTGATCGACGATGTGACTCGGCGCAATCCGGGCGGGTTCAAGGCAGCCGGACACCTGATCTATCTGCTCGGTGAGACGCGGGACGAGTTGGCGGGTTCCGCCTGGGCGGACGTGATCCATGATCATCTTGGTGGCCGGCCGCCGACAGTCGATCTTGAACAGGAGAAGGCGCTGGCCGAGGTGCTGATGAGGGGAAGCCGCCGCGCGCTACTGACCAGCGCCCATGATCTTGCCGACGGTGGGCTGGCGCTGGCGGTAGTCGAGTCGGCCTTGCGGCACGGCAAGGGCGCACGCATCAAGCTGCCTGCCAAGGCGGATCCGTTCGTGTGGCTCTTCTCGGAGAGCACCGGGCGGGTACTCGTCTCGGTGAACCGCGGAACTGAGCGTGACCTCGCCTCGCTGTGCCGGACGAATGGCGTCAAGCTGACCAGGCTCGGTGAGGTCACGGATTCCGAGGAGGCAACGCTAGAAGTCGTGGGACAGTTCACGCTCCCACTGGCGCGTATTCTCCAAGCTTGGCAGGGCACCCTACCGGCCGCCATGGCCCATTAGCCACGAAGATCAACTCCTGCCATGTCGCTCCGTGATCAGGTCGAAGCCCAGCTGCCCGGCGTCCTCGCCGATCTGACAGCGCTCGTCGCCATCGAGTCGGTGAGCGCCGACCCATCGAGGACTGCAGAGGTGGAGCGTAGTGCCCAGCGTGTTGTGCAACTGCTAGCGGACTTGGGCTGTCCAGATGTCCGCGTCGTTCGTGCAGACGGCGGCGCCCCGGCCGTCATCGGCCGGTTTCCCGCGCCCGAGGGCATGCCGACGGTCTGCCTCTATGCCCACCACGACGTCCAACCGGAGGGCGATCCAGACGGCTGGCGTACGCCGCCCTTTGTGGCGACCGAGCACGATGGACGGCTCAACGGCCGTGGCGTGGCCGACGACAAGGGCGGCTTCGCAGTTCACCTCGCTGCGCTGCGGGCGTTCGGCGGCCGACCCCCAGTCGGTGTCACCGTCTTCGTCGAGGGCGAGGAGGAGATCGGGTCGCCAACCCTGGCGCAGCTGCTCGAGCAGCATCATGATGAGTTGGCGGCCGATGTTTTCGTGATCACCGACTCGACGAACTGGGCGGTAGGGGAACCTGCCTTCACCACTTCGCTGAGAGGGTTGGCCGGCTTCACGGTCGAGGTTCACACGTTGGATCACGGGCTGCATTCGGGCGTGTATGGCGGCGTCGTCCCGGATGCGCTGACGACGCTTTGCCGGCTGTTGGCGACACTCCATGACGATCATGGAAACGTGGCGGTTGCTGGACTTGGTACGACGCCAGCTCCGGCGTTGGAGTATCCGGTAGAGCGGTTGCGTGAGGAGTCAGGGATTCTGGATGGCGTCGAGTGGATCGGCACCGGGTCGCTTGTCGAGCGGATGTGGTGCAAGCCATCGATCTCGGTGATCGCCCTTGACGCGACTCGGGTCGATCAGGCCTCCAACACGTTGATTCCGGCCGCCCGGGCCAAGATCAGCGCTCGGCTTGCCCCCGGAGATGACGCGGCCACGGCACTCACTGCGCTGATCAATCACGTCAACGATCATGGGCCCTGGGGTGCCCACATAACGGTGTCAGGAGTTGAGGTCGGCGAGTCCTCAGTGATCGACTTCGCTGGTCCGTACGCCGAGGCCGCGCGCGCCGCCTTTGCCCAGGCGTGGGGCGTTGAGCCGGTCTTCATCGGGCAAGGCGGGACTATCCCCATGGTGGCCGAGTTCAACGACTCATTCCCTCATGCAACGATCTTGGTCACCGCAGTCGCCGATCCTGACTCCCGCGCGCACGGCAGCAACGAGTCGCTCCACCTCGCTGATTTTGCAGCGGCTTGCCTGGCTGAGACGCTCATGCTGGACGCGTTCGCCCAGCATCGCCTAGCCGGATGACTCAAGCGACCTTGATCGGCTTGCTGCTGCCTGCCGTTCACGTCCTGATCGTGTTAGTGGCGGCGGTCCTGATCTCCACTAACCGCAAGCCGTCCGCGGCGATCGCGTGGATCCTTGCCGTGATCTTCATCCCGGTACTGGGCATCTTGTTCTTTCTGCTCGTCGGGTTCGGCAAGCTGCCTCGCCGGCGCCGAGACAAGCAGCGGGAGGTATGCGAAGCCATCCTGGCTCGGACCGACGGTCTTGATCGGGTCAGTCACCGCGACGAGTGGCCGGACTGGCTCCCCTCGCTGGTCACCATGAACCGCAATCTGGGCTCTCTTCCGATGGTCGGCGGCAACCACGCGGAGCTGATCGAGAGCTACTCGGGCTCGATCCAGGCAATGGCCGACGCCATCGATGCCTCCGAGCACTTCGTCCACGTCGAGTTCTTCATCCTGGTGGCTGACGAGACAACCGAGCCCGTGTTCGCCGCGCTGGAGCGAGCGTGTGCCCGCGGCGTCGACGTACGGGTGCTCTCCGACCATGTCGCCCAGTTCATGTACCCCGACCGCAAGGAGACACTCAAGCGCTTCAAGGCCATGGGTGTGCACTACCTGCCGATGTTGCCGCTGCAGCCCTTGCGCGGGCGTTGGCATCGACCCGATCTTCGCAATCACCGCAAGCTGGTCATCGTGGATGGAGTGGTCGGCTTCACCGGCTCGCAGAACATGATCGCCGACCATTACCACAAGAAGAAGGGGATCAAGCGAGGTCTGCACTGGCACGAACTGATGGTTCGGCTGACCGGGCCGACCGTCCGCGAGCTTGATGCCGTCTTCGTCACCGACTGGTACAGCGAGACCGACGAATTGCTGCCGCTGGATACCTCTCCGGTCTGGCCTGGTGCGGACGCGGAGCTCGTAGATGCCCAAATCCTGCCGAGCGGACCCAGCTTCGACAATGACAACAACCTCAAGCTGTTCGCCGCCATGATCCAGAACGCGCGACGGAGGATCAGCGTCACCAGCCCCTACTACGTACCCGACGAGACCATCCAGATGGCAATGGTCACGGCCGGCTCCCGGGGACTGGACGTCGAGCTGTTCGTCTCCGAAATCGGTGATCAGTTCATGGTCTTCCATGCGCAGCGGTCCTACTATGAGCAGCTGCTCCGGGCGGGCGTAAAGATCTATCTGTACCGCGCGCCGACCATCCTGCACGCCAAGCACCTCAGCATCGACGACGATGTCGCGGTGATCGGCTCATCCAACCTCGACATCCGCTCATTGAGTCTGCACATGGAGCTCTCCGTGCTGGTCCACGGCGCCGGGTTCACCGCTGCGATGCGCGCGGTCGAGGACGACTATCGGGCCAAGAGCCGGCAGGTCATGCTGTCCGATTGGCTGCAACGCCCGCGTCGAGAGAAGGTATTCGACAACCTGATGCGGCTCACCTCCTCACTGCAGTAATCCGAGTCCGTCCAATGCCCCTAGGCCTTCGACTCGGTTGACTGCACTCTCCGTCGCCGTCGCCGACTACGGGTCGGACCGATCAGCGCCTCCGCCCATTCCGCGCGAGGATCGGAGTCGATGATCAGCGCCTTCACGAGAAGGGTGAGTGGCACGGCCAAGATCGCGCCGATCGGACCGAGTACCCAGGCCCAGAACACCACCGACACCAAAGTCACCACCATCGACAGCTCAACGGCATCGCCGACGAAGTAGGGCGGCAGCAGCGTCGTCAGCAGCGAGTTCAGCACGATGTAGACGAGTATCACGATGATCATCAAGCGCCAACCGCCGGTCAACAGCGCCAGCAGAGCCGGCGGAATGACCCCAATGATGAAGCCGACATACGGGATGTAGTTGCAGACCGCCGCCAACAATCCCCAAACCGCGGCCAGCGGAATACCTATGAAGATCAGGAATACGGTGTCCGCGGTCCCAACGATCACTGCGAAGATCGTTGTCACGCCGATGAACCGGCGACTCTTGTGGGCGAAGCCGCGCAGCGCATCGGCGGCGCGCGGTCGCGTCCTGGCCATCTGCGTCACACGTCGCGAGGCACCGGTCGATTCGATGCCAATGAACAACAGCAGGCTCAACAGGAAGATCACGTTCGCGCCGAAGCCCACGGCCGAGGAGAGCACCCTGGTCAGCCATCCAGCCAGCCGGTTCACATCAAGCCCGCGAAGCACCGAACTCACCTGGTCCCGGCCGATTCCTAGCTGGAGCAGCACGGCCG
This sequence comes from Propionibacteriaceae bacterium, assembly GCA_036380335.1. GTDB lineage: Bacteria > Actinomycetota > Actinomycetes > Propionibacteriales > Propionibacteriaceae > Microlunatus. The sequence continues at coordinate 8,314 of DASVEX010000260.1, read as the reverse complement.
AGATTCGCTGCAGCAACGCGGCCGCCTCCGCCGAGTATGCGGGCAGCAACCCGGCCAGCCGAGCGATGGAGAACACCAACACAGCGACCAGCCCGATCACCACGGCGTAGATCGCGACGAGCAACAACAGGAGTGCCAACCAGGACGGCAACCTCTCGGTGCGCAGCCGGGCATGCAGCGGATGCAACAGCAGGACGATCATGAAAGCGAGGCTGACCGGCGCGAGCAGCCAGGCCAGTTCTCGGAGCGCCAGCAGCGCGACGAGCGCACCGGCGACGCCAAGAATGAGGCTTAGGCCGCGCGGGTAGCTGGCTGCCGCCAAGCCCGGCACCTCTGGCGTCGGCATCGTCACAGCGGCCGCCCCCCGGAGCTCAAATCGTGCCCACGTTTCAAATGGTTATAGCGCCGGTCGCGAGCAGAACGACGCCGATCACGGCGCCAGTGATGATCAGCACGCAGAGCGCCAACTCGAATGGCCGGAACCGGAGCAGTCGACGGTTGGGTCTCGACGCTGGTCATCATGCCTTCTTGGCTGTTGACGCCATGATCAGCCCGATGTGTCGGCTTTCCATGATCGGTTCAGTAGTCGACTGCGTCGCGGATCAGCGGGCACGTCATGCAGTGGCCGCCACCGCGTCCGCGACCGAGCTCGGCACCGACGATGGTGATCACCTCGATGCCCGCCTTACGCAGCAGGGAATTCGTCGTGGTGTTGCGGTCATATGCGACGACCACGCCGGGCTCGATTGCGACCAGGTTGTTGCCGCTATCCCATTGCTGGCGTTCGGTGTCGTAGACGTTGCCTCCGGTGTCGATGGTGCGCAGCACATCGAGACCAAGAGCGGTGCGCACCACTTCCAGGAACGGGCGAGTCTCATGGGTGACGTCGACCCCTGGCGCTGTATCGCTCGGATGAAGGGTGAAGGTGTTGATGTTGTGGACGATGTCGGGGTAGATCGTCACGCAGTCCCGGTCGGCGAAGGTGAAGATCGTGTCCAGGTGCATAGCCGCCCGCAATTTGGGCATACCGGCCACGATCACCTGCTCCGCACCACCCTCCGCAAAGAGCCCAGCTGCCACCTGAGTGATCGCCTGCCGTGAGCTACGTTCGCTCATGCCGATCAGCACCACACCATTGCCGGGGATCATGACGTCTCCGCCCTCGAGCGTGGCCATTCCCCAGTCCTGCTCTGGGTCGCCCCACCACACTCTCGAGCCCACGAAGTACGGGTGGAACTCATAGATCGCCTTCATCAGCAGGGTCTCGCCATGCCGGGCGGGCCAAAACAGCGGATTGAGTGTCACGCCGCCGTAGATCCAGCACGTGGTGTCTCGGGTATACAGAGTGTTCGGCAGCGGTGGCATGAGGTATTCGCGAGGTCCGAGCGCCTCACGGGCCAAGCTGATATAACCCGGCCGGAAGTCGTCTGGCAGGTCGGCGGTCGATAGCCCACCGATCAAGAATCTGGCAAGCTCGCGGGACTTCAAGCTATCTAGGTAGGCACGAGTCTCCTCGACAAGACCAAGTCCCACCTCGTTGGCGGTGATCTTGCGGTCCAGCAGCCACGCGCGAGCTTCTGGGATATCCATCGTCTCGGTCAGCACGTTGTGCAGCTCGACGACCTCGACGCCGCGGTCTCGCATCTTGACCATGAAGTCGAAATGGTCGCGCCGAGCGTTCTGCACCCACAAGACGTCGTCGAAGAGCAGGTCGTCGCAGTTGGTGGGAGTCAGCCGGTCGTGGGCCAAGCCGGGAGCGCAGACCAGCACCTTGTGGAGCTTTCCGACCTCCGAACTCACCCGATAGGTTTCGGAGACCTTCGATCCTGCTGCCATTCCGACCCCTCTCCTCGTGCCTATTCATGATCACTTCAGAGCCTCGAGCGCTCGATGATCGGCACACGCGCTTGGCAGACGTGACGAAGATCATGCTAGTTCCAGGGCACTAGGGCTGCCATGGCTGCCGGTCACACGGGTGTGCGCCCGGCAACCTTGTGGAGGAAGTCTGGAAACCTCCTGTTCAACTTCTGAGAAGCCGGGCGAGCCATTCCTTCGCAATGCTGGCTCCTAGTTGACGCAACAGTGAGCTCGAGTTCGCGATGCACCGGTCGAGATCGGGCTCGAGATCTGTCAGTGCGTACGCGGCGGAGATTCCGGCCTGGCGCAGCTGTTGCGGACTCAGCCGTAACCGACCGGCGATTGCGACGACCCGTACACCTGATCGTGCTGCGGGCACGGGCCAGTCCAATAGGCGCTTTGCCTGCCAGAGATTGATCATCCAGCGAACCTTCACCGGTTACCACAAGATCAGCACCGACGACCCGGCTGTCGAAATCGATCAACTTCGCAGCAGGGCCGAATGGTCCAGACTGCCGTCGCCCGCGCTCGGGCAGCGGCCACCAGCTGTGCGGTGAGTGCGCCGAGCGGAATCACGACGTCGCGTTCTCGGGCTGCGGCCGTGACAATGCCCATGTCTTTGTGATGCAAGTCGATCCGGAAACCGGGTTCGAAATTGCCGGCAAGCATGCTGGCCGCCTTGCGTTCCAGGATTCGGCTTCCGGCGAGTCCGCCGGAAAGCACCGAGACCGCGGCCTCGGTGTCCACCCCGTACGCCCGCAGGAAAACGATAGCCTCGGCGACGAGCTCAATGCCGGCGACAATCAGCTGGTTCGCGGCCTTAACGGTCTGGCCGGAACCCGGCGGACCGACCAGCACCACCGTGGCGCCCACAGTGTCAGGGATCGGCCGCACCGCCTCAAAGTCCGCGCGGTCGGCTCCGACCATGATCGAAAGAGTGCCCTCGATGACTGCCGGTTCACCGCCACTCACCGGCGCGTCCATGACGCGCACTCCTGCGGCCTTCTCCGCGTCATAGAGCCCGGCCGCGACATCAGGCCTGATGGAGGACATATCGATGTGGATCGAGCCCTGCGACGCGTGCGCATAGATGCCATCCTCACCGAGCGCCACCTCCTCCACATCTGGTGAGTCCGGGACCATGGTGATGATCACGCCAGCATCTCGGACTGCTTCGGCAACGCTGGCGGCGCCCTTGCCTCCGGCCGCGACGAGTCGTTCCACCGGGCCGGAAGAGCGATTGAAGCCGATCACGGTGTGCCCGGCATCGACCAGACGCTGGGCCATGGGACCGCCGATGATGCCCAGACCGATGAACGCGATAGTGCTTACAGTGGAATCACCTTCTCCTGGCGCAGCCATCGGAGGCTGTCGATAGTGGTCGTCGTCGGAACGTATTCGAGCGAGACGTGGCCGGCGTAGCCGCGACCCTGGATGGTGTTGAGGTAGCGATCGAGGTCGAGGGTGCCGCTGCCCGGCTCGCCACGCCCGGGATAGTCGGCCATCTGCACATGGGCGATCCGGCCGCCGTACGCCGTGAGGGCCCCGTCAATGTCGTCGCCATTATTGGCGAGGTGGAACAGGTCACAAAGCATCCCGACATTCGGCGCCTGCACTCGATCGAGGACTGCGATCACGTCGCCAGCCGTCCGAAGTGGGTACGGCTTCGGGCCGCTGACTGGTTCGACCAAGATCGTTCCGCCGGTCGGGGCCGCAGCCTTCGCAGCTAACGTCAGATTTTCGGCGGCAAGATCATCTTGCTGCTCTGGCGTCGCGTCGCTGACCCGATTGCCGTAGAGCGCGTTGAAGCCGCGTACGCCGAGTGCCTGACCAATCCCCAGCGTGACGTCGATGTTGTCGCGAAACTCTGCAGAGCGAGCGGGTATTGACAGCACGCCACAGTCGGGGCCCGCGAGGTCACCGGCAAAGAAGTTCAGTCCGATCAGCTGCACCCCGGCGTCGCGTACGGCGGCGACAAATTTGTCGATCTCGATATCGGTGGGCACTGGCGTGTCGGGCCACGGCCACCAGAATTCGATGGCGTCAAAGCCGGCTGCGCGAGCGGCCGCCGGGCGCAGCAACAGGTCCACCTCGCTGAACAGCAGCGAGCAGTTGGCCGCGTACGGCAACACATGACCCATGTACTCATTAAATCGGGGGCGGCACCTTGTTGCTGCAACGCGGGAGGTGGGAGCATCGTGGCGTGGCAGATAACGGCGCTCAGACCATTGCTTATCCGGCCCTCGGCGCACGCTCGCGTGTTGGCTTGGATGTCATCAAGCCCCACGTCATCGTGCTTTTCGGCGCTACTGGCGATCTCGCTCGCCGCAAGTTGCTGCCTGGCATGGCGCACCTTGCCCTGTCTGCCTTGGCGCCCGACATCCAGATCATCGGGACCTCGTTGGAGGACCGCACCGAGGATGAGTTCCGCAACTTCGCCAAGGAGGCCGTGACTGAGTTCAGCCATCATCCCTTGACCGCAGAGCACTGGGCCTCATTTGAAGAACGCCTCACCTACATTCCGCAATCGGAGGGTGCACAGGCCTTAGGTAAGGCCGTCCGAGTTGCAGAAGAAAAGCTCGGCGGTACTCCAGGCCGCTTGCACTACCTGAGCGTGCCGCCAGTCGCTGCGCCGAAGGTCATCCAAACGCTCCGTGACGCCGGTCTGGTGGAGCGCTCGCGGGTCGTCATGGAGAAACCGTTCGGCACCGATCTGCAGAGCGCCATTACCCTCAACGACCAAGTACACGAGACCTTCCGCGAGCGGCAGATCTTCCGGATCGACCACTTCCTGGGTAAGGAAGCCGCGCTGAACATCCTGGCGTTCCGCTTCGCGAACGGGCTGTTCGAGCCGATCTGGAACCGAAACTTCATCGACCACATCCAGATCGACATCCCTGAAACACTGGGTCTGGACAAGCGGGCGAACTTCTACGAGGTGACCGGTGCCTACAAGGACATGGTCGTCACGCACCTCTTCCAGGTGCTTGCATTTGTGGCGATGGAACCGCCGACTGCGCTAGAACCGAGAGCAATTAGTGAGGAAAAGAATAAAGTTTTTCGCTCAATGTTGCCGCTCGATCCGAGTGATGTCGTACGCGGTCAGTACAGCGGCTATCGGGAGGAGGAGGGCGTTGCGAGGGACTCAGATACCGAGACCTTTATTGCTTTGAAATGCGGTATCGACAACTGGCGTTGGGCCGGGGTACCGTTCTACTGCCGGACCGGCAAGCGGATGGCCGAGGGCCTGCGGATCATCTCAATTGCCTTCAAAGAGGCACCGAGGAGCATGTTTCCCGCAGGATCGGGGGTCGGCTCGTCCGGTCCGGACCATCTTACTTTTGATCTTGCAGACGAGGCGAAAGTTTCCCTCTCGTTCTACGGCAAACGCCCCGGACCCGGGATGAAGCTCGACAAACTGAGCATGCAGTTCTCCACCCAGGAAACGGATCGGCTGGGCGACATTCTTGAGGCGTACGAGCGGCTGATCTTGGATGCCATGCGTGATGATCACACCTTGTTCACCACCGCCGAAGGCATCGAAAGCCTCTGGGAACGCTCTGAGCCATTGCTCCAAGACCCGCCTCCGGTGCGGCCCTACGCACCGGGGTCATGGGGGCCGAACGCGATCCACCAGCTGGTTGCGCCGCACGCCTGGCGCCTTCCATTTGAGCGTGCTTGGCGGGTCAAGAAGTAGTTCAAGATGGTGTCGGCTGACGCTATTTCATCGCCACGTCTGTCTCGGCAAATAAAACGAGAATTTAGCTGTCAGGCGATAATAACTGCGGAACTACCGAGCTCGTGGATTAACTAAATGCCATCTACAACTGAGTTGCGCAATTTGTTGCACTAGTTTCCTGTCGGACATTAGTTTCCTGCTGTCCGGCGCACCGCATCGACGACGACGTCGAGGAGCTGCCCGGTCTTGACAAAGGTACGGCGCTGGCTCGTGGCACCGCTGCCAACCCGTGCCAGGCGGTCGATCCCGACCTCGACCCGCTCCAGGTCGCCGAACCCCTCCAGGGCATCGCGCACGTGGATGAGCAGATTACGCATGAGGTCGAGCCACGGCCGAGGCCGTTGTGACACTGGGTCGACCAGCACCCCGCCGACGCCGTCGTGCCCCGCCCGCCAAACCGCAAGCCGTAGCAGCGACGTCGGCATCTGCGGCGCGGGATCGCCGCGCGCTGCCTCGGCCGCAGCCGTTTCGACGAGTGCTCGGCACAGCGCCGCGACGACCAGCGTGTCTTCGAGATCGGTGCACACGTCGGCGACTCTGATCTCGACGGTGGGGTAGCTCCGCGACAGGCGTGCGTCGAAGTAGATCATCCCTTCGTCGAGGAGCACGCCCGACTCGACCATCGAGCTCACCACTTCGTGGTAGGCGTCAGGGGTTCCAAACGTGTCGGTTGGGCCCGCCGACGGCCAGCGCATCCATAGCTGCGACCGGTAGCTTGCATACCCGGTGTCCCGACCGTGATGGAACGGCGAGTTCGCGCTTATCGCGAGGATGGCCGGCAGCCAAACTCGGATCCGATCGATGGCCGCGATGCCCTCCTCGTCTGATTCGACGCCGACGTGAACGTGACAGCCGCAGGTCAACACCTCCTGTGCAGTCGGGCCGAAGCGCTCCGCCATGAGCTGATAGCGCGGTGTCGGCGAGATGAGCCCGGCGTCCCCCAGTGGAGCGGTCGCGAGGGCGGCGACGCCGGTTCCGGCCTCCCGGGCGGCGTCGGCCACGACCCGTCGCCATTCACGCAACTCGGCATCGACGTCGGAAAGATCGCTCGCCGCGGAGGATTGGGTTTCCACCATGTAGCGCTGCAGCTCGGGCTCGACGCCCCCGTCGCCGGCCGCAGGCGCGTCGTCTTCGTCGGTGGCGGCGGCAATGACCTGGCTGGCGACCGAGCGCGGCTTCCCGGTGCGCACATCGACGAGCAGCAGCTCCTCTTCTACGCCGACTGTCCGCATGGCGAAAGTCTGCACCCCCGGCACATGGCCCTGATCTAGGGCAGGCATGGCGCAGATCAGATAATGAGTGATCGTCGACGTACAGGAGACAGTCGTGACCAGCACCTCGGAAAACCTGACCAGTACGGCGGTCACTGAATCCAGCACCGCCACAGAGCGTTACTTCGCCGCCCTACAGGCAGGCGAAGCCAGCCAGGACAAGATCATCTCGCTCACCTTGTCGCTGGCGTTTCTCCCGCTCGCTCGCCCGATCAGCGACGCGAAGGTGCTGACCGGGCGGCAGAAGCCCATGACCGAGATTGCCTTCTTGTTCGCCGAGATCACCACGGCAGAGGGACACCAAGGCGTCGGGTACAGCTACTCCAAGCGCGCCGGCGGCCGTGGCCAGTACGCCCACGCCAAGGAGATTGCCGATGACGTGATCGGCGAGGACCCCAACGACATCCAGCGGATCTGGACGAAACTCATTTGGGCAGGTGCCTCGGTGGGCCGGAGCGGCCTGGCAACCCAGGCGATCGCCGCCATCGACATCGCGCTGTGGGACCTGAAGGCCAAGCGGGCCGGACTTCCGCTCGCGAAGCTGCTCGGTGCCCACCGAGATTCGGTGGCCTGCTACAACACGTCGGGCGGCTTCTTGTCCTCCTCGATCGAAGAAATCCTGGACAACGCGCACGCCTCAATCGAGCGGGGGATCGGCGGGGTCAAGATCAAGGTCGGCCAACCCGACCCACGGATCGACCTGAGCCGGGTGGAGGCCGTACGTGCCGCGCTGAGTGACGATGTGGCCCTCATGGTCGATGCGAACCAGCAATGGGATCGGGTTGCCGCGCTTCGGATCGGCCGACAGCTCGAAGCCTTCGACCTGACCTGGATCGAGGAACCGCTCGACGCCTACGACGCCGAGGGTCACGCAATGCTTGCCGACAAGCTCGATACTCCGATCGCCACCGGAGAGATGCTGACCAGCACGGCCGAACACCGGCTGCTCATCGAGCGCCGCTCGGTGGACTTCATCCAGCCCGACGCTGCCCGGGTGGGCGGCATTACCCAGTTTTTGCGGATCATGGCGCTGGGCGAGGAGGCCGGGTTGAAGCTGGCGCCGCACTTTGCGATGGAGATTCACTTGCACCTGTCTGCGGCGTACGCCTTGGACGCCTGGGTCGAGCACTTCGAGTGGCTGGAACCGCTGTTCAACGAACGGCTGCGGATCGCCGACGGCCGCATGCACGTGCCGGCTCGCCCCGGTCTGGGGTTCTCCCTCAGCGACGAGGCTCGGGCACTGACCGTCGAGACGGCCACTGTCGGGGCAAGTTAGCCAGCGAATACGCCTGAGCCTGTCGGTGAATGCCCCCTGAGCCTGTCGAAGGGCGGCGTGTTGGGCTTCGACAAGCTCAGGCTTCGACGAGCTCAGGCTTCGACGAGCTCAGCCGGCATCTGCGCGCGCCGTCACCTCGGCAGCCAGGTCCGTCGTCTCCGCTTCGGTCAG
>DASVEX010000259.1:0-6101 GCA_036380335.1 Propionibacteriaceae bacterium | reverse complement strand
GCCCTGGCCGTTGCTCGGCCAGCGGCATGGGGTCCGGACGGGCCTGCGCCTCCACGGTCTTACCCGTCATTTCGACTCCTTCGATCCGGCATCGAGCAGGACCACAGGGTTGGCGTACCCGTAAGGTATCGGCCGAAACATGGTTCGGAAGCTTTGCCCCGCGAAGCGGCGTGCCTCGGACTAGAGGAACTGCGTCTCCATTTCAGGCTCATCCTCGACGAGACGATCACACGTCGGGCAATACCATCTGGCTTCCAAAGGAGTGCCGCATGCCGGATGCATCGGGCCTTCTGCCGCGACTGCGTGCCGGGCGCCCCACTGCGCGAGCAGTCGAAGTGCGCCCACGAGCTCCATGCCCTCTGAGGTCAATTGATACGCGGCGCGTGCCGGTCGCTCGGTATACGGCCGCGATACCAATAGCGCGTCTCGCTCGAGTCGCTTCAGACGCTCGGACAAGATGCTCGCTGCGATCCCAGGGATCTCCTCCATCAATTCGTTGAATCGGCGCGGTCCGGGAAGCAGCGCCTGCACGATGAGGAGGGTCCACCGATCCCCGACGCGGGCGAGGGCCTCTGCCAGGGGTGATGGCGCGCGATCGCGCGTGACGGATTCCCGTTCGCTCATGGACTAACCGTAATCATCGGTCTTGACGCACTCCAACTAAGTAGTAAATTGCAAGTTACTACTAGGCGAGAGAGGCGTTATGGGATCACTCGATGGCATCCAGGAAGAAATCCAGCGCGTGGCTGAGCTGGTCAGCAATGCGGTCGTGGGCATCGGCCAACGCTGGGGCGTCGGATCGGGGATCGTGGTCGGCAAGGATCAGGTACTGACGAATGCGCACAACGTGCGTTCCGAGGAGGTCGATGTCACCTTCTTCGGTGGACGTACCGCTACAGGCCGGGTTGCCGGAGCGGACATCGACGGAGACGTGGCGGTCATCTCGGTCGACACCGGAGACATACCCGCGATCGAATGGGCTAGCGAGGGTCCGCCGCAACTCGGCACCCCGGTGTTCGCTCTGGCAGATCCTGGTGGTCGCGGACTACGTCTCACGCTGGGTTTCATCACTGGCGTTGAGCGGAGCTTCCGAGGGCCTCGTGGCCGGCGCATCACCGGAAGCATCGAGCACGACGCTCCGCTGCTTCCTGGCTCGTCTGGCGGCCCGATCGTCGACAGCGAAGGACGACTGCTTGGGCTGAACACCAACCGCCTGGGTGAGGGTTTCTACCTCGCTATCCCGGCTGATGAGGCGCTCAGAAGCCGCGTTGACACGCTGGCCCGCGGTGAGTCGGCCGAGCGGGTGCGACTTGGGATCGGTGTGGCGCCGACGCATGTTGCCCAGCGGATGCGACGCGCGGTCGGTTTGCCGGACGCTGACGGGCTGTTGGTTCGGATGGTTGAGGACGACAGCCCGGCATCCCGGGCTGGGCTCGCTCAGGGCGATCTGATCGTGCTGGCAGGAGGTAAGCCGGTTCGTGGTGTGGATGATCTTTTCGAGGCGCTCGGGACGGCCGATGACACCATTCAGCTGATCATTTTGCGCGGCACCGACGAGCGTGCAGTCGACGTACGGCTGAGTCCATCAACTGGTGATCAGTAGCGCCACGGCGTAACCGAACGCGGCGGCTGCTGTGCAGCCGATCAACATGCCCAGTCCGTGGAAAGTCGCTGCGACGTACCGGCGATCTTCCAGCAGTCGGACGGTCTCAACACTCGCGGCACTGAAGGTGGTGTAGCCGCCAAGCAGGCCGGTGCCGATGATCAACTGATATTGCTGGGACACGACGTGGCCATTCGTCAGACCGGTCAGCAGTCCGAGCAGCAGGGAGCCGGTGAGATTGATGACGGCGGTGCCGACCGGATAGGTCGATTTCAGACGCGTTCGGATCAAGCTGTCGAGGACCAGCCGCAGGGCGGCGCCGACGCCGCCGGCTAGGCAGATCAGTACGGCGGTGGCAGCGCCGGTCACGACTCCTGCCGTCGATTGAGCGTACGGGCGAGTGCGATACCAGCGATGCTGGCGGCTGCGCCAATGATCATCGTGCCAAGAGCGTAGGCGATGGCGAGCCCGGGCTGAGCGGCGGCAAGGGTGACGGTCTCGGTGGCGAGGGCACTGTAGGTCGTGAAGCCGCCGAGCCCGCCAGTGCCGATGCCGAGCCGGATGCGACGGCTCCGGGCATCGTCACGGCCGTGGTGCGCGAGCCGTTCCAGGAGAACGCCGAGCAGAAAGGCACCCACCACGTTGATGCCAAGCGTGGCCAGGGGTACCGCAGCTGGCGTCGGCATCGACAAGCTGATCCCGTAGCGCAGACCGGTGCCGACGGCGCCGCCGGCAGCAACGATTCCGACGTTGGCCCAGGACTGCTGTGCGATCACCAATCGCACACGCTACTGGTTCCAGCGCAGCAGCGCTGCTGCGCCAGATATAGGTTAGTCAGGCTACGGAACCTCAACTGCGCCGCGAAGCGCCAAGAGATTTCCCTTCCAGGGCACTAGGATGCCGATCACCGCGAGCCAGCGCGAAGGACACCCATGGACATCCGCGAAACGAATCGCCGCGTGATCGAGCAATTCCGGGGTGGCGGCCCCGTCGAGGGCATGAACCGCGAGAGGCTCGTCCTGATTACCACAACCGGACGAGTCAGCGGCACTCCGCGCACGACACCGATGATGTTCATCGAAGACCACGGACGTGTCGTTGTCGTCGCATCGAACATCGGCGCAGCTGAGCATCCTCAGTGGTATCGGAACCTCGTCGCCGACCCGAGCGTGACCGTGGAGGTCGGCGACCGTACCTATGGCGCGACCGCGGTCCCACTGGTAGGAGGTGAGCGCGCCCGGGTGTGGTCGAACCTGGTCGAGGGGTTCCCCTTCTTCAACGACCACCAAACCAGCACGACGCGCGAAATTCCACTGGTTCGACTCGACCCTGCAGAAACTGACTGACCACGAGGTACGTGGCACGACTCAGCTCAGGCAGAAAAGATCGAGGCAATGTAGTAAACCCCGCAGCAAAACACGGCAGCGAAGAGTAACAGGAGGAAAATCGCGATTTGCCGCCAGTATGAGACGACGATCATGACAATGAATATCATCAAGACTACGGCTGCGATCCCAGTCTCTGACATGGTTTCCTCCTTTCGAATTCCTCACCACTCGAGGTGAGGCTGAGTAATACGAATTTAGAGTTTTCATTAAAGACCAAGGCAATAGTTTGTCAATCGTTAAAATTGGTACACAGAAAGTGGCCAATTGGCGGCTCAATGTGTGGAGTGATAGGTCTCTGGTCTCGTTTTGACCGGCCGCCGGCCCTCAGTCCGGCTCAGTGCTGCCTTTTGGCGCGAAATTGGCAGCGGGGATCAATCGTTGATCTGAGGTCCACGAGGGTTGATGTTGAACCGAGATCGTTCCAGAAGCTGTTCGACCCGCCGCCGATCAGGCATCGGGTTCGGCAGCGGATGATCGGCAATAGCGGCAGCCATAGCCGTGGTCGCCCATAGCGCGACTTCCTCTGAGAACTGTCGCTGATTGTCGATAAGTTTGGCTGCAAGTGCAGCGCAGAAGGCGTCTCGCGCCATTGATTGCTCTAAGTAGGCCGACGGAACCGTCGGTACGGTGAATGCCCCACGTGACGTCTCCGAGTAGATGTTGCATCCCGCCGGTGTGGGAACACACAGCGTCTCCACGCCATATGCCAACAGCTGCCGAGCGGCGACATCAAGATCAAATGCTCTGTGGTCCGAGGGTGCGTATCGGCTCAGCTCCCATGCCTGGGCGACGAGGTAGTCGATCTGGGAAAGCGCTTGGCCAGAAATCGCGGTGTCGTAGGGTTGCCCGGGCGTCACGATCACGATCGGTCTGGGATCAGGGAGTTGATTCAACCGCGTCAAGGTATGTTGCAGGGTCTCGCGTGGTATCTCGAACGTCAATAGCACGGCATCGCAGCCAGCGAACTTTTGCTCCAGCCGGTCAATGTCGCGAATATTCAGATGAACTTCCATGTGATTCGGCCAATTAATAGCCATGCTATTGCCGAGCTCGAATTCGATCACACCCGTAAAGGGAGTCTGTGCGTCATCAACGAGCTTCAGCAGTGATGTATCGACCCGTTCATCCTGCAAATGATTGATGATCTCGTGGCCGAACCGATCATCCGTCACAGCTGCTACCAGCGCTACCTGAAGCCCGAGCCGGGCTGCTGCTACCGCTTGCTTGAGCCCTTTTCCCCCAGGGGCGAGGCTGAATCCGAGTGCCTCGGTCGAGGTCTCCACTAACGGCAGTACCTTCGTCCGAAACGTCGCCTCCATGACTGCGCCACCGACGACAACGACTCGGCCTTTCTTGGATTGCTCGAGCTCTTGGGAAGAGGTTTCATGCACAGCCGGCATGACGACGCTTTTTGATCCGATGGAATAGACCTCGCGCCTGATGAGCTGCCGGGCAAGTTCCCGAAGCACGGTGGGCTCGATGGTTCCGCGCAATGCGCGATCGCTGGGCGGCTCAGTTGGGTTGAGACTTAATCCCTCATGGAGTGGCCGCCAGTTTCTCAGCAGAATCTCCCGCCGTTTGCCGAGCAGCTCAGAAGACAGTGCAGTAACGACTCGGGCCTGGATGCCATGGTTGCTATAGGCCTCGGAGAAGACCCCAAGACCCAAAACGGCATCGGCCACAATGCGTTGTGAGCCCTGCAGGTTGTCGCGTACGCATTCCCTGATGACATCGAGCGCGGCCTGCGACAGTTCGATGTCGTGCACGGCGGCGTAACGTCGTACGGCGGCAAGACCGAGTAGCGGGCCGGATTCGATGTTGCGGCTGTTTTCCAGCCGGGAAGACGTCAGACCATCGCGCGCACGAAGCTTCTCCAGCGCATGTGTGAGCACTAGCGCGTCAGGCGACCCCATGTCTGTGCGGTTGGTCATTGGGCTCTCCAAGGCATCCGCTACGAAGATCTAGCGCCCCGCCCCGTCCGAGCAGATCTGGTGGATGCTCATTATGCATGACGCCTAGGCCATGGCGGCAAGCTCAAATCTTTCGGAACGACATGCTGATGGTCCCCACGGGACGTTCAGCTGGGGTCATTGTCGCTGAGGTTGAACAGCTCCGCGTACCGATCGACGAACATGTGCTGACCCTTGATCTGCGCGGTCACCTCCGGCCCGCCGAAGTCCTCTTGACCGGGTAGCTGCGACACTCCGCCGCTCGGGCCAAGCGGCAGCAGGATGACTGGCGGCGCCGGCTGGTAGCTGGCCAAATCCCCGCCGCCCTCGATCAGGGTACGAATGTTGCCGGCGACGACTTGAGCGTGTCGGCCGGCGGCACCGCCGCGCTTGGCCTCGGGGATGGCCGTGAGGTCGCCAATGGCGAACACGGTCTCTTGGCCGGCCAGGCGCAATTCTGGAGTCACTTCCAGATGACCGTTGGCCAGCCGGGCTTTTGCTAGCTCCTCGCTCAGATAGTCCGAGTTCGGCACGACGCCGTAGCAGCGGAACCAGATGTCAGCGCTGATTTCGTCGCCGCGTGTGGTGACGGCGGTGAAGGCTGAGGCGACCCCGGGCGGCGTGTGGGGTTCCTCGATGAGGCTGGCCCCGAGGAGCAGATCAATGCCGAGGGCCTCGAGCTGCCGGCGGAGGTCCTTGCGCATCGCATCGCTGTACTGCCCGGAGAGCACATCGTCGATCGGATCGATTATCGTCACCGCCTTGTCAGGCCACGCGGCCTTGATTTCGCCGCTCAGCTCTAGCCCGACCGGCCCGGCGCCGAGCAGCAAAACCCGCTCGGCCTTGATCAATTCGGCGCGGGTGTTGGCGATCTTTGATTTGGCGATGGTCGAGTCGTCCACATCCATCTTGGCCGGGAACGGGTATGCGGATCCAGACGCGAGCACGATGTAGTCGGCCTCGATTCGCTCACCGGAGCTGAGGATGACTGCGTCGGCGTCCACGCGCGCTGCCCGGTCATGGATGACCCTGCCGCGATGCAGCAGGCGGTCGTAGGGGTAAAAGATGCGGTCCGTCCAATCCGGATCGACGACGCCGCGCAGCGCGGCGATGTTATGCACGAACGCGTCCTTGGGCTCGACAAGGACCACGTCAGCTATC
>DASVEX010000258.1:0-7115 GCA_036380335.1 Propionibacteriaceae bacterium | reverse complement strand
CAGTTACTGGCTTCGTGACTGGCCGGGCTACGTGGAGTTCTTCTTCGCCATGTGCCTCACCGAACCGCATTCGACCAAGCCGATCGAAGATTGCGTGGACTGGGCGATGGACACCGATATGGAGACGATCTTGGCGGGGTTCCGCGGTTGGGAGACCAAGATCATCGGCCCGGCAGAGGTGGCCGAGCTGGGCCAACGGGTCAGTTGCCCGGTTCTCGTGATCCACGGCACCGACGACGCCCAGGTCGATTTCTGGCGAGGGGAGGAGCTGGCGCGCCAGCTCAACGGCCAGTTGGTCCTGTTGGAGGGGTCTGGGCATGCGCCGCATGTGCGTGATCCGGTGCAGGTCAATCTGTTGCTGCGGGATTTTGTGAAGCCGGCGTCACCGCCACGACACTGGGTGCGAGGCAGGTCACGGCGTAAGCGTGCGTTGTATATCTCCTCCCCGATCGGGCTTGGGCACGCTCAGCGGGATGTCGCGATTGCGGATGAGTTGCGGAAACTCCATCCTGACCTAGAGATCGACTGGCTCGCGCAGCACCCCGTCACCCGAGTGTTGGAGTCACGTGGTGAACGAGTCCACCCAGCTAGCGGCTTCCTAGCCAGCGAATCAGGCCACATCGAGTCCGAGTCGGCTGAGCACGACTTGCATTGTTTTCAGGCAATCCGCCGGATGGATGAAATTCTGCTGTCCAACTTCATGGTGTTCCATGATCTTGTCCAGGATGAGCCCTACGACCTGTGGATCGGTGATGAAGCGTGGGAGTTGGACTACTACTTGCATGAGAATCCGGAGCAGAAAAACGCGGCGTACGTGTGGATGACCGACTTCGTCGGCTGGCTACCGATGCCGGACGGCGGGGAGCGCGAAGCCTTCCTGACTTCTGACTACAACGCGGAGATGGTCGAGCACATTGCCCGATTCCCGCGGCTGCGTGATCGGGCGATCTTCGTTGGCAACGACTCCGACATTGTTCCTGATGCGTTCGGGCCGGAACTGCCGCTGATCCGCGACTGGACGCGTGAGCATTACTCGTTTGCCGGCTATGTCACCGGCTTCGATCCGGCTGATTTCGCCGATCGCGGCCGGCTGCGGCATGAGCTGGGCTATGGAGACGACGAGCAGGTCTGTGTGGTGACCGTTGGCGGTTCCGGCGTGGGTGGGCATCTCTTGCGCCGTGTCGTTGAGGCGTATCCGGAGGCGAAACGTCGGATTCCCGGACTGCGGATGATCATGGTCACCGGTCCGCGCATCGATCCAGATATGTTCCCGCAGCGCGAGGGCCTGGAAGTGCGCGGTTTCGTACCCGAGCTGTATCGACATCTGGCTGCCTGCGACCTCGCGATCGTGCAGGGAGGCCTGACCACGTGCATGGAGTTGACGGCGACCCGGCGCCCGTTCCTCTACGTTCCGCTGCGTCACCACTTCGAGCAGAACTTTCATGTCCGCCACCGACTCAACCAATACGGCGCCGGCCGCATGTTGGACTTCGATCTCGCAACCCCCGATGCAATCGCCGACATGATCACCCAGGAGATCGGCCGGCAGGTCGACTATCGACCCGTAGAACGAGACGGGGCCGCACAAGCCGCAGCCCTCATCGCCGAGCTGCTCTAATGCCTCGCAGAATCAACTACCGAGCGGATCTCAGCGGTGTGCTACTCAGCACGGTCGAACTGTTGATCTTGAGACGTCCGTTGTCGTTGATCAGCCCGTATGCGGTCCGTTCGCGTATCACCCGACCGTCCTTGAAGTAGTAGGTGATCGTTACCTGTGCCGAACCTGGCGGTGAGCCCTTCACATTGGTCACAGTGATCTTGCTGATTGCATCCCAGAACCTCTGGTACGCCTGCCGGCCCCCAGCATGGTTGCGCTGATATGAATCCGTCATTCCAGGCCAGGCCGCGTCGGTGTTGCGGGGTAGCAACGCGTAATAGCTCGTGATCGCCTGCCGAAGCTCCGCTGCTGTTGCGGCGCCACGAACCGTCGGTGCTGTAGTGGCCGAGGGAGCACGGGAGGGCTTCGGAGATTTGGTCGGTTGCGCTGCTGGCGGTGATTGAGTCTGCGTCTGTGAGGCAGCTGGGGTCTTCGACGATGTATCCGGAGTCGGCGTGGCGAGCCCTGTGTTTGTGGGCGGGGCGGACGTCGACTCGCTCGTACCGGCAGTCGGATTCGCGGGATTCCGATCGTTCACGAGCAGCGCAGCTAGCAAGATTCCACCACCGAGAAGGACAATGGCCAGCGCAACTGCGAGGCCGCGAGTGCGCCGAGGCTCGGTCGGCCGAGGCACTACGCTCTCGGGCGGCGCCGGCAGGAAATCAGGGGCTGCGGTTGTCGAATGCTCCTCGGTCGAGGAGTCGGGGACGACGGCACCAGCCGGGCGGGCCGTCGACGGGCGTACGCCTGCGAGAGCGTCGGCGACGGCTCGCATGGACGGACGGCGACTCGGATCGGCCGAAAGCATGTCCATGATCAGTGGCGTCAGCGCACCGCAGTGCTGTGGAGCAGGGAATTGGCCGGAGGCTACCCGATGCAGCAGTGCCATGGTGTTGTCGTCGCTGCCAAACGGTGGTTTGCCCTCCATCGCGCTATAGAGCGTTGACCCAAGCGAGAACACGTCCGATGAGAAGTTCGCGCCGTCGCCGCGAGCGATTTCAGGAGCCAGATAAGCCGGCGTGCCGTGGATCATCCCGCTGCTGGTGAGAGTCGCATCCCCCAGTCCGTAGGCAATCCCGAAGTCGCTGATCAAGGCAGTCCCGTCTTCGGCGATCAAGATGTTGCCCGGCTTCACGTCTCGATGAACGATGCCGGCGGCATGGGCGGCTGTCAGTGCCGACGCGACCTGCGCACCCACCTTCGCGGCTTCCTCTGGTTGCAGTGGTCCGCCCTCGTGAAGTACGGCGGCCAGAGTGATCGAGGCAATGAACGGCATGACCAGCCACAACTGCCCGTCTTGCTCGACCACGTCGAACACCGAGACCGCGTGTGGATGGTGGAGTCGAGCCGCAGTTCGTGCCTCGCGCATGGCTCGCCTATTGGCCACCTCGGCTTCGGCCGGCGAGGCTTCCAACGGCCGATGCAGTTGCTTGAGCGCGACCCGGCGTTCCAGGCGCTCATCCGAGGCTTCCCAGACGATGCCCATGCCGCCGCTGCCGACCCGGCGCACCAGGCGATAGCGGCCGCCGATGAGAGTTTGTGGTTCGGCCACCTACTCCTATTACCCCGCAGCCGGGGGTTCTTTCATCTCGGTGGTGAGCTGGCGGCCAACGTGTGCCGCTATGCGGGCAGCGCCAGCGACCCTCTACGTTGGACAGCACCCATACTCGCCGGGAAGGGTTCCAGCATGAGTAACGCGATCATCAAGCAGCAGGGAGATTCGCCCATCGTTGCCGATAACATCTGGGAGTTTCGGCTGGGCGGGGGATCTTTCATTCTGGGTGCGTTGGCGGGCGCCTTGGTAACTGTTGCCGTCGGGCGGCGTATTGCGAAGGATGATGCGGTGCCGAAGCCGCCAACTCCGCGGGGCTGGCCCATCAATTTCGCACATCGTGGCGGGGCGAAGGTCGTACCTGAGAACACGATCGAGGGATTTCTCGAGGGATTTGCGCTGGGCGGCGGTGTTGTGGAATGCGACGTGCACGCCTCGGCAGAGGGCACGATGGTCGTCGTTCACGACGCAGTGGTTGATCGTACGACCGATGGCGCCGGGCCTGTTGCTGAAAAGACTCTGCCGGAATTGCAGAGTCTCGACGCCGGCTATCGCTTCAGCCTCGATGGCGGTTCGACGTTTCCGCGGCGAGCTAAGGGTGTCAAGATTCCAACACTCGAGGCCCTGTACCAAGCGTTTCCGGACGCGCCTTTCAACATCGAGATCAAGGGTCGGCGTTCGGGGATTGAGCAGGCGGTGTTCCGCCAGATAGAAGCAGCGGGGGCGACGGAACGTACGTTGGTTGTTTCAGATAATCGGGGCACGATTTCCCGCTTCCGCAACGTCAGCCAAGGAAAGGTTGCCACTGCCTCCTCCACGGTCGAGCTGCTGTTGTATTGGATCCTTCACTTGCTGCATCTCGGCGGCCTTTACGAGCCACCATTCCAGGCGCTGCAGCCTCCTGAGAAATACAAAGGCGTCGTCCCTGTGGTGACGCGCCGATTCGTACGTAAGGCGCACGACCGTGATCTTCGAGTCGACGTCTGGACCATCGACGATGAACCCGCCATGCGACGGCTGCTGAGCTACGGGGTCGACGGCATCATGACCGACCGGCCTGACGTGCTCGCGAAGGTGCTGGGCAGTCGCTAAGCCGCTGCGCGGTCGCTGAGCCGGGATGAACTATCGTCGGCCGATGGACGGGTTCATCATCAATCGCTCCGATGGTCGCGACGACGGCGAGGACTGGACCGAGAACTACGAGGAGCTTCCCGGCGGGGCCAACATCTCGATCATTCTTGAGTCGACGACAAAGGGTGGCGTCGGGCCGCGGCTGCACCAGCATCCGTACGCGGAGACCTTCATCATTCGGCGCGGCTGGGCGATGTTTACCATTGGCTCGGCTGAGCAGCGGGGAAGTGCCGGACAGATCCTCGTCGTTCCCGCCGACACCCCGCACAAGTTCTCAACTGGACCTGACGGGTATGAGGCGGTGCATATCCATGCCAATCCTTGCTTCGTCACGGAGTGGCTGGAGTAGCCCACCGTAGCGTCGACACTTCCCCCTATAGGGGCCAGGCGCTGAGCAAGGCGGAGATGCTCGACTACTATCAGCGCCTGTGGGCTCGGTAATCGGGGAGATCCTCCCGTTGGCCGTTGGCATCGCCATCAGCCCAATTCCGATCATCGCTGTGATCTTGATGTTGCTATCACCTCGGGCGAAGGGCACCAGCGTCGGGTTCATGATCGGTTGGTTGCTGGGCATCGTCATTGCCATCATCGTGTTTACGCTGCTGTCCTCGGCCATTCCGCAGCACAGCGCGGGCGGATCATCGGTGGCCGGTGTGATCAAAATTGTTTTTGGCGTGCTGTTGTTGTTCCTGGCGCTCAGGCAGTGGCGGGCGCGGCCTGCCGAAGGTGAACAAGCCAACCTGCCGAAGTGGATGTCGGCAATCGACTCGATGACCGCAGGCAAGGCTTTTGGGCTCGCTTTCCTGCTCGCTGCGGTGAACCCGAAGAACTTGCTGCTGGCGGCCTCGGCCGGCCTGATTATCGGTGGAGCAGGTTTGGGCTTCGGTCAGAGATTGGCTTTAGTGATCATCATCTTCGTGTTACTAGCCGCATGCACTGTGGTCATTCCGGTGATCGGCTACCTCATCGCTTCCGCACGATTGGCCGGCCCACTCGATAGGTTGCGTGGCTGGCTGGTCGAGAATAATGCAACGATCATGTCCGTCCTGCTGCTCGTCATCGGCGTTGCGGTGATCGGCAAAGGCCTGAGCAGCTTCTAGCGGGGGTCGAAGCCGGCTGCAAAGACGGTGATGTGTACGTGGTTCTTGTGGTTGGCTGAATCGCCGCCGCGATCGGCCATGTAACGCCAGCCCTCGCTGTCGCGCGTGATGTTCCAGATGTGCTGATTCCAGATCACGTAGTTGATCCCAAGATCTCGCGCATTGGCCTTGGCCCAGGCTGCAACCTTGTAACCCAACGCTTTTCCGGACGCCGACTTGTAGTTGGGGATCATGAGATCAAGTGCCCGACCGGTGGAATGGTCGGTGAACACTCCTGCCCGCAAGGTGTAGTACGTCGTAATCTGTGGAAACTTCGCCCGCGCTGCGCGATGGACCTTGATCGCATTCGGCTTGAGCCCTCTCTCGACCGCCCGCCAACTCGGTGGCATTGAGCTCTGCGCCGACTTCGAGAGGTACTTCGCAGTCACCCATCGGACGGCCTTCTCGAAGACGATCTGCATGCGGCCGTTCTTGACAACCCCGGTGATGTTGAGCTTGGTACCCCGCGGCACCTCCGCGATGAGGCGGTAGTTGTCGGCGGAGGTCGAGCGAATGTTCAATGTCGCGGTGGCGTACCGACTCCCGGTGATCTTGGGCAGCTTGGGCAATGCAGGCTGGTTACTGGTCAAATTCGTCAGGTACTTCGCCGTCACCCAGCGGACGGCACCCCGGTAGATGATCTGCGCTCTGCCGTTCTGATAGGCACCGGTGACCGAGAGGGCAGTGCCTTTCTTGACCTCGGCCACGGTCTTGGCAGCCGCGCCGCCAGTGGTACGAATGTCAAGATCAGCAGTCGCGACACGTTTACCGATGATCTTCGGCTTCCCGCTGCTCGAGCTCGCGAGATATTGCATGCTGGACCAGCCGGTCGATTTGCCGCTGACCAGCTGCGCCCAGCCGCGCGCGGTCTTGCCCGTCATGGTCACCCGTGCGCCGTCCTTGAGGACTTTGATCACCTGGTACGACAAGCCAGGGCCCGTACGAAGGTTGAGGGCAGTGGTGGTGACCTTGACTGTGCCGGCTCCGGTCTTCTTCGGCGCCGGCAGATCTGCTCCCTTGCTGAGGTATTTGCTGGCAACGTACGCCGTCGAGCCAGCAAATTTGATCTTGGTCCAGCCTTGCGAATTACTGATGGCGGTGACCGTTTGGCCGCGATAGAGACCGCCAAGGACTGACGTTTGGGTGCCGGCTCCAGCGCGGATGTTGACGCCAACGGTTGCCGTCATCTGCGTAGTGGCGCTGGCTGTCGGCAACCACGTCAGGCTCATGATCAGACCGGCACCGACCAGGACAGCAGCGGCTCGTATCTTGATCACGGTTCTGCGCATTGTGAGGCCTTCCGGCAGTGGTGAGGGAAGTGACCACTTTTGTCACATAAGTCACATAAGACTCAAACTGCGCAAAACTCTATTCTCGTCACATTCGTAACCGCAAGGTGTTGGCTCACATTCGAGCTAGCTTGCGGCCGGGTTATGCAGTCCGGCCGGTCTAGGCTGCGGCTGTGAGTCGCCCTGGCGTACAGATGTCGGCTGAGGAATTCGAGCTGCTCGTGGCTGAGGCTCTGGACGAGATTCCGGCCGAGCTGGCGGCGTTGATCGACAACTGCGTGATCTTGGTGGAGGACTATCCGCCACCAGATCTGCCGGACGTGCTCGGGCTGTATTCAGGCATCCCG
>DASVEX010000257.1:0-26810 GCA_036380335.1 Propionibacteriaceae bacterium | reverse complement strand
CACTTTGTCACCGACGGGATCGAAGCGGCCTTGGAGCGGGCTGTCGCTGCGGCCGACGGGCAAGACGTACGGCTGGCCGGCGGCGTCGCTGCGATTCAGCAGTATCTCCGAGCCGGTCTGGTCGATGAGATGCACCTGGCGTACGCGCCGCTGCTGCTGGGCGGCGGCGAGCGGCTCTTCGACAATCTCGCCGACGCTCCGCAGGGGTATGAGATTGCCGAGTTCGTCGGTACGCCCACCGCGCTCCACGTCCGTTTCGTACGGAAGTCCTAACCCCTTCCTGAAAACGCAACGCTCACGAGCCAAACAGCCGCCAATTCGGGGCCTCCTAGGTGGCGTTGGTGATGCAGAATCAGGGAACTACGGCACCGTCCGGCATTGGCGCGTCGAGGAATGACGTGATCATCGGGATCAGCAGGTCGGCGCGGCTGACCAAACTGACGTGCGAGGTGCCGGGCAGGACAGCGAGCTGTGAGTTCGGGAGGCCGGCCGGGGTGTCACCGAAGACGCCGCCACCGAGCAGCCGGAACATCTCCACCGCGTGTTCGGGCCGTACCAGATCGGAATCTCCGATGATCAGTAAGGTTGGCGCCTTGATCGCGCGGACAGCCTCCGCCGGAACATCCGCGATCTGCTGATCCATCTGAGTCTTCTTGGCGAACAACCTCGGGAAGTCTTCTGGGCGCGGCGCAATCCTCAGGTATTCCTCGTGCCACGGCGAGCCGTGCATCATCTCCGGGCTCATTTCACCCAACCCCTCCATCAAGCCGGGGTGGACGCCCTCGAGGGTGTAGGTCACCGAAGCGAGCACGAGCTTGCGCACGACCTCCGGATGCCGGATGACGAGCTGCAGGGCCACTACCGCACCCGTGCTGTAGCCGAAGACGTCGGCGGATCCGAGCCCCAGTTGCTCTATCGCGGCGGCGACATCGTCCGCCAGCCCTTCGATGGTCAACGGGCGATCAATGTCCGCGGTGTGCCCGTGCCCCTGCAACTCGAAGCCGACGACCTGTCGGTTCTCAGCTAGGCCGGGGAGCAGCTGTCCAAACGACGTGCCGATTGCTGAGAAGGCGCCGTGCAGCAGCACCAGCGGCTGACCCTTGCCGTGGATCTCGTAATACATCTGAAGACCGTTGACATCGACATAGCCGGCCTCTGCAGTGCGTTCTCCCATAGCGATGCCTTCCGGATAACGGGCGTGGTCGTCGACTCCTGTTGGTCGCCGTTTCCAAACTATTGGATGCTCGTCCCAACTGATTTGAGGGCGGTCCCCGAGCGCAGGTTAGGGCTCTGGTGGGAGCAGGAGCCGTCGCAGACTGCGGCCGAGCCAGGCGGCAAGTTGCTCCACCGTCCAACCGCGCTCCACGAGGAGACGCCGTTGCAGTAGCGGGTCGATCAGGACGAGCACAGTTTCCACTGCTTCGTCGGGCGCGAGGTCAGACACAAGCGCCGAGCGTGAGGTCAGGCTGGCGACTACCCAGCGCGCCATCGTCGTACGCTGGCGCCGCAACCGGTTCGCAAGCTCCTCAAGCGCGGGTTGCCGGGCAGAGCCCTCATCGAGGGCCGCAAGCACGGGCGCGACTCTGCCCGCGCCCGCCGCGAACGCGGTCGCCATCGCATCCAGGAAATCGGCCGCCGGCACCTCGGCCAGCGCGTGCACCCAGCCGCGGTCGAGCACCGGAACCGGCTCGTCGTCTCCGGCCAGAGCGACATCGACAACGGCATCCAACAGAGCGGCCTTGGTACCGAATACCAGCTCAACGGTGGCCGGTGACACCTGAGCCGCCTCGGCCACCTCACGGATGGTTGCGGCAAAGCCGCGCCGAGCGAATGACTCGTGAGCCGCTGCGACGATCCGAGCCCGGGTCCGCCGGGCCTGCGCCTCGCGGCCTGGCGCGGAATAGCGACGGGGCTTGCCGCTCACCTGCCCTCCTGATAGCTTCAAGAATTGGCTAAGGATAGACCATAGCCAATGAGAGGCGGCGTCTTGTGACCGTGCACGGCAAAGTTGTTTACCTTGAAATCCCCACAGCTGACGAGGAAGTTTCGGCAGCCTTTTACACATCAGTCTTCGGCTGGCGCACCCGTACGCGCGGCGATGGCGTCCTCGCCTTCGACGACGCCACAGGCGGCGTGAGCGGTGCCTGGCGACGCGATCGACCACCGCAGTCGGAGGCCGGCGTCCTCGTCTACGTCAATGTCGACGACGTTTCCGCCGCGATGGCTACCGTCGAGGCCGCGGGTGGCGAGATCGTGCAGGATGTCGGCGGCGACCCGGGCGAGTTGACGTCCCGGTTCCGCGACCCGTACGGCAACTTGGTCGCTCTCTACCAGGAGCCGATCAAATGACCACGATCGCACCGTGGTTGTCGGTCGCTGATGCAGCAGCCGCAGTCGGGTTTTACGAGCGGGCCTTCGCGGCCACGGTGGGAGAGTTGATCGAAACGGATGGACTCGTTCAGGTAGCTGAGCTCCGAGTGCATGACGCGCAGTTCTGGGTGCAGCAGGACGACGAGCTGCCACCCGACTTCGACCCTGGACGCGCGGTACGGATGATCATCTACGTCGACGATCCCGACACCACGCACGCTCGCGCTCTTGCCGCAGGTGCAACCGAGGTCGCCGCCGTCCATGAGGAGCACGGTTGGCGTACCGGCCGTCTCGTCGATCCGTTCGGCCACCAGTGGGAGGCCGCGCGCCGGACGGGCTGATCTGTTCAGGGGCGGCCCAGTGCACCTTCGAGAGCGCAGTAACCGCCCACTCCGGAGCGACGCGGTGGTCGATCACCGCGCATTCGAGTCAGGCTCGGAAGGTGCCAGGCCTCGGTTGCATCTCCGGCGCCCTGGTCGGCGTCTAGCTCAGTCGTTTCTCCGCACAAGGCCACGAATCTTGCCGATCGCGGCAAGATCAAGGTCGCATGTGGACTTGTGCGGAGAAACGACCTGATCAAGGTCGCAAAGTTGTGCCGAACCCTAGGAACCGTCCTGCCGAACCCCGAGCCCGGCGTCCCGAGCTCGCAGGATTGCTTGGGCTCGGTCGGCGACCTGGAGCTTGGTGAAGATCGAGGACAGATGGTTGGCCACCGTCTTCGGCGAGAGGCCGAGCTGCGTCGCGATCATGGAATTCGGCATTGCCGCCGCAAGCAGGTCGAGGATTTCCCGCTCCCGCGTCGTCAGCTCAGGAAACGGGTTGGCTGCAGGCGCTGGAGTCGCGAAGAAGCGGAGCACCCGCTGCGCGACACCCGGCCCGAAGATCGCCTCACCAGACGCAACCGCTCGGATCGCTCGACCGATCTCCTCCTGCTCCGCGCCCTTGACCACATAGCCACGAGCGCCGGCACGCATGGCGGTGAACACCGAGTCGTCATCGTCGAACATGGTCAAGACCAGGACGGCGACATCGGGTGCTGCGCGAGTGATCTGGCGAGTAGCGGCGAAGCCGTCCTGACCTGGCATCTGGAGGTCGAGCATTGCCACGTCCGGACGCTGCAGCACCACCTCCCGTACGGCCTCGTGCCCGTCCGCCGCGACTCCGACAACCTCAATTCCGGCCATAGATCCGAGCAACGCGGCCAGGCCCGCGCGGACCACCGGATGATCATCGGCCAGGACAACGCGAATATCGCTCATGACGTCGTCAAAGGAGTCAAAGGAAATGAGGCCACCACCTGGCCGCCGGCCGGCGTCGGTCCTGCCTGGAACGAGCCGCCGAGCTCCGCAGCCCGCTCCCGCATAGCGTGCAACCCGACACCCGGCGCCCAACGGCCGTTGGGTGGCCCGTTGTCGGTGATCGACACCTCCAATCGCTCGGCGCATCGGAGCTGGACCAGTGCGCCCGTCGCCCGGGAGTGGCGTACGACATTGGTGAGGGCTTCGGTGGCGATCCGGTACGTCGCCACCTCGATGGCAGCAGGCAGCGCCGGCACCTCATCCGGTACGTCGAGCCGGACCTTTACCGACGCTCCATCAGCCCGCCAAGAAAGTTGATCGGCTCGCTGGCGCAAGGCTCCAACGAGCCCGAGCTCATCCAGCGCGGGCGGCCGCAGGTCGTCAACCAGGCGGCGTACGTCGGCCAGGGCGGCCCGGGTATCACGCCGCAAGGTGGTGAGCAGTTCCTGCGACTGGCCGGGATCGGTGTCAATGGTGTTGGCCGCAGCGTCCGCGGCAAAGGCGATGCCCGTCAGCGTCGGGCCCAGGCCGTCGTGCAGCTCGCGACGCAACTTGCGACGCTCCTCCTCTCGTGCGGCCACGATGCGTTCCCGGGAGGCCTGCAGCTCCTCGGAAACAACGGTGGAGTGCACCGCAACGGCGACCGGATCGGCCAGCATCGCCAGTGCTCGACGATCGGCGGCCGCCAGCTCGCGCTCGCCGGTGCGAAGCCCGATCGTGAGCTGCCCCTCGGACTTGCCGCCGCGGGTAAGCGGCCAGGGATGGATGCGGTCGGTTGGTTCGCCGTCACTGACCAGGACCTTGCCGTCGCGTTCGATCGCGAGGTAGGGCAGTCGCAGTGCCGTGCGAATCGTTGTCGCGATTCCTTGCAGTCCCGCGTCCGGCGTGGTGAGCTGCTCGCCGAGCCTGGAGACCACCCGAGCCGGGTCGCCGCGATCACCGTACAGAGCGCCATCGACGAGCCGCTGCAGACGCGGTAGCAAGGGCACCGCAAGGATCACAAGCAGCACGGTGACGACAGCGGACCAGCGCAACCCGACCGTCGTGAACCGGTCGATCAGCGCGACCAGTGCCGCATAGACGACGACAACCGCCAGCAGCAACATCACCCACGCCAGCAGGCGAGCGACCACAAGGCGGATGTCCAACAGCTCGTGGCGCACGATCGCCACCGTGACAGCAATCGGAATGAGCGGGATGGCGAGCAGTACCTCGACGGGCGTGCCGGCAACCAAGCCCCATGGCAAGATCACGATAAAGGCGACCAGCACCGCCAGCAGCAGCCAGAGGAGCTGGCGGCGCTCGACGTCTGATCCCCGGCGGTAACGCACCACGAGAGCGGCGAGGCCGGCGCACAGGGCAAGCGAGTTGCGGATCTCCACGGCGGTCCAGAGCGGTTGCAAGGCGCCGTAGCCAGAGAGCGTGAGATAGCCGACCGGCAGGCCTACATCCATCGGCTCCGGGCTGGCGCCCATCTCGAGCGCGAACAATGGCGCGGTCACGATCACGGCTGCAACCACCCAGTTCCACCGCCGTGAGGGGGGTCGACCGTCTGGAAAGACCAGTAGCGCGAGTGGCAGGCAGAGCCCGATGGACCACGGCCAGGACCATGCGAACACAGTCAGCGCTAGTCGTTGCGCCGTCAGCGGAGCGTCAGCCTCGATCAGCAGCTGGATTGCGGGCGCGCCAATTGCCGTCGTCGCGTGAGCCAGGCCAGCCACTAGAAACAGCCAGCCGATCGGGTTCCGGGGACGGTGCCACGCCAGGATCCCGCCGCAGCCGGCAAAGGCCAACCCCATCAGGCTGTTGGTCACGACGAACGCATCAAGCGCGTCCCGCCAGGACCAGCCAATGATGATCGACAGCAGCGCCGCGGCCACGACCTCGGTGATGGCAAACCCGGCCAGGACGACGGCAAGCCAGCGAACCCCGCGGCCCGAGTGTTCGCGCCCCGCCTGCAGCGGCCTGGTCATAGCCCAAGTCTGCGCCGAATACCCTCCCGATGTCCCGGGAAGACTTCCCGATGGTGCCGGGGAACTTCCTGGCGTACGCGGATGATCGCCTCATCCGCGGAGCCGGCGGCTGCCTCGATGGTGGAGACATCCGGCCAGATGGGTCGGAACAAAGATCTCGAGGAGGTATCTGGAGATGACTCGCGTCTATCGTGCCGGGCTGATTGTGCTCGGCCTGCTGTCGCTGGTGAGTCTGTCATCGCCGCTGTGGACCGATGGGCAGCATCCACCGATGATGATCGCGTTGGTCGATGCCGGGTTCGGCTTGATCAGCATCGTCTTGGTGATCTTGGCATGGCCAGGCCGCCTGTGGGCTGCCATCGCGCTGGTAGTAGTGCGGTTGCTGATCGCTCTGACAGCCGTGCCGGCGTTTCTCGTACCAGGTGTACCGGCCGGTCCAATGATCAGTGCAGGCACCGGCATCGGGCTCACGGTCGTTGGCGCTGCCCTCGTGCTGGCGGGGCTGCGGCGCAGGGCTCTGGTGAGTGCCTCATGACTACAGTCGAGCGGACTGCCCCTGCGGGAGAGGTTGCTCCGCCGGAAGCGCCGGGGCAGGTACGCCGGTGGGGCGGCGCTCTCGCCCTCTTCCTCGCGCCGTGGGGCTTCGTGATCGCCAATGCCAGCTACGCATGGATGATCCGCAATGGCGGGAGCGACGAGACCGGAGCCGAGGCCCTGGCCCTGGCGGCGGCCGGTCCTGGGATTCTGCGGCTCGGCATCGTCGCCGGGATGATCGGCTGCCTGCTGATCATCCCGGCCGTAGTCAGCGCATTGGGTCTGGCTCGGCGATCGCGGCTGGCGTTCGTCGGCGGCTCACTCATGATCGCCGGCTATGTCTGCTACTTCGGTGTATTGCTGAGCAACATGATCATCATCGCGATGGCCGAGCGCGGCGGCCCGCTGGTCGACTACGCAGCGGTGATCGACGCGAGTCAGAGCGATGTCTCGACCACCTGGGTGTTTCCGATCTTCATCCTCGGCAACCTGCTGGGCACGCTGATCTTTGCGATTGGCCTGCTGCGCAGCCGGACGGTGCCGCTCTGGGCAGCGATCTTGATCATGTTGTGGCCCCCGCTGCACGTAGCCGGACTGTTCGTTGGTGGCGAGGTGCTCGAGGTCGTCGGTGCCGTGCTGCAAGCGATCGGGTTTGCCGGGGTGGCCGCTGCCGTGTTGCGTCGACCCAATCAGGAGGCATCCGTAGGGTGAGGGTGTGGAAGAGCGCGTACTCGGTCGTACCGAACGACCTGTGTCAGTGATCGGACTTGGCACCTGGCAGCTCGGCGCTGACTGGGGCGAGGTGGGTGAGATGGCGGCGCTGGATGTGCTCAGCGCCGCCGTCGAGTCCGGAGTGACATTTTTCGACACAGCCGATGTCTACGGTGACGGCCGCAGCGAGCGGCTGATCGGCCGCTTCCTGGCTGACAACCCGGAGCTGCCGATCACGGTCGCGACCAAGATGGGTCGACGAGTTGATCAAGTGCCGGAGAACTACACGCTGGACAACTTCAGGGCTTGGACAGATCGTTCCCGGCGCAATCTGGGCATGGACGAACTTGATCTTGTTCAGCTGCATTGCCCGCCAACCGCCGTCTACTCCAGTGATCAGATCTACGACGCGCTCGACACCCTCGTGTCTGACGGAGTGATCGGCGGCTACGGCGTGAGTGTGCAGACCTGTGATGAGGCGCTGACTGCGATGTCGCGGCGTGGCACGGCGACCGTGCAGATCATCCTCAATGCCTTCCGCCGCAAGCCGCTGGAAACCGTGCTGCCCGCGGCTATCACCAACGGCGTAGGGATCATCGCCCGCGTGCCCTTGGCCAGCGGCCTCCTGAGCGGTGGATACACGACGTCGACCCGGTTTGCCGAAAACGATCATCGAACCTTCAACCGAGCCGGGGCAGCCTTCGACGTGGGCGAGACATTCTCAGGTGTGGACTATGAGACCGGCGTACGCGCAGCGAAGGACTTTGCTGATCTTGTGGCCAAGCTGCCTTTCGAGGCCACACCGGCACAAGCGG
This sequence comes from Propionibacteriaceae bacterium, assembly GCA_036380335.1. GTDB lineage: Bacteria > Actinomycetota > Actinomycetes > Propionibacteriales > Propionibacteriaceae > Microlunatus. The sequence continues at coordinate 19,109 of DASVEX010000257.1, read as the reverse complement.
CGCTCGCCTGGGTGGCGCAACAAGAAGGCGTCACCACGGTAATTCCAGGGGCGAGGACCGTTGCGCAGGCGAAAGCGAACGCCGCGGCTGGTGAGCTGCCGCCTCTGGGTCCTGAGTTCATGGCCGGCGTAGCTGAGCTGTACGACCGGGAGCTGCGAGCGCAGGTCCATGATCGCTGGTGAGACTAGATGAGCAGCGGCAGAGCCGAGAGTCGCTAACCGGTGTCTTTGGCAGCCGTTGACGTCCGAGGCACTCGAGTCAAGCGGCGGGTATGACGGAGATTGGGCTCGTCTTGCTGATCGGGACTTCGAGCCTCCAAAGCCGCGACAGGTGGGCTATTCAGTGTGTCCTGGGCCTCCGATGTAGCCGCGGGCTCTGAGTCGGTGCTCAGCTTCTCGACAGCTGACCGGGCACCGGAGAGTGCCGACGTCAGACCGCTGTTGTTCTCCAGGTATCGGAGCAGCTCCACCGGGAAGGGCAGCACCAGTGTGGAGTTCTTCTCGGCAGCCACCTCGACTATGGTCTCGAGCAACCGCAGCTGAAGAGCGCCAGGCGTGTCGGCCATCGTTGCGGCAGCCTCTGCCAGCCGATCCGATGCCTGCAGCTCGCCCTCCGCCGAGATGACACGCGCTCGTCGCTCCCGCTCCGCTTCGGCCTGCCGGGACATCGACCGTTTCATGGTCTCCGGCAAGGCAACGTCCTTGATCTCGACCCGGTCAATGTGAATGCCCCATTCGACCGCCGGGTTGTCGATCATGAGCTCAAGTCCCTCATTGAGCCGCTCCCGGTTGGTCAGCAGATCATCAAGCTCACTCTTGCCGATCACAGAGCGCAGCGACGTCTGGGCCACCTGCGAGACGGCGAAGGGATAGTCCTGGACGCTGACGATCGCTCGCACCGGATCGATGACGCGGAAGTAGACCACCGCATCCACCTTGACGGTCACATTGTCGCGAGTGATGCCCTCCTGGGCAGGCACGGCCATCGTCACGATCTGCATGTTGACTTTGTGCAGGCGATCCGCGATCGGCACGATCATCGCAAGTCCGGGGCCGCGTACCTGATCAAGAATCCGACCGAACCTGAAGACGAGGCCTCGCTCGTATTGCTTCACTACGCGGAGACTGATGGCCGCGGCTGCGAGTGCAACTCCACCCGCGACTGCCAATAACTCAAACAGCATCGCTACCTCCAACGCTCAACGCTCGGAGCCGGATGGGGAAGTCCTTGCATATGGCCGGTCCGAGGTTGATCGCTCTCCTCCACGGTAGCCCGGGTCCTTCGGAATCAAGACCCCTCGAGATTCAACATTTTCTGCAAGCCGGGCTGCTCAGACGTCGACGCGTCGCGCAGTTCGATGACTACAAGCCAAGGTGGAGTCGCAGGGCCTCATCGAGCTCGCCGATCACCGGTGTGGACAGCTGTCCGATGCGTTGTCCGAGGCGACCTACGTCAATGGATCTCACCTGTTCGGGCTGGGCTTTGGACGCGCGCATCAGGCCGGTTCTGCTTGGTTCAAGCAGCGTTTGAAAGGGGAGAATGCGCGACACGTTAGAGGTCACTGGCACTACGGTGACGACCCCGCGGCCAAGACTGGTGGCTCGCCCATTCGCACCGTCATTGCTGACGATCACGACTGGCCGCCGCTTGTTGGCCGCTGAGCCGCGAACGGGCTCCAAGTCAGCCAAATAAATCTCCCCACGCCTCACGAACGCGGCAGCCCGTCAGCGGCCGTGGATTCCCACAGCTCCGCCTCTCCCGTCGCTTCCCACTCTTGCCAGGCCAGCTCGTAGGCATCACCAAGATCTGATGCGCGAAGCAGCCGGATGGCTTGCTGAATTGCGGCCGACCGCGACTCAATACCGTGTTCGTGGGCGTAGCTGTCCAGAAATTCGACATCGACGCTCGGAATGCTCACGCTCACTTTCACACCTTGAATGCTACCTCATTCCTACCGCTGGTAGCACCACGTTGCCACCGTGGTCGATGACGCCTCCAGGATCACAACTTCGCCGTTACGTGTTCTCGCAGTATGGGCATGATCGACTCGCCATAGACCCGGAGGGTCTCCTCCTTGTTGTCATGCTGCAGGTAGCCGGCGAACTGATCCACGCCGATGTCCTTGAGCTGCTTGAGCTTGGCGATGTGATCATCAGCCGTGCCCAGCACGCAGAACCGGTCCACGATCTCGTCCGGCACGAACGCGGTATGGACGTTGCCGACCTGGCCGTGCTCGTTGTAGTCATAGCCTTCCCGGCCCTTGATGTAGTTGGTCAGCGCTTGCGGGACCTCGCTCGTATCGCCGTATTTGGCGATGATGTCGGCTACATGGTTGCCGACCATGCCGCCGAACCAGCGGCACTGATCACGCATATGCGCCCAGTCGTCTCCGACATACATCGGAGCGGCGACGCAGAACGTGATCGCATCAGGGTCACGACCAGCGTCGGAAGCCGCGGTACGTACGGAGTTGATCATCCACGCCGCGATGTCGACATCGGCCAGCTGCAAGATGTAGCCGTCGCCGACCTCCCCGGCCGCCTTCAGGGCCATTGGCCCGTACGCCGCTACCCAGACCTCCAGCGCCGAGGTATGCGCCCACGGGAACTGCAGTGTCGAGCCCTTGTACTCCACCGGCCGGCAGCTGGCCAGCTCGCGGATCACGTGGGTCGCGTCTCGCAGCTCGCGGATGGTGGTTGGCTTGCCGTTGGTGACGCGTACGGCTGAGTCTCCGCGGCCAATGCCACAGACCGTGCGGTTGCCGAACATCTCGTTGAGGGTCGCAAACAACGACGCGGTGACCGTCCAATCCCGAGTTGCCGGATTCGTGACCATTGGACCGACCATCACCCGATTGGTACGCGCCAGGATCTGGCTATAAATCACGTACGGCTCCTGCCACAGCAGGTGCGAGTCAAACGTCCACACGTAGTCGAAGCCATGTGCCTCCGACAGCTCGGCGAGCTGGACCGTACGCCAGGCCGGCGGATTGGTCTGTAAGACGACACCAAAATCCATCTCTTTTGTCCTCTCCTCGCGCATCGCGCTTTGGGCCCGCCGACGTCGTCGTCGACTCGCGAACGAAAAGCGTGTTCGCTCGCTCCTCCTCCGCTCGGCGGCGCGCGATTTCCGACGCTCGGAGAGGGATCACTCCTCAGTGCAGATACTGGCTCAGGTCGCGCTTGAGGTACTGGCCGTGGCCCTTCGTACCGACGAAGCCTGAATCGTTGATCAACACGGTCCCTCGGGACATCACCCAGTCCACGTGACCGTCGATCTCGAAACCCTCCCAGGCCGAGTAATCCATGTTCATGTGGTGGGTCTTCTCGTAGCCGATCGAGGTGTGGCCGGCTGGGTCGTAGATCACCAGATCGGCATCGGCGCCCGGCTGGATGACGCCCTTCTTGCCGTGCAGCCCGAACATCAGCGCCGGGGTTGTCGAGGTCAGCTCGACCCAGCGTTGCAGCGAGATCCGGCCAGTAACCACACCTTGATACATCAAGTCCATCCGGTGCTCGATGCCGCCGATGCCATTGGGAATGGCGCGGAAATCATTGAGCCCGAGCTCTTTTTGCTCCTTCATGCAGAACGGGCAGTGATCAGTGGAGACGATCTGCAGATCGTTCGTGCGCAGCGCTTGCCACATGGCGTCTTGGTGGCCCTCCGCACGCGCCCGTAGCGGTGTCGAACACACCCACTTCGCGCCCTCGAAGCCGGCCGCACCGAGTTGGTCTTCCAGGGAGAGATAGAGGTATTGCGGACAGGTTTCGCCGAAGACGTTCTGGCCGTTGTCACGAGCCGTAGCTAGCTGTGCTACCGCCTGTTTGGCGCTCACGTGCACGACGTACAGTGGCGCGCCGGTCAAGTTCGCGATCATGATCGCACGATGCGTTGCCTCTTCTTCCATCTGCCAAGCTCGGGCAATGCCGTGGTAGTAGGGCGAGGTCTTGCCCGAGGAGTACAGCTGCTCAGCAAGCACATCGATCGCCGGGCCGTTCTCAGCGTGCATCATGGTCAGCAGCCCAGTCTCGGCCGACTTCTGCATCGCCTTGAGGATCTGCGCGTCATCGGAGTAGAAGACGCCTGGGTAGGCCATGAACAGCTTGAAGCTCGTCACGCCCTCGTCGATGAAGGAGTCCATCGCTTTGAGGGAGAACTCGTCGACGCCGCCGATGATCTGATGGAAGCCGTAGTCGATGCAGGCATTGCCGGCGGCTTTGGCGTGCCAGGTCGCTAGCCCGTCCTCGACCCGCTCGCCGTACCGCTGCACCGCGAAGTCGATGATCGTCGTCGTGCCACCCCAGGCGGCAGCTCGGGTGCCGGTTTCGAAGGTGTCGGAGGCCTGGGTGCCGCCGAAGGGCAGTTCCATATGGGTATGCGGATCGATGCCGCCGGGGATGACGTACTTGCCCGCAGCATCTACGACCTCGTCGACGTTAGTCTCAAGATCAACTCCGAGCAGCGTCGATCCTGGTTGGAGCACCGCGGCGATGGTCTCGCCGTCCACCAGTACGTCCGCGTATCCGGTGCCGGCGGCGTTGACAACCGTGCCACCTGTGATGAGGACTGTGCTCATGCTCAACTCCTTCCGAAACCGGTCAGGTACAACTAGACCACCTGCGGAAATCCGGTTGTATCTGACCGGTTGCGCAAAGGGAGCGACCCAGACGCTGACGTAATCAGGGCTTGGTGATCGCGGCGTACGAGTCGGGGCGCCGATCACGGTAGAACTGCCAGGCGTTCCGTACGTCTCTGATCATGCCCAGATCAAGATCGCGTACCACGACGTCTTCATGCTCATCGCTGCCCATCGCGCCGACCACGTTGCCCTGCGGATCGCAGAACTGACTGGAGCCGTAGAAGGTGACGGCCAGTTCGCCGTACTCGTTGTCCTCGCGACCCACCCGGTTGGGCGCGGCTATGAAGTAGCCGTTGGCCGCGGCGGCCGCCGGCTGCTCGATTTCCCAGAGTCGATTGGACAGGCCCGGCTTGGTGGCGTTGGGGTTGAAGACGATCTGCGCGCCGTTCAGGCCAAGCTCACGCCAGCCCTCAGGAAAGTGCCGGTCGTAGCAGATGTAGACCCCGATGGGACCGACGGCAGTCTGGAACACCGGGTAACCCAGATTGCCCGGACGGAAGTAGAACTTCTCCCAGAACTTGTCGAGGTTCGGGATGTGGTTCTTGCGGTACTTTCCGAGGATGCTGCCGTCGGCATCGACTACTACCGCGGTGTTGTAGTAAACGCCGGCCTGCTCCTCCTCATAGATCGGCAGCACTATGACCATTGACAGCTCGGCAGCTAGCTCGGCGAAGCGCTGCACGATCGGCCCATCGGCCGGTTCGGCGTACGCGTAGTACTTCGCGTCCTCAGTGATGCCGAAGTAGGGCCCGTAGAACAGCTCCTGGAAGCAGATCACCTCGGCCTGTTGGGTCTTCGCCTCGCGAGCGAACTGCTCGTGCTTGTCGAGCATCGATTGCTTGTCGCCGGTCCAGGTCGTTTGGGTGATCGCCGCCCGGATTACTGTCACGCTGCCGCCTCTCCGTTAAGTGTCATTCATTCTGACTTGTCAGCTTCACAGAGGGCTATAGCCGGCTGAGACTCTGACGAGTCGGCGCGGGAGTCTTCAGCTTTCTTGATCTCCAAGAAGGGTGGCGGAGTAGTCGGGTATGTAGGTGAAGTTTTCCCGAGGCGGCCGCTGGTAGTCCGACGTCGAGGTGAGCCGTTTGGGGAGCTCGACGTCAGGGGGAGGTACCTCTGTATAGGACATGCTCGACAGCAGATGCGCGATCATGTTGAGCCGGGCGTGCTTCTTGATGTCGGACTCCACCACAAACCATGGGCTGCTCGGGGTATCGGTGTGGACCATCATCTCGTCCTTCGCGCGGGAGTAATCCTCCCAGCGGTTGATCGACTCCAGGTCCATCGGGCTGAGCTTCCAGCGGCGTAGCGGATCACGATGCCGGGACTTGAAACGGCGCAGCTGCTCGCTGTCGGAGACCGAGAACCAGTATTTGCGGAGCATGATGCCGTCGTCGATGAGCATCTGCTCGAAAATCGGCGTTTGCCGCATGAAGAGGTAGTACTCCTCGGGCGTACAAAAACCCATCACCTTCTCCACGCCGGCGCGGTTATACCACGATCGATCGAACAGCACGATCTCGCCCTTGCTCGGCAGATGCGCGATATAACGCTGGTAGTACCACTGGCCGCGTTCGCGCTCGGTGGGCGTCGGCAGCGCCACGATTCGAGCGACTCTTGGGCTGAGATATTCAGTGATCCGCTTGATCGCACCGCCCTTGCCCGCGGCGTCCCGCCCTTCGAAAATCACCAGGATGCGGGCACCCGTCACCCGCGCCCACTCTCCGAGCTTGACCAGCTCGGTCTGCAATCGGAAGATCTCTGCCTCGTACAGCTCGTCGGAGATCTTGGGCGGCTTTTTCTGCTTCTTCGGCATGCGCAGACACTAGTGCCGATCCGATCCATGCAACCAAGAAAAACCGATTGGGGAATGTCAGTGGCGGGTCATAGCGTTGTCGGGTCTGATCGATGTGCAGCGATGAGTTTGGCCGCGACCGTAAGTCAGACCTTGTGTACGGCACCTGCTCAAAGAAGCAACAGGGCCGTATGCCGAAGTCGACAACGTAAGGATGTATCTGGTGTCAACCACAACCAGCCAACAGCTGGCGGCCTCCCAGGCGCGGCTGTCAACGCGGGACCGGCAGGTCATTGGCATATTGCTGGTCGCCACGTTCGTCGTGATCCTCAACGAAACGATCATGAGCGTGGCGCTGCCGCGCTTGATGGTCGATCTTGATATCAACGCGCGTACGGTGCAATGGCTGACGACGGCATTCATGCTGACCATGGCGGTGGTCATTCCGATGACCGGTTTTCTGCTGCAGCGGATTTCCACCAGGACGGTCTTCATTCTGGCGATGGGACTGTTCTCCACTGGCACCTTGCTCGCTGCGATCTCGCCGGGGTTCTGGATGCTGCTGCCTGCCCGGGTCGTGCAGGCCTCAGGCACTGCGGTGATGATCCCCTTGCTGATGACCACGGTGCTCACGCTTGTCCCGGCCGAGCGGCGCGGCGTGGTGATGGGCAACCTGAGTATTGCGATCTCGGTCGCGCCGGCTATTGGCCCGACGTTGTCAGGGCTGGTGCTGCAGTTCCTGTCGTGGCGCTTCATGTTTGTGCTGGTGCTGCCGATCGCGCTTGCCTCGCTCATCTACGGCTCACGCCGGCTCGTGAACATCGGTCAACCGGGCCACCAAAAGCTCGACGTGCGCTCGGTGCTGCTCTCCGCTTTCGCTTTCGGCAGCCTCGTCTACGGGCTAAGCCAGCTAGGCGGAGATTCCGGATCTCAGATGGCGCTGGGCTTCATTGGATTCGGCCTGGTCTGCATGTTGCTCTTCGGCTGGCGGCAGCTTCGACTCATCCGCAGTGGCAGTCCGCTTCTGGATCTGCGCGCCTTCCGTTTCCCGATGTTCGGCGTGAGCGTTGCTTTGCTGTGTGTGGCGATGCTGGCACTGTTCGGCATGGTGATCTTGCTGCCGCTCTACCTCCAGACAGTTCGTGGCATCGGATCGCTCGCTACCGGATTGATCCTGTTGCCCGGTGGCCTGTTGATGGGCCTGGCTGGGCCTACCGCCGGCAGGATCTTTGACAGGTTCGGTCCGCGAGTGCTGACCGTTCCTGGTGCCCTGCTGCTGACCTTCACGCTGTGGCGATTCAGCGCAGCGGATTCGACGACCCCGATTTGGATGCTCGTCGGCCTGCACATGTTGCTCATGCTCGGACTTGCGTGCCTGTTCACGCCTGCGTTTACGGCTGCACTGAACCCGCTGCCGCCCTATCTGTACTCGCACGGCAGCGCGATCTTGGGCACTCTGCAGCAAGTGGCAGGTGCGGCTGGAACCGCATTGCTGGTCGCAATCATGGCCACCAGAACTGCCACCCTGAGCCAAGCCGGTCTGCCACAAATCCCTGCCTTGAACGGCGGCATCGCGACGGCTTTCACCGTCGCGGCGCTGATCAGCATTGCCGCGGTGATCTTGGCTTTCTTCATCCGCAACAGCAAGCCTCCCGTGGAGGAGCAGTCCATGGAGTACGAGCTCGGTGCGGGCGAGCAGCCCGTCTCTGACGAGGCCGCTACCCGCAATTGATGATCAGTCGATAGCTGGAGCAATCAACTCGGATTGCGCCCCTCGCCGTGCTGAGGCGGAGCGAGCGGACACGCTTTTCGTCTGCGAGCGACAACGAAATAGGCGAGCTCGAAGGCGCAATCCGCGCCCGCGATGTTCGCGCCGCCGATCTGCAGGAGAAGCCGACGAAACGCCTCGGAGCACCGAGCTGATTCTTCGACGCAATCGTTTCGTCGGATTCGACGAAGACGGCGGCTCCCGGCGAACATCGCAGCGAGCGGAGCGAGCCATTAGACACAGCGAGCGCCAGCGAGTGGAGCAATCAAAACTAGCGTATGACTTTGATGTTGAAGTTCGGCCGGCCGAGCTGAACGTACATCCGTACCCAGAGCGTAATGAACATCTCCAGCCCGCGTGCTGCGGTCAGGTCTCCTAGATCGAATACGTCGGTCCAGCCAAGATCAGCGGCCAGCGAGGCAGCGGTCTGACGCGCGGCGGCGTCGTTGCCGGCCACGAAGATCGTCGAGTCTTCGCCAAGCCCGCGCGGATTGACCATGACCTCGTTCGCCATGGTGTTGAACATTTTCACCAACCGAGCCTCCGGCAACTCGCGCTGCAACTGTTCGGCAAGTGAGTCGGTGTTGCTGACGAACAGTGAGGGCGGGAACCCCTGAGAGTGGTCCAGCGGATTCGAGGTGTCAATCACCACTTTGCCGTTGAGTGCGTCACCCACCGTCTGGAGTGCGGCAAGTGAACCATTGCCGCTCGTCGCATTGATGAAGACGTCTGCGTCAAGATCCTGATACGCCGCCAGCGGCAGGTCGACGCCGGTCCACTGCTCCCGCGCCTTGGTCCGCTCGGGATTACGAGTACCGATCGTGACATCGTGGCCCGCCACGCGAAATGCCTTACCCAGTGCGGGTCCAACGGCGCTTGTCCCCAAGATGGCAATCTGCATGCACAACATCATTTCCGACTTGTCAGACTTTGAGCGGGCTATAGCGCCCTGAGAGTCTGACAAGTCGGAAATGATTGGGGCAGCGATGGGTGACAAGATCGCGGTGGTTACCGGAGCAGGGAGTGGCATTGGCGCCGCAGTCGCCATGGCGCTCGGCGGCGACGGCTGGACAGTGGTGCTCGCTGGCCGGCGGCGTGCGCGGTTGGAGGAGCTGGCGACTGCTTACCCTGACCTCTCGCTTGATCCGGTGCCAACAGACGTGACCGATGAGGAGTCGGTGCGGAGCCTGTTTGATGTCACCACGACGCGACATGGTCGGGTCGATCTGCTTTTCAATAACGCTGGCATGGGAGCGCCGCCTCGAGAGCTCGACGAGATCCCGCTCGAGGAATGGCAGGCGGTCGTCAATGTCAATCTGACCGGCGCGTTCCTGTGTACGCGCGAGGCATTTCGCGTCATGCGGCGGCAGCAGCCACAAGGCGGCCGCATCATCAACAATGGCTCGATCTCGGCGCATTCGCCGCGCCCTCGATCCATTGCCTACACCGCGACCAAGCACGCCATCACAGGCCTGACCAAGTCGACCGCACTGGACGGACGCCCTTACGACATCGCCTGTAGCCAGATCGACATCGGCAACGCCGCCACCGACCTGACCGCCGAGACTGCACAAGGCGTTGCGCAGGCCGACGGCAGCGTCCGGCCCGAACCACGGATGCGCGCCGAAGATGTGGCGCGCGCTGTCGTGTATATGGCGAGTCTCCCGCTGGACAGCAATGTCGCAACCATCACAGTGATGGCGACCAAGATGCCGTTCGTGGGTCGCGGCTAACTCCCATTCCTGCCGGCGCTAGATTCATTAGGTGCCGATGATCTTCATCAAGCAGTTTGACGAGCTAGGCCGGGACGATATCGATCAGGCCGGCGGCAAGGGTGCGAACCTCGGCGAGCTGACCCGCGCCGGCCTCCCCGTACCGCCGGGCTACGTGATCGTCACCGATGCCTATCGGGACTATGTCGCCGACCACCACCTGGGCGGAAAGATCGCCGAGCTGGCGACGCCAACCGAGCATCGGACTGAATACGACGACGCCTCCGAACAGATCCGCGCCCTCTTCGCCGACGAGGTCTCCGACGCCCTCCGAGCCGAGATCGCCGACGCGTACGCGGCTCTTGGTGACGACGTACCGGTCGCCGTCCGATCCTCGGCAACGGCTGAGGATCTTCCGGAGGCAAGCTTTGCTGGTCAGCAGGACACGTATCTCAACATCCGAGGCCTGGAAGACCTGCTGGCCGCGGTCCTCGATTGCTGGGCCTCGCTGTGGACCGCCCGCGCCATGGCATACCGGGCGCGCCAGGCCATCGATCCGGCCAGCGTCAGCCTCGCTGTCGTGGTTCAGCAGATGATCGAGGCCGAGTCCGCGGGCGTGATGTTCACCGCCAACCCGAGCAATGGGCATCGTGACGAGACGGTCATCAGCGCCGCTTGGGGCCTCGGCGAGTCCGTCGTGAGCGGATCAGTCAATACGGACAACATCGTGGTCCGGGAAGCTGATGGCTCCGTCCTGTCCAGCGAAACGGCCGACAAGGCTGTGATGACTGTCCCTGCCGAGCACCGTACGGAGGAGCGCGCAGTCCCTGACGAGCAGCGCAGTCAGCCGGTGCTCAGTGAGTCTGATGCCGCGGTACTAGCCGCGTACGGGAGCCGCATCGAAGACCACTACGGCGCACCACAGGACATCGAGTGGGCGCGCGCAGACGGCCAGTTTTACATTGTGCAGGCTCGCCCAATCACGGCATTGCCGGAGATTGAGGCGCCAGCGCCGACCGATTGGACCGTCCCCGAGCCCACCGCCATGTACGCCCGGGCCAGCATCGTCGAGCAATTGCCCGACCCTCTTTCGCCACTATTCGCCGACATGATCGACCCTGCGGTCACCCGCTCACTTCAGAGCCTGTTCCGAGAGTTTCTGGATGAGGACGTCATCAAGGACAGCGATGTCGGGCTGCCAACCGTCAACGGGTACGCCTACTACCGTTACAGCCGTTCCGGGATGGGCCGGCTGATGTGGAAGAGCCCGCGGGCCTTTCGGATGCTGTTCACCCGCGGAATCATGACTGATCGCTGGCGCAACAACGCTCATCCGAAGTATCGCCGGATCGTCAGCGACTGGACCGCACGCAATCTCAGCGAGATGAGCATCGAACAGCTGATGGGCGGCGTGGAGGCGTTGGTAGCAGCGGCCACGGAGTACTACACCGCGGTGCAGACGATCATCCCGGTGGCGGCTACCAGCGAGGTGCTGTTCACCCGGTTCTATAACGCGGTCGTTCGCAGTAAAGGCGATCCGCCCGCTCAGGTGTTCTTGCTGGGATCTGACAGCGAGCCGATCAGGGCGGAGAAGTCCCTCTACGAGCTCGCGACCTGGACTCGCAGTCATCAAGGGCTGGCAGCGTCGCTGCTCGGGATGCCGCCGGAGGAATTCTTGATGCAAGCTGCTGGATCGGACGATCCGGTCTGGCATGAGTGGCATACCCGTTTCGAAGCCCACCTCGCGGCGTACGGGCACACGGTCTACAACCTCGACTTCATGAATCCGGTACCAGCCGATCAGCCGGTGCCGCTATTGGAGACGATGCGCTTCTTCGTGAGCGGCAAGGGTGCTGATCCCTACGAGCGACAGCGGCGCCTCGCGCGCCGCCGCGACGAGGCCACAGCCACTGTTCTGGCTCGGCTGGATCCGGCACGCGCCAAAGCATTCAGCCGGCTTGTGCACTGGGCGCAACGGGTCGCACCCATGCGGGAGGATGCGCTCGCCGACGTCGGACTGGCTTGGCCTGAGCTTCGCCGCATGCTGGCTGAGGTTGGGCGGCGACTCCAACAAGCCGGTGTGATCAACGAACCCGACGATGTCTTCTGGTTGCACCGCTCCGAGATCGATGAGAATCTCGGCAGCCTCGCTGATCAAGTGGCGCAGCGCAAGGAGCTATGGCGCGGGCAGCGGCGCGCCACGCCGCCACAGCTGTTGCCTAAGGGCGGCTGGGGCGACATGTGGAGTAAGTGGATGCCCGCGGCATCTGAGGATCAGACCGGCGACGTGATCAAGGGCATCGCGGGAAGCGCCGGAACCATCACCGCGCCAGCTCGAGTACTTGCCGGCCCGCAGGATTTCGGGCAGATGCAGCCGGGCGATGTTCTAGTCGCGAGCATCACTACGCCGGCATGGACATCGCTGTTTGCCATGGCCTCGGGGGTTGTCACCGACATCGGTGGTCCGCTCAGCCACAGCTCGATCGTGGCGCGCGAGTACGGTATTCCGGCCGTGCTCGGCACCGCCGTCGCGACCCGGCGGATTCACAGTGGCCAGCTGATCCGAGTCGACGGCGACGCGGGGACCGTCAGTCTCCTTGATGGGACCGAGCAGTCGGAGATCGAACCCGCAGCACAGAGCTCGTCGCGTCGCACCATCATCGCTGCGACCGCCGGCGCTGCCGCTGCCGTTGGTCTTACCGCGTGGCTGGTGCGACGCCGCAGGTCACACAAGGTGAGTTGAGGCTTAATTGCGCTCAGGGCTCAGGGCGCAGCTCACACTATGTGGGCTGAGCTCGTCGAAGCCCGCCGACAGCAGGCTCAGGAAGGGCTGCCGATCTCGGCAACTTCCAGCTCGTTGGCAATGCGCTTGGCAATCTCCAGCGAGGCAGTAGCTGCGGGGGACGGAGCGTTGAGCACGTGGACTTGGCGTGCCTTTCGCTCGTAATAGAAGTCGTCGACCAACTGCCCGTTACGCCTCAGCGCCTGCGCGCGTACGCCGGCGTGGGTAGGCACCAGACAGTCGTCGGGAAGGTCGGGAACGAGCTCACGAAGGCTCGCGAGGAACCGCTTCCTGGACAGCGATCGTGCCGCCTCGTCGAACCCGGTCCGCCAATACCGCTTGCCCAGTCGCCACAGGCCTGGCCAACGGAGGCTGTCGGCTACGTCGCGGGGATTGATCTTGAGCTTGGTGTAACCCTCCCGCGCCAATGCGAGGATCGCATTCGGACCAGCATGAACCGAGTTGTTGATCATGCGAGTGAGATGCACACCTAGGAACGGAAACGCCGGATCGGGCACCGGGTAGATCAGACCCCTGACAAGCAAGGACGCCTCCGGGGACAGTTCGTAGTACTCGCCACGGAAGGGAACGATCCGAACATCCGGCGTCAGCCCTGCCAGTCGCGCCAGCCGATCGCTGTACAGGCCGGCGCAGTTGACGAACTGGTCGCCGCGAAACTCCTCGGTCGCCGTCGTTACGGTGACCGCGTCCGGACGCGATGCGATGCCGACGACCTTGTGGCCCAGTCGGATTTCGCCGCCCGTCTGCTCGATCTGCTGTCGAAGTGCTTCGCAGACGCCCCGAAAGTCGACGATTCCGGTCGACTCGACCCGCAACGCCGCTACGGAGGAGACGTGCGGCTCGTACGCCTTGGCTTTTTCAGAACTGATCATCCGACATGGCACGCCATTGGACTGGCCGCGTCGGTGGAGCTCCTGCAGGGCCGGCACTTGCGACAGCTCCGTTGCCACGACGAGCTTGCCGCAGATCTCGACCGAGACTCCGTTCTCTTCGGCGAAGCGTCGCATCGACGTCGCTCCGGCCGTGCCGAGCTTCGCCTTGAGGCTGCCGGGCTTGTAGTACAACCCCGAATGAATGACGCCGGAGTTGTTGCCGGTCTGGTGCTGGGCGATGCCCGACTCCTTCTCCAGCACGGTGACCGTGTGTCCGCGCCTGATCAACTCGGCGCCGGTCGCCAGCCCTAGGATTCCTGCCCCAGCGACAATGACGTGACTTCGCATTGGCATATGTCTACCAGCACTGCGCCGCAGCCGGGGACGGATTCACCCTTGGGGAGTGATGTGGGACGGGTGCTCGCAAACGATACTCGGGCCAGTCCCGCTCGACATGGAGGTTGACATGGGCTTTTCGAGCTTCTTTTGGCTGTTGGTGTGGGCGTTTGTTTTCGCCTGCTATCTGATCGTGCTGTTCCAGATCGTCTCCGATCTCTTCCGAGATCGGGACTTGAGCGGCTGGTGGAAGGCGCTGTGGATCGTCTTCCTGATCATCGCGCCCTTCTTGAGCGCGTTGATCTATGTGATCGCGCGGGGCAGGGGTATGGCCGAGCGGCACCAGGTTGCGAAGGGTGGTGCTCGCGACACTGACACCTATGTGCCGCCGCCGATCATGAGCATCCCCAATCCAGCTGATCAGATAGCGTCAGCGCAGAAGCTGCTGGATCAGGGTGCGATCAACCAGGCTGAGTTTGATCAGCTGAAGCAAAAGGCGCTTGCGTGAGCTTGGGTGGCTGAAATGACGATGTCAGGAGACGAGACACGGGGCATCACCAAGCGCCGATCCTCGGCCAGGGCCCACCGCGGCACGAAGCGGCGCTTCTCGCGGCCGTCGTCTCGGCTGGCCGAGCGCTGGACCACGATCGACGGTGTCGATATCTTCTACCGCGAGTCGCCTCACCCGCCCGATGCGCCGGTCATGATGCATCTGCATGGGTTCGGGCTGTCGGGCCGCTACCTGATGCCGACCGCCGAGGCGCTAGCTGATGAGTTCCATACCCTCGTACCCGATCTGCCTGGATTCGGGCGGAGCGGTAACGCCATCGAGCCGCTCACCGTCGAGGAACTCGCGCACGCGGCGGCCGCATTCCTCGACACCCAAGGCATTGACAAGGTCACACTGGTCGGAAACTCCATGGGTTGTCCGGTGATCTGTGAGTTTGCCTACTCGTATCCACATCGGCTGGAGCGGGCCATTCTGGTCTCACCGGCCGGCGGCATCAACAATCAGCCGCTGCCTCGTGCGGTGCGGCAGCTCAGCCACGACGGCCTCCGCGAACCAGTCCGGATGTTGCGCGTCGCCGTACCGGACTATCTACGTTTCGGCGTTCCCAGCACGTTCCGGATGTTCAGGGCGCTCATGCGGTATCCATCGTTGGACCGGCTGCTTGCCTTGGATGTGCCAACGCTGGTGGTTGCCGGCAGCCGCGACCCGCTGATGCCGGGTCCAGCACGCATCGAGGAAGTCGCGAAACAGGTAGAACACCGCGTCGTCTTCGTCGCCATTGACGGAGCGGCCCACGCGATCAATTTCTCGCACCCAGGCGAGCTGTCCAACGTCATCCGACAGTTCATGGCTGATCAGCCCATCGTTGACGATCCGAACTCTCCAGGAAACGCACGCGCGTGGGAGATCCATCGAGGAATCCACGCGCCCAAACCGCGCGATGCAGTGTGACAAGTGGATCCCGCGAACAGCTTGTCAGAGTGCAATCGAACACGGAGCCCTGCGTCCTAGATCACGAGCCGCTGAGACCTGCCGTAAGCGCGGCGAGCTCGTACGTCGCCCCGAGCGCCAGCTGTGCCGCCTCCACCGTCAGATCACGATCAGCTCGCTCAGCCGCCGGGACAGCCGCTTGGATGTCCGCTCTCAGTCCGTCCGCGGATGCGAGCTGGCGCGCGGCTTCGGCCGGGTCCTCGCGAAGCATCGCGAGCGCGGCCAGCTCGTCGCGTACGCTCGCCTCCCGCCAGCGGTCGCCCAGCTTGTGATGTTCGGTGAGGCTCGCGAGCTGCATTCCGAGGGCGCGTTCGGTTTCGCCGCGCAGCCGGGCTACCACCCCGAGCTGGTTGAGCGTCCAGGCGATCCCCTCCCGAAAGGACAGCTCCTCGCACAGGTCAAGGCACTGACTGAGCAGCAACCGGGCGCCGATCAGGTCACCCCGGTAGCGTGCCGTGGTACCCAAGTTGATCAACGCCCAGATGACGCCTTCCTGGTCGCCGAGCTCGCGCATCCGACGGAGCACATCGGGGCCCAACGTTTCGGCCGTATTGAGGTCGCCGCTGAGCCACGCCAGGAAGCACAGATAGTTGAGCTGAACTGCGGCGTCATGGTCATCGCCGGCCTCCTGAGCTAGCCGCAGCGCCTCGCGATGCAACTCTGCTGACTGCTCGTACCTGCCTTGCTCACGAGCAATTGCCCCCAGCCTGCCGATCGACCCCACCAGGCCTGCCCGATCGCCCGTCGCGGCGAACAGCGCCTGCGCCTTCTCGACCAGGGGCCTGGCTTCTGCGTAGTCGCATTGCAGAAACGCCAAGGTGCCGGCGAGTACCAGGACTGGCGCTCGGAGCGCGCTGGGCGCATCCGCCCACGCTCGTAGAGCACTCGACGCCCAACGCCGGCCGTCGGTGTAGCGGCCCCGCAAGTAACACCACCGCCCCAAGGCGGCGACGGTGCGCAGGGCGATCTCAGGCTTGTGCTGGACCGACCACGTGATGGCCGGCCGGAGGTTACCGACCTCGCGGTCGATGATCGACAGCCATTCGTGTTGATCACGACCAGTGAGCTGTGGCGCCGCTCGCTCAGCAAGATCACGGTAGTACTCGGCGTGCCGGCGCTGGGTAGCAGCCCGGTCGGGGTGTAGCGCAAACTTGCTCCGCGCGTACTGCCTGATGAGTTGCAGCAGCCGGAAGCGCGCCTGGGTGCTGCCCTCATCCTCGCGTACGACCAGCGACTTGGACACCAATGAGGACAGCACGTCGACGACGTCGATCTCGCTCAAGCCGGCTCCGCACACCTCGGTAACCGCGGTCCGGCTAAAGCTGCCCCCGAACACCGAGAGCCGTTCGAAGATCAATTGCTCGGTGCGGCTCAACCGCTGATAGGTCCACCCGACCATGGCGTCCACGAGCTGCTGCGCACCGCCAGGGCCGGGCGCCTGCAGGATGCCGAGTTCGCTCTCCAGGGTGTCAGCCAGCTCGTGGACAGTGAGCACGTTGGTACGAGCCGCGGCCAGTTCAAGTGCCAGGGGCAGTCCGTCCAGGCGATGGCAGATCCGGATGACAGCTTCGGCAGCTGACTGGTTGAGTCTGTTGTTGATCAACGATCGGGCGAGGAACAGCTGGCACGACGGAATCGTGCCGAGCTGATCGGCGGGCATCCCCGGAGGAGGCAGCTGCAGCGGAACGACAGCGAACGCCTGTTCGCCCGGCACGCCGATCAGATGGCGACTGGTGATCAAGATGGTGAGCTTGGGGGCGCCGGCCAGTATGGCGCGGCAGAGCTTCGCACAGGTCGTCAGGTGATGTTCGGCGTTGTCGATCACCAACAGGCTCGACAGCGGGCGTACGTGGTCGATGATCTCCTCAACGGTTGCCTTCGGGGTGCTGCGTACGCCGAGGGCTCCGGCCAGGGCGCTGAGCACCGTCGATGGATCATTGAGTGTCCCGATCGGAAACCAGTGGACTCCGTCCGGGAAGCGCGCCGGCTGGGTGGCGGCGTACCCGACAGCAATCCTGGTCTTGCCGACTCCGGCTGGTCCGAGCAGCGTCAACAACCGGGTGTCGTCGCGTTCGATGAGCTCGGCCACCTTGCGGAGTTCGTTGTCGCGGCCGACCGGATGGTCGGCAAAGACCGGAAGCGACGGGGTCGCGGGCTCGTGCAGGTTGGCCGTGGCAAACAGTGCGGCACGGTCGGCTTCGGCGAGACGCAATCCCTCGGCCAACAACCGCATGGTGGTCATCCGTGGTGAGCGGCGACCGCGTTCCAGCAGCGATACGGCCTCCGGGCTTAGCCCGGCACGAGCAGCGAGGGTTTCCTGGGAGAGACCAGAGCGCTTTCGAAGGCGCCGCAGCTCCTCACCAAATAAGATCATCTTTTCCTTGCTAGCTTGAAAAGCGCGTTGCCATACCCACGGATCTGGGCTACCTCAACGGCCTAGCTGCGTACTGATTGTTCGTCTGCTGTTCGTGGTCGCGCAACTGCCGCACTGTTCAAGATATGTGAGGCGGGTCTGAGGGGGATAGACCGGCTGTCGGGGGAATCCAGTCGATTTCGCGCCTCTGGGACGGCGCGTTAGCGGCATGGAGCGTGGAGGGTGTTGGTCAATCGGGGGCCCGCGTTGGCGTAGCGGGATGGCCTGCACCCTCCGATCTTTTGTGATTGCTCGCGCATCGCGCGCTCGAAGCTGACATCGTCTTGCTTATCGTTCCTCCGATCGTCAGCGGCGCGACTCCGACGCGCGAAGCGATTGCGAGCGTCGGGAATCGCGCGCCCGCCGTGGTGAGGAGGAGGGAGCGGAGGCGTTCTTTCCTCTGCGAGCGACGACGAACTAGGCGGATACGAGCGCGCGATGCGCGAGCAATCACAAAGAAGGTGCCAGCTAGCTTTGGGGGCGTGACCAGCCCGTTCGTGCCTGACCTCTGGAATGCGGTGGATGGCTTTGACTTCACCGACATCAGCTATCACCGGGCCAATGACGCCCCCGTTGTCAGGGTCGCCTTTGATCGGCCCGAGGTACGCAACGCGTTTCGGCCGCACACCGTTGATGAGCTCTACTCGGCGCTGGATCATGCCCGGATGTCTTCCGATGTGGGCGCCGTGTTGCTCACCGGGAACGGGCCGTCGACCAAGGATGGGGGATGGGCGTTCTGCAGCGGCGGCGACCAGCGGATCCGCGGGCGCGCCGGGTATCAGTACGACTCGGCCTCGGAGGGCGGCGCCGCCACCCCGGGACGACTCCACATTCTGGAGGTGCAGCGGCTGATCCGTTTTATGCCCAAGGTGGTGATCGCGCTCGTCAACGGCTGGGCTGCCGGCGGCGGACACAGCCTTCATGTGGTCTGCGACCTCAGCCTGGCTAGCGCCGAGCATGCCCGTTTCAAGCAGACCGACGCCGATGTCGGTTCGTTCGACGGCGGCTTTGGCTCGGCGTACTTGGCACGCCAGGTCGGCCAGAAGGTGGCACGGGAGATTTTCTTCCTTGGCGAGACCTACTCGGCCGAGGACGCGTACCGGATGGGCATGGTCAATCGCGTTGTGCCGCACGCCGAGCTGGAGACCGTCGGCTTGGAGTGGGCAAAGGTCATTTGCGGCAAGAGCCCGACCGCGCAGCGGATGCTCAAGTTCGCGTTCAATGCGATCGATGACGGGCTGATCGGCCAACAGGTCTTTGCCGGAGAGTC
>DASVEX010000256.1:0-7258 GCA_036380335.1 Propionibacteriaceae bacterium | reverse complement strand
GAAGCGCCGTGACCCGGCAGGTCTGGAACGACCACGCGATGGGTCCTCATAAGCTCCGGGATCACCCGAAGCCAGGTGAGGGCGAACTCTCCCGGCCCATGCAGCAGGACGATCGGCGGGCCGTCTCCTCCGATCAGCACGGCGGTCGAGATGCCGGCCAACATCAGGCGTTGTTCAGTGGCGGGGGTCGCGTCCAGCAGTTGCTCGCGGGCGCGATGGCCGGCAGAATCCCGGCCACTGGTGCTTGCATCAGGATTGTTCATGGTCGTGACCTGCCCTCCGGGGAACCTTCGAGCACCGACGCTAGACGCGCATTGGTGCCATCGCGTCGGGACATAAACCCATCTGGCAGGGTGGGGAGTGGGTGGATCCATGTAGAGCCACGTCCGACCGGTGACAGCGGCTCACCAACTAAGTGCGAGGCAACCAATTGGCACTCCGCGTCAGCCCGTGGAACGAAGGACGCGGCGGTGCCGCGCAGCGTCCAGGCGGCGGACTTTAGGGTCTGTCTGATCGTCTTCAGACAGCTGGTGGGCACCTGTCTTTGCTCAGTCCCATCGGCCGTCCGACCGTGGTGACTGTGTACTTGCCGTTGTCTTGAGCAAGCTCCCCCGAAGGGGATCAGGATGAGTGACAAGATGATGCCGGCCACGGAGATGCCTGACGTATTCGGCTACCTCCCGAGCGGGAGCGGCGGCTCGGTCAAGTCCCTGTCAGGCGTGAACAGCCCCTCAGCAGAGATCGGCTTGCGGTCTTCGCGCACCCGCGCTGTGACCTGGATGACTGTTGGCGCAGCGGTGTAGAAGGCTCCGCGTTTGTTGCCGTGTTGCTGCAGCAGCCCGGCCCGCGTCATCGCCCGCAGATCTAGGGTGGCCACTTGGGAAGACACCTCCTCCTGCCACTGGTTGCGCAAGATTGTGCGGTAGGTCGTGTTGCGCACCCGCAGGCCGATGGCCGCGTCGAACAGTGCCGCGAGCGTCCGCTCTCCGAGCCGATGCTGCTGGCGTAGAGCGTCCAGCCCCGACCAAATGCGCTCGGACTCTCGGATGCGGCGTACGACGCTGATCGCTTGGATGTAGTGCGCCGTCAGGCAGAAGCGCACCCATGGCAGGGCGTCACCCTGCGGTTGCCAGCGTCCCTGTCCTACGTCCGCCAAGATTCGGTAGTAGGCATCGGTGTTGCGTCCGAGGTACTCCTCGATGCTGCAGAGCTCCTGGGCCAGGATCTGCTCGCGAGCCAGTACCAGCGTCTGCAGGCACCGCGCCATTCGCCCATTACCGTCGCGGAAGGGGTGGATCATGACAAGGTTCAGATGCGCCATCGCCGCCCGGACCATTGCCGGGGAATCGCGGTCTGCGGCCAGCGCCGCGACCAGTTCGTCGATCAAGCCCGGGATCGGGGCGGCCTCGGGCGCCTCGTACACCATCTCTCCAGTCGTGTCATTGCGGACCCAGATCGGCCCTCGCCGCCAGCGGCCCGGATTGGCCTCCAGCGTGTACTCGGTCATCATGAAGTGCAGGCTGCGGATCAACGTCGGGGTGTACGCGAAGTGCGGGTCATCGGCCAGTTGGATCACGTAAGTCATCGCGCGCCGATATCCCAACACGGCCTGGCGGTCGACCAGCGCCGCCTCCTCGGTATCTTCGCCCTCGACAGCCGCGATGGCGTCCTCGACCGAGACATGAAAACCCTCGATGCTGTTCGAGCCCTGAATGGCGCGGGCCGCCAACACTCGCCGGACCGATCTTACCCAGCGCCGTGGCTCGGCCACGTGGTACCGCAGGTCTCGCTGCACGTTGGCGATTTCGGCCAGGGCGTGCTGTTCCTCTCTCCCGAGTGCGGGGGTCTGATAGATCATTCGTGCTCGGCCTCCTACGGTTACATTGTATGTAACTATAACGATATGGTTAGTTACCATATATCAATAGAGGTTGAGCTGATGAGTTCTAGGCGCTGGCTTGGTCGTTGTGTAGGAGCCCCCACCGGCCGATGAATTGGACCGCGGGTCCAATTGCTGCGATCGGCGGACTCGATGGATCTGGTGGTCTTGCATCAGGCAATCGATCAGGAGATCGTGTTGTCGCTGGCGTCACCATCCCATTTCTCCGCACAAGGTCGAATGCGACTGAATCAGCCGTTTCGAGCTCCATTTGTGGCCATGTGCGGAGATACGACTAAGACTTACGGGCAGTTGCTCGCCGACGGTACGACCTGCCGGCGCCGACGTTGGTGACCAGCCTCCCTTGACGGGAGTACGGCCGCTGGTAGGTGCCAGCGGCCGTACGGCGTGCCGGCCCGGTGAGCCGGCTTAGGGATTCAGTCGCCCTCGGTGACGCGGTAGATCGCGTCGCCGACCAGTCCGTGCGCGGTGCGGTGCACGGTCTTCGCGGCCTCTTCGTTGGGGGCGTCCACCAGGCAGAAAATCTTGCCGTCGCCCTCGTCGACCCAGCGTTGCTTCGTCTGCCCAATACAGGTCCTCCAGCACCAGCAACGTCGACCCGCTCGCGAGCATGGACCGGATCCGACGAAACAGCTCGAGACGGTCCACGCCGGCGGGACCGCCGACCATCTCCTCGAGCTCAGGCAAGGCGTCGACGACCGCGCCCAACGCAGCCGCTGCGGTCAGCGTGTCAGCGGCTCCCCAACGAACCTCGACTCCACTCGGCGCTGCCGCCGCGACGGCGGACATCAATGACGTCTTTCCGACTCCCGCTTCGCCACCGACGAAGACCAGACGCCCATCCCCGTCGACAGCGTCGGCAAGCAGCTCAAGCAGCCTCTCGACATCCCGGTCGCGTTCGATGAGCACCCTGTCATTGAACGCCCAGCCCGGTGACGGGCATAGCTCGGCGCGCGTGACGGGCTCACGCTGCACCTTCTCTCGCGGCGCTCCACGAATATCTGGGGCGTGACGCAGAAGGTGGCGCGTCAGCCGGTTTCTACCGCACTGTTGGAGTCTGCTGTCCTGACTGGAGGCCGGACCACGAGAATCACGATGCTGACCAGCAGCACCCATGCCGGGAACAGCAGCTGGAACCACCTGTGCTCCCCGGCTGCCACGAGCAGCGTGAGCGCGACCAGATAGCCGAGGTATGACACCCAGCGCGGCAGCCCTGCCGTACGGATCCCCAGCGTGCTCACCGAAATCGTGAATACTGCGGCCATCCGCATGGCATAGACCGAGATCAGCGTCTGGGTCGTGCTGCGACCATACGCAAAGAGTTCGGCATTGGGATCGGATCCGGTGAGCAGCGCCAGCAGGCTGGTCGAGGTGACTGCGCCGATGAACAGCATTGCCAAGAAGAGCAGCCCACTGCCCAGAAAGACTGTGGAGAACAGCCGGTCCTCTACCTCGCCGAGCTGCTCACGGATGACGCCGATGAACCACAGGAATGCGATCCCGGCAAACGGCACCAGCTGGAGGCTCAACCGGATCAGGCTCTGTCGCCGGGCATTTGACTGAAGGACCTGAAGGCTGCTCTCCGACAAGGCAATGCGGATCATGGTCAGGCCAGCCAGGAGGAGTACGGCGAAGATGATCCCGGCAATCGCAGCCGACCGCCGGCTACGCCAGCGACGGGCAATGAGCATGGGCGCAGCAGTGGTCACGACCGTTGACCCCCTAGTTCAGATATCAATTGGGAAAGTGGCGAGGATTATTGTTCCCGCGATCAGGAACACCATCGCCACTCCGAGAAAAATCCATTGAGTACGGGGACTGCCCAACCGGGTAGATGCAGCGGCGAAGAACAGCACCAACGCGAAGAGCACCGTGAGAATGGTGTAGTTATCTCCCCGCTGGTTGAACTCGAGTGCATCAGCGAAGCGGCTGTCGGCGCGCTGGTCCGCGGCGGCGGACTCGGTCGTTCCAGGCGGAACGTACTGCTTCATCTTGAACGGACCGCTCGTCGGCTCGCCTTCAGTAATCCAAGCCTGGTACGCCACTCGAAAGTGATCGGTGAAGCGCTGCTCGACGTAGCGCGCGAGCGCGGTATTACCCTCAGCGCGCGCTTGAAGATACACGCCCCAAATGGTGAGGTCTGCCTGGCGGGCGGCATTGGCGACGCCGCCTTGGCGCGCCGCCTCGATGCGGGAGCTGGACGCCTCACTGAACGCGATGGACATCTCGCCACCCCATTGCGAGGACTCGAAGCCGCACCAGGCCGTGATCACTGCCGTAACGGAAAGCACGATGAGAACAACCGTCTCTCGAATATGGCCTGGCGGCCGCTTTTCCGGCGCTTCCTCGGTGTTGATCTCCGGCGCTTCCGCTGTCCCGGTATCGCTTTCTGCGGCGGGCGATGGCATAGGGTGCCGCTCAGTCTCGGACCGACCGTGCCGGCGGACCAGTCGTCGTCACGCTATGCCTCCTTCGGTTCCGAGCTCCCGGTCGTGCGGTTCCCTCCGACACCCACTCAGCTCGAAGGGTCGATATTTTGGTTGAGGTGGAAGACATTGTCCGGGTCCCAGCGCCGTTTCAGCGCGACGAGCCGATCCCAGTTGGGTCCGTACGCGGCGCGAATCCGATCGGCTTCATCGACGGCAATGTAGTTGACGTATACCGCATCGGCGGTGTGCGGACTCAGCGCGTCGAAGGTCGAACGGACCCAAGCGATGTTCTCCTCGTCCTCGGACGGGTCGAGCCACTCGCCGGCCAGCACCATGTTGTAACCAGGCTTGCGGTGGGGATAGGCCGTCGCCGTCGGGTCGACGCGTGTGATCGCGCCGTGGAATTGCTCGATGACGATCCCCGTCATCGCTGACGGCACGCGCTCGTATGCGTCGAGAAGAAGGCCGATCACTTCCTCCGAAAGCTCCGTGAAGAATGCCGACTTCCAGTAGTTGCGAGCGCCCCTCGGGAACCCCCCGTCGATGAGCGTATTCATCACCGGGTACGGCATGGGCCCGATCGCGTCGAGTGCAGGTGTCCCGACTGCGCGCAGCGGCTGAACCAGCGCTTCGCCAGTTGTGAGGTCGCCGCTGTGACAGACCGGCATGGCGACGATCTTGTTGCCCGAACCGTCGGGCGCGTGGACCAGCAGGAAGTAGCTGGCGAGCTCGTCGGGGGCGTCGGAGGTGACCTCCTGGTACGCGGCGAACACCGGCAGCGCCTCAGACTGCGGGTAGGCGACGAGCCCGCCCAGGACTGTGTCGAGCGGATGGGCATCGAACTCCAGTGACGCGGCTATTCCGAAATTGCCACCTCCACCACGCAGACCCCAGAGCAGTTCAGGATCAGTCTCGGCGCTGACCTGCACGACGTCGCCGTCGGCAGTCACGAGCTCGACCGACGTGAGGTTGTCGACGGCACCGCCGAAGTGGCTCATGAGCCACCCGATTCCGCCGCCCAGCGTCAGCCCAGCGACGCCGGTCGTTGAGATCACAGCACCGGTCGTCGCGAGGCCGTGCTGGTGAGTCGCGCGGTTGTAGTCGTTCCAGGTGGCGCCACCCTGAATGCGCGCTCGCCGCTTGGCTGGGTCAACATAACTGCCCCGCATGTTCGCCAGATCGATCATCATGCCGCCGTCGGTGACGCCCTTGCCGGCAACGTTGTGGCCGCCGCCTCGAGTGGAGATCTCAAGGCCCTCAGCCCGGGCGAAGCGCACTGCATCGGCAATATCGGCGGTGTTGGCGCATCTGGCGATGAGCGCTGGACGCTTGTCGACGAGGCCGTTGTGAACTGCCCGCATCTCGTCGTAGCCGGCATCATCTGGCCCGACGACCGCTCCGGAGAACTGCTCACGCAGCCCGTCAACCGCGTCGCGCGAAACTACAGGATTCATGGTTCCCTCCTCGTCCGCACACCGGATCCCCTCCGGCCGCCTCGGTGACCATACTTCCGGGGGCGGGGCGTTCGGGATAGTGGCTCAAGTCCCACTTATCCCTCAATCGGCCGAGAGGATGCTCTACGGATGAGGTTCACCTGGAAGACAGTGCAGCGTTCGAACGTAGCCTGCGACTGGCTGACACGGTTGACTGCGCGCTCGGCGGCGGCTCGGCCGAGGCGCGAGGGATTCTGATCGATGACCGAGACGGCTGGATGAAGGGCGCTTGCCATCGGAAAGTCACCGAATCCCACCATCGCCAGATCAGTTCGTTCAAGCTGTTGCAGAGTGGGAATGATCTCGACGGACGTTCGTGAGTTGGATGAGAAAATCGCGGTCGGCGGGGCGTGGCCGCTGAGGGTGCGCGTCAGCATGTCACTGATCAGCCCCGGACCGGCCAGCAGGATCAACGAGTCATCGAGCGGCACACCGGCCGCCTGATAGGCGGCTTTGAAACCCTCGAGCCGGCGTGACGTGGTCGCTACGGCGTCGTTGGCACCGAGGAACGCGATCCGCCGGTGACCAAGCTCCATAAGGTGTCGCACTGCCAGGTCGGCGCCGCCGTAGTCGTCTTCTAAGAAGACGTCCGCGTCGATCCCGTCTGGTTCCCGGTCGATGAAGACGATCGGCTTATGCGGCAGCCAGGGCATCAAGTAGGACTGATCCGGCGCGATCGGCGCGATGATCAGACTGCTGATCTGTCGCAGCAGGAGTGCTTCGACGATTGGTCGTTCCCGCGCCGGGTCGCTGCCGAGGCTCGTCACCGCAATTGCGTGGTCGTGGTCTTTGGCGAAGCTGTCGACTGCCTCAATGATGGCGGCGAAGAAGGGGTCGACGATGCTGGGTACGGCGATGCCCAGCACCGATGCCTTGCCTTCGCGAAATGTCCGGGCGAGCATGTTCGGCACGAAGTTGAGTTCGCGCATCGCCTCGCTCACGCGTTGCCTGACTGCGTCGGAGACGTGCTGCTCGTTTCTGAACACCCGCGAGACCGTCTTTGCGCTGACGCCGGCACGGTCAGCGACATCTTGCATCGTGACCAGGGCTGGACTCCTTTTCTGACGCTCATTGCGGTGGCGGTGCCCGATGGCCAACCTGCTCTCGGCAAGAACGAGGGCCAAGGTAACCGAAGCCTGTCATCGATGTCAATCCCGATGTCATCGGTGACATCGCACTTTGACTGACTCATGTCATCGATGACATACTCATCCGATCGGCTGCAGCAGCAACGCAAATTCATGATGACGAGGAGTGCCCGTATGCCCACCACAACCGAACGCACGGCCAAAACGCTGGCCGACATCGCCAGCGAGGACGGGATCTTCTCGATCATTGCGATGGACCAGCGCAACACGCTGCGTCGGATGTTTGTCGCGGCCGGCCTGGAGGGCACCGTCGACCAGCTCAGGGACTCGAAAGTGGCCGTAGCCCGA
>DASVEX010000255.1:0-8953 GCA_036380335.1 Propionibacteriaceae bacterium | reverse complement strand
ACGAGACGCCCGACTCGCTGACCTCTCGCTGGTTCCCTGTTACCTCGTACGCCCGAGCGAGCCGCGAGCCCGCGTCGGCAGGAGCGTAGACGGGCCGTCTCGGCCAGGGCGCGTTTGGTGAGTAGCGTGCGGCCACGTAGTAGCCGCACAGATCGAGGCAGTGATCGGGATGCAGGTGGCTCAAGGCGATGGCATCGACCTCGTACGGATCCATGTAGCGATAGAGCGCCCCCATGGCGCCAGGGCCGCAGTCGATCAGCAGCGAGAAGATGCGATCTTCGTGCGGCGCTTGCAGTAGGTAGCTGGAGGCTGGCGAGTCCGGCCCCGAGATGGAGCCGCTGCAGCCGACAACCGTCAGTTTCATCATTGTGATCAGACGAACTGCTCGACGCCGATCACAAGCCCACCCATAAGCCGATGCCCAACGCCCTCGAACGTCTCCGGACTGCCGGTGGTCAAAAAGCGATAGCTGGCGATTCGCGGCTGATCATGGGTGAGGCTACGCCGGGTCAGGGCGGCGTACACGTCCTTGGCACATTCCTCGGCGCTGGATACCAGGCTGACGTTGTCGCCAAGCACGTACGAGATCACGCCAGTGAGCAACGGATAGTGGGTGCATCCCAAGATCAACGTGTCGATATCGGCCTGCTGCAAGGGCTTCAGGTATTCCTCGGCGCAGGCCAGCAGTTCGGTGCCGCCGGTGATCCCCGCCTCGACGAAAGAGACGAAGCGTGGGCAGGCTGCCGTGTGCAGCTCGACCTGCGGTGCTGCGGCGAAGGCGTCGTCATAGGCCTGCGATGTGGCAGTCGCCTCGGTGCAGATCACTCCAACGCGGCCGGAACGGGTGGCGGCTACCGCTCGGCGGGCGGCGGGCAGGATCACCTCCACCACCGGGACGGCGTAGCGCTCCCGAGCGTCACGGAGGACCGCAGCGCTGCCTGAGTTGCAGGCGATGACCAAGATCTTTACGCCTTGCTCGACCAAGTGATCAAGACACTCCAGCGCATACTCCCGGACGGTTGCAATCGGCTGCTCGCCGTACGGGGAACGCGCCGTATCTCCCAGGTAGACGATGTCCTCGTGCGGGAGCTGGTCGATGACCGCGCGAGCTACCGTCAGCCCGCCGAACCCAGAGTCGAAGATGCCGATCGGAGCTTCTGTATCAGCCGCCACGAGCGCTCAGCCTACAAGTGATTCATGAAAATCCTTTGTCACTAAGGTGGGCCTTCTAAGTTCGCGAGCGTCGGGTAGATCGCGCCCCTCAGGAGTGCAGGAGGAGCTAGCGAAACACCCTCGCATTCAGCAACACCTTGGCAATCGGTGGTGTTTCGACAAGTCCCGACGAACGACTGAGGCCCTAAGGCGCGAGCGGGCGCGAGCCAACAAGCCTAGAAACTACGCCCAAAGCTGGGTGTCCAGGAAGTCCTCGCTAGTTCGCGAGCGTCGGGTAGATCGCGCCCCCTCAGGAGTGCAGGAGGAGATGGCGAAACGCCTCGTAAGCAGAAAGCACTTCAGCAAATCGATCGCGTTTCGACATATCCGACGAACGACTGAGGCCCTAAGGCGCGATCGGGCGCGAGCGAACAGGCCGAAAAAGCTATGCCCAAACCTGTGTGTCCAGGAAGTCCTCGCTGGAATCGAGGTCGCCGGCATAAGCACCGGTCGACAGGTATTTCCAGCCGCCGTCGGCGATGATCAAGACGATGTCGGCACTCTCCGCTGCCCGCACGGCCTTGGCGGCTTGAGCGAGGCCGGCGTGCACGACTACTCCGGAGGAGAGTCCGGCGAAGATCCCCTCGCGTTCCAGCAGCTCACGGACGCGGCGGACCGCGTCGCGAGAGCCCACCGAGAACCGTGACGTGACAGAGGAGGCGTCGTAGAGCTCGGGGACGAAACCCTCCTCGAGGTTGCGCAGGCCGTAAACCAGCTCGCCGTACCGCGGCTCGGCGGCAATGATCTTGACTTCGGGTTTTTGCTCGGCGAAGAAACGGCCGATACCCATCAGGGTTCCGGTCGTACCTAACCCGGCAACCACATGCGTCACCTCAGGAAGATCGTCGAGAATCTCCGGGGCAGTCGTCACATAATGCGCCTCGGCGTTGGCCGGATTGCCGTACTGATAGAGCATCACCCAGTCCGGATGCTCGACAGCAAGTTGCTTGGCGACGCGGATCGCCTCGTTGGATCCGCCAGCCGCCGGGGAGGAGACGATCTCTGCACCCCAGACGGCAAGCATCTGTTTGCGCTCGACTGAGGTGTTCTCTGGCATCACGCAAATCAGCCGATAGCCACCCAACTTGGCCGCCATCGCGAGTGATATGCCGGTATTGCCGCTGGTTGGTTCCACAATTGTTGCTCCGGGTCGCAGCGTCCCGTCGGCTTCGGCGACCTTGATCATCTGTAGCGCCGCCCGATCCTTGATCGAACCCGTGGGGTTGTAGTCCTCCAGCTTTGCCCACAGCCGCACTGATTCGCTCGGGAACAGCCGTGGCAACCCCACCAGGGGGGTATGCCCGACCGATTCGCGAAGCGAGGCGTATCGGACCATCGACGATGCCGATCAGCCGCCGGCGACGGCAGGCAGCACAACGACGACGTCACCATCCGATGTAGGGGCATTGAGGCCGCCGGCAAAGCGGACATCCTCGTCATTGACGTAGACGTTGACGAATCGACGAAGCGCCTCGGATTCGATGATTCGATCTTTCAAGCCAGGGTTGCGCGCATCGATGTCGTCGAGCACTTCCTGCAGGGTCGCCCCATCCCCGTGCACCGCCTTCTCGCCCCGGGTGAACGTGCGGAGGATCGTCGGGATCCTCACCTCTACTGACATGGAGTCTCTCCTGTATGTCTGGCTAGTTCTGCCAACGACTGGCCCTCGAGTGCTATTCCGTGACGTCGATCTCTTCCTCGGTGACCGCACTATCGACAATCCGGAAGGAGCGTGCGCTCACCGGCCCATCGGAGGCGCCGGACTCCGCAGTCGAAACGATCACGTAGTGCGCCTGAGGTTCGCTGGCGAGGGAGATGTCGGTGCGCGATGGATAGGCCTCTGTCGCGGTGTGGGAATGGTAGACGACCACGATCTCCTCGCCCGTGGTACTCATGTCCTTGTACAACGCGAACTGCTCTTGAGGCTCGAAGCGGAAGAAGGTCGGCGAGCGCTCGGCGTTGGTCATTCGGATCAAGCGCGTCGGCACGTCCGATCCCTCCGGCCCGACAATCACCCCGCACGCCTCGTCCGGATGATCTTCCCGGGCATGCGCGATCATGGCAGCCACATGCTCCCGGGCGATCTTCAACACGGCGGTCACACTAGGGGCGCTGTACATGGCCAGCCCCTGAATCCGGACTGTGAGATCGCATTGTCATGTGGGCGCTGGCTAGCTGCGAGCGTCGGGAATCGCGCGCCCGCCGTGCTGAGGAGGAGAGAGCGGAGGCGTTCTTTCCTCTGCGTGCGACGACGAAGTAGGCGGACCTGAAGCGCGCGATGCGCGAGCAGCTCCAAATCAAAACGGCGCGATGATGCCCAGGCGCTCGACGAGAAGCAAGAAGGCCTCCGCGAAGGGCTGGTCCTTTGTCGCCTCGCGGATCTCGACCCAATCCAGCTGCTCTCGTACGGCGCGCACCACGAGCAGGGGTTGCTCGAAATCGCAGTGGTGCTCGGTGAACGACTGAAGTTTGGCGATCATGATCGGAGTGGGCGGCAACACAGGTATCCGGATGCCTAGAACCTCGTGTTCCTGGGAGGTGTCGAGCAACGACTTTGTGACGGGAACGCCGCCCAACCGATGCAGTACATCGACTAGCGCCGGCTCCTCGGTGGGTGCCGCTGAGTCGTCCTCCGCCAGGTAGGCCTTGAAGAGCCAATCTTCGGGCGGCCGCTCGACCTGCAGCCCGGCTGCCGCCAGGCTGTTAGCAACCAACTCGACGTCGGCCTCAGCGACAACAAGATCAACATCGTGGCTCGGCTCCGGCCCACCGTGCACCCACAGGGCATATCCGCCGCCGAGCGCGAAGGGAATGCCATCGGACTTCAGGGCAGATGCCGAATACTTCAGCGCGGCGCGCAGCGGCGGCTCGTCGGATGTGCCGGGCGGCGGCGGAGATTGCTCAGCGATGGTGGGTACCTTCTTCCCATGCGGTTGGCGACATTCAACATCCTGCACGGCCGCTCGATCCACGATGGAGTGGTCGATCTTGATCGCCTGGCTGATGCTATCCGCACTCTGGATGCCGACATCTTGGCGCTACAGGAGGTCGATCGAGACCAGCCGCGCTCCCATCTAGCCGACCTGACCGCCGTTGCCGCGGAGGCCATGGGTGCTGTGGCCCACCGATTCGCCGCTGCGCTCTCGGGCACGCCCGGAGCTACCTGGATGGCGGCATCGGAGGATGACCTGCCCGGGGTGGCGTCGTACGGGATCGCCCTGCTCTCGCGCTATCCCGCCGATTCCTGGCAAGTTCTCCGACTGCCACGAATCCCTACCCCGGTCCCGCTGTATCTGCGCACTCCCCGGAAAATGATCATCGTGAGGGAGGAGCCGCGAGCTGCGGTGATCGGGCGGCTGCGGACTCCGGCGGGCGGAATTGTCGTCGCCAACACCCACTTGTCCTATGTACCTGGCTGGGGGCGGCACCAGCTGCGGCGGATTCGTCGCGATCTTGCTCCGCTGCACGGACCGGTGATCTTGATGGGTGACCTCAACATGGCCGATGGTTTGCCGACTCAGATCACCGGCTACCGGCAGCTGGCCCGGCACTTCACCTTCCCACTCGACAAGCCCGATCGGCAGCTTGATCACATCTTGCTGCGTGGTTGGCTGGGCGAGGTCACCACCAGCAGCGCGCCCGCGTTGCCGCTGTCTGATCATCGCGCACTCATCGTTGACCTGTCCGTTCCAAACCGGGAGGCCCCGGCATGATCTACACCGACAACTACTACCGCTGGAAGCGTGTCGAGGAGGTCAACCAGACGCAGCAGGGAATCCTCGCCGAGCTGCATGGCGAACAGCTGAGCATTGACGTAGTACGCGCTGATCTGTTGCGGATCAAGATCAGCCGCGGGGGCGTCTTCGACGAATCTCCGACCTTCGCGATGTGTGTCGACCCGTTGGCAACACCGGCGCACTTTCGGGTCGAGCAAGACAGCGAACGCGTGCAGTTGATCACGAGCGCGTGCACCGCGTCGCTCTGGCTGGACCCATTTCGGATCGACGTACATCGCAGCGACGGGTCGGCGGTGATCGAGACCGCGCAGGATTCCGATGAGCAGTATTGGGCGTACGCGACGCTGAATGACTCGTTCACGATCAGGCGTCGCTGCCGCCAGGAGGATGCGATCTTTGGCCTCGGTGAAAAAGGCGGCCGACACAACCGCAGGGGCCGCGACTTCACCCTGTGGAACACCGACGTACTGAGCCCATCCGAGACGCTGGAGTTCACCGCCGGCAAGGCTGCCGATGATCCGCGCGGAGATTTCCGCAGCGTGGAATTCGATCCCTACTACGTCAGCATTCCGTTCTTCTACCATCAGTCCTATCCGGGTGGGAGCATGGCGGCGTCCTTTATGGACAACGGATATCGCGGTGAATACGAGTTCTCCCACAATGAGGAGTACCGGATCATTTTCCGCGGTGGTCAATACACCGAGTACGTCTTCGCCGGCCCGGACATGCCCGCGATCTTGGAGGCATACACCTGGCTGACCGGGCGTACGGCACTACCGCCGATCTGGTCGCTCGGCTATCACCAGTGCCGCTGGTTCGAATACACCCAAGACACCGTGGAGGACGTCGCCCAACGGCATCGCGACAATGACATTCCTTGTGATGCTCTGTGGCTGGACATCGAGTACATGGACGGCTACCGCGTCTTTACCTGGGACAGCGACCGGTTCCCGGACCCACCCGGCATGCTGAAACGCCTTGACGAGCAAGGATTCCGGGTGATCACCATCATCGACCCGGGCGTCAAGTTCGACCCTGGCTACTCGGTCTTCGATCAAGCCGTCGAGCGTGACCTCCTGTGCCGGACTGAAGGAGGCGATATCTATATCGGCCAGGTGTGGCCGGGCAACACGGCCTTCCCCGACTTTGTCACCGAGGATGCGCGCACCTGGTGGGGAGAGCTCAACGCCGCACACGTGCTCTCCGGACTGGCCGGCATCTGGAATGACATGAACGAGCCGGCGACCGGAAACATCCCGTCCGTGCGGATGCGCTTTGGTCGCGGCGAGTATTCACATGAGCGCTACCACAACCAGTACGCGCTGCTGATGGCGATGGGCACTACGGCAGGATTGCTTGACGCAATGCCGGACCGGCGGACTTTCGTGCTGTCTCGCTCCGGCTTTGCCGGGATTCAGCGATACGCCGCCAACTGGATGGGCGACAACCAGTCACGCTGGGATCATTTGTGGCTGAGCATCGCAATGGGATCAGGTTTCGGCATCTCCGGGCAGGCGTTCGTCGGTGCCGACATCGGCGGATTCCAAGGGAATTCCAACGCAGAACTGTTCCTGCGCTGGATGCAGTACGGCGTCTTGACCCCGTTCTGCCGCAACCACTCCGAGATCGGCAATGTTGATCAGTACGCCTGGGCGTTCGGTGACGTTGTGCAAGATCACGTACGAGCCGCGATCAAGCTGAGATACCGGTTGCTGCCCTACTTGTACGCCTGCTTCCTGGAGGCATCGGAGAGTGGCGCTCCGGTGCAGCGCCCGCTGGTCTTTGATCATCAATACGATGCGACCGTCCGCGATATCGATGATCAGTATCTGCTGGGCGGTGATCTGCTGGTCGCACCCGTCGTCGAGCCGCGGGTCACAGCTCGCCAGGTCTACCTGCCGGCAGGCGACTGGTACGACTGGCACACCGATGAGCCCGTCGGCGAGAAAACGTTTGTGATCGCCGCCACTCCGCTAGACCGCATTCCGATCTATGCGCGCGGCGGAGCGGTGATTCCCATGTGGCCAGAGGCGCCCGCTTCGACCAATGACTATCGTCCTGCTGCAGTCGAGTTGCACCTCTTCGTGCCGACCGCTGACGGCGTGTCGTACTCGACGCTGCAGGAAGACGACGGGGTGAGCTTTGCTGCCGTCCGAGGTGCTCGCTACCGAACCACCTTTACCGTCGAACGGGCCGGCACTGAGCTGACGGTCAATGCCGAGGTCGGCGGGGAGGGCTTCGCAGAATTCGCGCGGCAATACTTCGTGCTGATATTGCATGGGGCGGCGCCCGACGCCGGCACCCTCGATGACGCGACCATTACCGCAACGAATGGCCGGTTCGAGATACCCAATGCAGGCACCGGTTTCACCTTCGCGTGCACGGTTCTCGAGTGAGCTTTCTCATTCGAGGTGCCGAGCCTTCCGAGTACGCCGAGGCCGGCCGCGTCACGGCCGAGGCCTATCGCATCGACGACCTGCTGCAACGCGCCGACGGGCTGATCGACACGGCCTATGAGGCCGAGCTGACCGATGCCGGGCGCAGGGCACGCGAGGCGGAGCTCCTGGTGGCCGTCGAGGACGGGCAAGTCCTTGGCACCGTGACGTGGTGTCCGCCGACATCCCCTTGGCGCGAACTCGCTACCGAGCAAGATCAAGCAGAGTTTCGGATGCTGTCCGTTGCCGCGGCTGGACGGCGCCGCGGGGTGGGCCGCGCGCTCGTTACCGGATGTCTCGATCGTGCCCGAGCGGAGGGCATGCGTGAGGTTCTGCTGTCGTCACTGCCGCAGATGACCGCGGCACACGCGCTCTACCGCGAGTTCGGCTTTGTGCGGTCGCCCGAGCTTGATCACAGCCCCAAACCACACGTCCACCTATGGGCTTTCCGCCTGACCCTGGATCGGTAGGTCATCTCCTCACGCAAGTGGTCGCGAACAACATGCGACACGCCGCGCGGCGTGTTGCAGGTGACCACTTTCGGAACGAGGCCTCAGCCAGAAGTGGCATCGAGGTGCTGCAAGAGATCGTGGGCGGCAAGCTCGATCTTCTTGTGCCGCCACTCTGATGCGCGGTAGACGCAGGCAATCAGAGCCGTACGGTGCACGCGCCGAAAGTCGCCGAAGACGAATGCATACCGGGCCTTCGTCTCGTCGTTGGCGCCTTCGGTGAGCCCGAGATGCCAGGCGGCGTACTCCTGGAAGGAATGCCGTTCGAGGAACGCGTTCTGGGCCTCAGCATGTGGCTGCACCTCGCCCCAGTCGCTGTCGAGAACGTATTGCCGGGCATCGATCAGTCTGCGGCAGTTGGCCACTGCGGCCTCGTTAAGTTCGTACGTCGCCATGGACTGCAGCCTTTCAATTTGATTGCTCAGCACGGCGGAGCGCGATCCGGGTGTCGCTTTCTTATAGCGCCGAGATCAGGGTCTCCTGCGCAAAGCCAAGCCAGTCGTACACGCTCACCATGAAGCTGCGCGGGTCATCTTCCGGCAGCGCCGCCAGCTCATCAGCAGCGGCCGCATCGCGGATGCCCAGGCGGGTTGCCACGGCGAGCCGGACACTCGTCAAAGTCCGCAGCCAACTCTCGACCTCCTCGGCTGGGATCTTGAGATCGCGAGCCCCGAGCTCGGTTGTGGCAAGACGGTCGAGGACGACGCGTGCTTCGGTGACTCTGATCGCCTTCATGTCCCGCTCGGTGAATCGCCGAAAGTCTGCCGAGGCTGCGGAGTCGTTGGGGTATGCATCAGGAAAAAGCCGTTTGAGCACTGGATCCTCCAGTGGTCCCGGCTCATCGGGCTCGCCCTCAAGATTCTTGACAATCTCATCGAAGGCATCGCTCGCCTCGGATTGTGTCGCAAACCCCGCCGGCTCACCGTCTGAGAGCAGCTCGATGAGTTGCATGATCAAGGACGCCAGCAGCTCTACTTCGTATGCGCTGAGCTGCGTGATGATCACGCCTCGCCGCTTATGAAACTTCTTCATATTTGATTGCCTCGCTCGCCAAGCTCGC
>DASVEX010000254.1:0-10741 GCA_036380335.1 Propionibacteriaceae bacterium | reverse complement strand
ACACCGTGGGTCATGGTCGGCGGGAAGCTGCCGGCGTTCGACGACGATGTCTGGGAGCTCTATGACGGCACTGACTACAGCCAGGCTCGCAACCTGGTGGCCGAGCAACCTGAGATGCTCGCCAAGCTCCAGCGGCTCTGGCTGATCGAGGCCACCAAATACAACGTGCTGCCGATGGATGACCGCACCTCCGAGCGCCTCGTGCCGGAGATGGCTGGCCGACCGACCCTGATCAGGGGTGACTCCCAGCTGTTCTTCCCCGGCATGGGACGACTTTCGGAGAACAGTGTGGTCAGCGTCAAGAACAAGTCGTTCTCCGTCACCGCCGAAGTGGATGTTCCGGACGGCGGCGTCGAGGGTGTGATCATCGCGCAGGGCGGCCGGTTCGGCGGGTGGTGTGTCTATACCAAGAACGGAAAGGCCAAGTTCGTCTACAACGTGCTCGGCATTCAGGAATTCACCACCGAGTCCGATGCGGCCATTCCAGCCGGCACCCATCAGATACGCATGGAATTCGCCTACGACGGCGGCGGGCTAGCCAAGGGCGGTGACATCACGCTGTACTACGACGGAACCAAAGTCGGCGCCGGCCGCGTCGGAGCCACCCAGCCGATGATCTTCTCCGCCGACGAGACAACCGACATCGGCTACGAATCCGGCACCACGGTCACCCCTGACTACACCGCACGCGACAGCCGGTTCACCGGCAAGATCAACTGGGTACAGCTCGATCTCGGCAAAGATGATCACGACCACTTCATCGACCCAGAGGAACGGCTACGGGTCGCGATGTCGCGGCAGTAAGCGCTGCCCGGCCGGCTCATTTCGTATTCCGTCCTCAGGGACGCACGATGCACCGGAAGCCGAGGTGGCTGGTCGAGGTGTCGGTGGTCTGGGACTGGCGAGCTGCTGGGCGATAGCGAAGACAGTAACTCGGCGCGCACAAGTGCGAACCGCCTTTGATCACCTTCGTTGATGGACTGCCCGCCTCTGGCTGCGCAGACTGCGCACTCGTCGGCCGGGGTTGCGGGCCACAGCAGATGGGCGGATCTGGTGCCGCTTGGACTACCTCGGAGGTGTCGTCAGCGGGTATGTGACTGCTCGTGTAGTCCTCCGACGTCCACTCCCACACATTGCCCGTGATGTCGATGAGGCCGTAGCCGTTGGGCGGGAACTTGCCGACCGGCGACGTGCGCGCGTAGCCGTCGAGCAGGTCGTTGTGCACCGGGAAGTCGCCCTGCCAGGTGTTGGCCATCATGTGTCCGCGAGGGGCGAACTCGTCACCCCAGGCGTAGGTGGCGCCCTCCAGGCCACCGCGTGCCGCGAATTCCCACTCCGCCTCGGTCGGCAGTGCCTTGCCCGCCCACTCGGCGTAGGCCCACGCGTCCGGATAGGCGACGTGTGTGACCGGATGCTTGTCCAATCCATGCAACGTGCTCCCCTGTCCCTCCGGGTGACGCCACTGCGCTCCGGGGACCCATGACCACCAGTGACGAAAGTCATCGAGGGGCACTGGGCGGTCGGGTGGCGTGAACACCAAGGAGCCGGGAACCAGCTGCCCAGGCTCAGCAGTCGGGAAGTCCATGGGGTCCGGGGTCATCTCCGCCACCGTGATGTGGCTGGTGGCCTTGATGAACCGTCGGAACTCGGCGACCGTGACAGGATGCTCGTCCATCCAGAAGCCGCCGATCCTCGCCGGGTGGACAGGCCTCTCCTCGGGGTAGAACTCGTTCGACCCCATCAGAAAAGCGCCGCCCGGAACCCAGACCATGTTCTTCGGGTTCATCACAGAGTCAATCCCGTCCCCGGTCAGCTGGCCGCCGAGGCAGGATGTTCCATGGCCGGACAGGTATTCATGACGACATCCAAGCCGGCTGCGTGGGCACGTTGCGCGGCGGCTTCGTCGATCACGCCCAGCTGAAGCCAGACGGCCTCGATGCCCAGTCGATCCTGCTCAGCGATGGCCTCGTCGACGACCGCACCGACCCGTTGGCTGTTGACGAAGCAGTCCACGACTTGGACCGAGTCAGGGACATCAGCGAGCCGGCGATAGCCGCGCTCGCCAAGGGCGTCCTCACCGCGAAGATTGACGGGCACGATGTTCATGCCGAGCCGGTCGCGCAGGTACCGGCCGATGCCGTACGCCGTGCGTTCGGTGTTGGCGGACAGGCCGACAACGGCCCAGGTCGCCGGCGTCGTCAACAGCCGCTTGATTACTCCGGGGTCCAGCCACGTCGTCACAGCACAGATCCTGGTCGATACGGCCAGCGTCCGCCAACCGGGGGCTGGCTCAAAAGCACCAAGGCAGGTGCCATCATCGCCGACATGATCATCAGACCCATACGGAACGACGACCGGCGAGCATGGGCGCCGCTGTGGCAGGGCTATCTCGAGTTCTACCGCGCCGCACTCACGCCGGAAGTCACCGACGGAACCTGGGCAGCGTTGTGCGACCCGAGTTCGCCGGTGCACGGACTCGTCGCCGAGGAGGACGATCACCTGGTCGGGCTTGCTCACCTGATCGTGCATCCCACGACGTGGGCGAGACGCCCAACCTGCTACTTGGAGGATCTCTACGTCGCCAAACCGTGGCGCGGCCAAGACATTGCCCGCCGGCTCATCGAGGCTGTGTACGCGTTCGCCGACGAGTCCGGGGCTGGGAGCGTCTACTGGCTTACCCAGGAGTACAACGCACCGGCACGCTCCCTGTACGACACGCTCGCCCATCGGACATCCTTCGTCGTCTATCAGCGGTGACGCAGCCGGGCCAGACGCCACCTCGGCGAGCCGTCGGCCTGCCGATTCACATCGTCGACGCGGCGCGTTTGATCGCCTTACGAATCCGGCAATACGTACCGCACCGGCAGACGTTCATGATCTGGTCGATGTCGGTGTCAGAGGGATTCCGCTTCGAGTCGAGCAGCGCCGCGGCCTGCATGATCTGCCCGGGTTGGCAGAAGCCGCACTGCGCGACGTCCTCGTCGAGCCACGCCTGCTGCACCGGGTGCAGCCCATCTTGGGGAGCCAGGCCCTCAATCGTGGTGACCTTCTTTCCGACAACATCAGCCGCAGTGAGCATGCATACCTGAACCGCACCGCCGTTCACGTGGCAGGTGCACGCACGGCATACGCCTACGCCGCATCCGTACTTCGGCCCAGTCACGCCGAGCAAGTCGCGCAAGACCCAGAGCAGGGGCATGTCGGCTGGCGCGTCGACGTGTACGTTCTCGCCGTTGAGCTTGAATGAA
This sequence comes from Propionibacteriaceae bacterium, assembly GCA_036380335.1. GTDB lineage: Bacteria > Actinomycetota > Actinomycetes > Propionibacteriales > Propionibacteriaceae > Microlunatus. Next base: position 7,493 of record DASVEX010000254.1, on the reverse strand, counting down.
TAGCTGGGCACCGTGTGCTCCTCAGAAGTCGATCGGGAAGGTACGGGGCTTCTTGCCTGTCGCGCGGGCGTAGGCGTTCGCTACCGCGCCGGCTGCCGCTGGAACGCACAGCTCTCCAACTCCACCGGGCTTGCCTGTTCCGCCGATGAGGTGCACATCGCACACCAGTGGTGCATCCGCCTGGCGGGCGTACTTGAAATCGCTGTAACTGCCCTCCCGAAACGCACCGTCAGCCAAGTGGTTGCCAGCGAGCAGCACGGTGGAGATCCCGTCGATCAGGCTGCCCATGGCCTGGGCCCGCAGTCCGCTCGGATTCACCTGGCGCCCCACGTCCAGGGCCATCACGGCTTTGGTGACCCGCGGCTTATCGCCCCGGCAGTCAATCTCGACAAGACATGCCGCAACGGATCGGTACTCGGCATGGAGTGCCACGCCTTGCGCGGTTCCGGATGACATCGACCGGCCCCAGTTGCCTTCGGTTGCGACCTTGTCGAGTACGGCGCGACTATCGGCGGTTTTAAGGAACTTCCGGCGCGTGGCGACAGGGTCGGTTCCTAACGATTTCGCGATCTCGTCGACGAGGATCTCTTCAGCCGTACGAGCTTGGGCGGAGTACACCGAGCGCCAGGCAGCGGTCGGCATGTCGTAGGAGACCTCATTGAGGGTTTCGGTGACGACTCCGAAGTTGTACGGGCAGGACTGGCTCAGGTTGAAGAACGCCGTACCTATCGTCGGGTTGACGTAGCCGGCATCGATGAGCGCCTGCCCGGTGCCGCTGCCAAGGTCCAACTCAACGCAGGACATGCGTTGCTCATAGGTCAGCACGTCACCGGCTGCGTGCACCGCTCGCAATTGGTGGTGGCTACGAGGCCGTACGCGGCCATGGCGCATGTCATCGTTGCGGGTCCACATCAGCTTCACGGGCTGCTTAATCGCCTTCGACACGCGCGCTGCCTCGACTGCCGGCTCGTAATAGATCCGCCGGCCAAAGGAGCCGCCGCCCCGGACCACATGCAGCGTCACTTCGTCGGCGCTGAGCCCGACGGCATCCGCGACTGCCGACTGAGCTCCGGTCGGCGACTTGGACGCCACCCAGACCTCGGCAGACCCCGCTTGGACGTCGGCCACCGCACTGCCGACCTCCATCGGGGCGTGGTTGACGAACGCGAAGTCAAACGTCGCGTCGACCCGTTGGGTCAGCGGAGGCGCTGGGGTCATTGGCGGGATCGCCGCCGTGAGGCGGGCGTCGATATCAGCGTCGGAGACACCGTCGACCGTGCCGGACGCCCAGGCCACCTGAACCGCCGACTTTGCCTTCAAGGCCTGGTCAAAGGTCTTCGCAGTGACCGCGACCCCGCTCGGCAGTTCGGTAACGGCCACGACCCCGGGCATCTGGAGAGCCGCTGATGCGTCGTAGGACTTCACCTTGCCTTTGATCGTGGGCGGCCTCAGTACCACCGTTGGCAACGCGTCGGGCACATTGACATCGAGTGCGTACTTCGCTGCCCCGGTGACGATGCTCCGGGCGTCGATCCGAGCCGTCGAGGTGCCAATCAGGCGGTATTCGGAGGAGGGCTTCGGATCGGTGGGCACAGCTGGTTGATCCACCTTGGCGGCCGCTTCAGTGAGCGACCCGTACGTCGCGGAACGCCCGTCAGGCGCCCTGACCGCGGTATCGCGCGTGGTCAGAGAATTTGCCGGCACGTCCCACAGCTCCGCCGCGGCCGTGACGAGCCGGGCGCGGGCCTCCGCTGCGATCGAGCGCACGGGATCCCACAGCGAGCGCACCGAGGACGATCCGCCGGTGGACTGCGCGGTGCCGAGGTCCTGCCGCGCGTCCTCTAGCGGAACGTCCACGTCCACGAGCCGAGCGTCGATCTCGTCGGCGACCACCATGGCGAGCGCCGTCGTAATGCCCTGCCCGACCTCGGCGCGCGGCATCCGGAAGACGACCCGGTTATCGGTCGTCACTTCGAGCACCAGAAGGTCCTGAGCTTGCTTCGTTGCCGCGACCATGACATCGCCGAGGTCGAAAATGTTCTCCGGCTGCGGCGGGCTGGGCACAACCGCATACGCCTTGCCGGGAGCTATCAAGGCCCCCGTGCTGGTGGCGGCAACAGTGAGCACAGGAGCTGCGACGGCGTAGGTAAGGAATTTCCGCCGAGTCAGCGGCCCAGCGCTGGCCTCCTCCGCTGACGGCAGAGGGTTCGGCGCGGAGTGGGCTGGCGGCATCGAACATCCTTATCTGCGCGGATTGGTTTCTGGGCTGAGCTGTGAGGCTGCGAGATCTGTCGATCGACTCGCCCGTTGTCCACGCGGCAGCGTAGCCCTCCGAACGCAGGCCCGCAGGTGCTGGTGAAGGATCCGTCCAGATGACTTGCCGGTAATACGCCAGGGCACTAGGTGGCGTAGCGCAGACGTCGCCTCCCATAGTCGCCATCCAGCACGAGTTCCATAGTGAGATCACGAGGGTTAGCGACGGCAAATCCGACCTCGAAATCGGATTTCCTCCCCTTCGACACTTTCGTATCGGGAGGTCCCTTCAGTCCAATCGGGGAATCGTAAAATTGATCGGCCTCTTTGTTATTCGACTGCACGTTGACGTGCGTCCAGCCAATGTCAATAGGCTTAGCGGCCTTATTCACAACAGTTATCGGAAATTTCACATAGTGTTTTGACTTTTCGGTGACCGCCCATTTGCTTGGCTTGAATATCTGTGGCTTTCCAACGGTCACCCTGACCCCGTCGTGCCAGGTGTGAGACTTGCCAAATTCTAGTGTCGGCATTTCGGGCTTCCTGCTGACAGTTGGCACGCTTGACGGCGGCATACTTGACGGCGGCGCACTCGACGGCGGACGCACGCTTGACGGCGGGCGAGTTTCGACAGACGGCATTTCGTCCGGGCTGTCGCCCGTTGTTGCGAGGCAAGCGGAGCACAATCCCACGACTATGACGGCGGACAAGCCAAGAGCGAGGCGCCTCACGAGCCGCGATACTACGGGAGGCCAGGACCGCAGAGGTCGATGCCTCGCGGGTGAAACTCAAGAGGTCCCGTGAAATTCCGCTACAGGATCAGCTTGCCGGTCTCACGATGAGTATCGAGGCTGTTGGCCTGGAGAGCGCGGTCGGAGAGCATATAGACGGTGTCGCCGATGACCACCGAGCGGTTGACGCTGCCGTACGCCTCGGTGGTCGCCAGGCGGCCGATCTCTTTAAGTCCATTCGCGTCGGCGCGGAGTAACACAAGACCGCTGAACCCACCCCGCCCTCGGTAGTCACCCTGCAAGTTGGTAGGAGCAATGATCAAATCGCGCGGCTGCCAGTACAAGAACGCCTTCGGGTCGAACTCGGCGGCCGCAGTCCCGCCACCGTAGGTCTGCGTGTCGATGCGACGCGGTGACGCCGGGTCGCTGATGTCGAACAACGAGAATTGCACGCCGATTTGGCCACGACGAGTCGGCTGCGATGGGTTGCTTGAGTCCAGCCCGCTCTGTCCGACCCCGAGTAGCAGGTTCTCACCGATCGGGTGCAGATAACCCGAGTAGCCGGGAATCTTCAATTCACCGACGACCTTCGGCGCCGCGGGATTGCGAAGATCAAGAACGTACAGCGGATCGGTCTGGCGGAACGTCACGATGTAGCCGCGGTCCTCGATGAAGCGCACTGCTCGGATCGATTCATTGTCCTGCTGACCGAGCCCACCGACCTGCCCCAGTTGTTGAAGCGCGCCGCCATGTTCCTGCAGAGTCGTCACTACACCCTCGGTTACCTGCCGAGAGTTGACCCAACCCCGGCGTTCGGAAACCGTGCTCGCGACCCGCAACACGCCGTCGTACTCCGACATCGCATACTGATTCAGCAAGGTTCCCGGCACCTCACCTGATCCTTCGTAGGTCGTTGCACCCGATGACGCGGTAAGAAACTTGTGCAGGCTCGTTGTCGCGGCTGAGCCGTCCCGGCTCCACTCGGTCGTCGAGACATAGGTCGAGTTGTCAGTCGCGTATATCTGCTGTCCGCCGGCAATCACACCCACGGTCTTGCGGGACTGCAAATCCGAACCGATATCGAACGACGACACCGCAACGGTGTCCAGCCCGGAGAACTTCTCGGGGTGAGCCAGGTTGGCGCAGTCCACGAGACGGCCCTTGCTCACGTCGGCACCCGCACCGTTTCGCAGCGTGTACGCGGGAATCCAGTCATCGACAGTCGTCTTCGCGACCGCGGCTCGTAGCTCGTCCTTCGACTTCTGCGAGAGATTGCCATCTGGCTCATAGACCGGCGACGGAGCATTGACATCGGGCGCCGAAACTGTCACCACACGCACCTGCGCCCCCACAAGTCGTGCGTCCAGTACATCGCCGTCGATCGTCAAGGTGGCAATTCGTTGGGGATCGCTGAGATCTGAGATGTCATACATCGTCAAGACCGCCTGCTGACCTGCCCACCGCGAGCCAGGCGCGAAGCCTTGACCCTCTTGACCGCTAAAGACGAGCAGCCGGTCGCCGGCGAGGAATACATTGCGAACCATCGTGTCCGGCAAAGTCTTGCGGAGCGTCATCCTGCCGCCGTCGAGCCCAACCAGGTGCACCTGGGCCTGAGCTACAGCGACAATCCGTTTCCCATCCGTCTTCACGATGTCCGGTTCATCAACTCCGGCCTCTTGCACGTTCGTGGTCGAGTGCGCCTGCGGCGTACCCGCCGATTTCTCCGCGCTGCCCGAGGAGTCAGCGGCGCGGCCAGCGTTAGGTACCGTACGCTCGGTCGCCGATCCGCCGACGTCAGTTCTGCTCGGCACCGCGCCACCACCCACGCGTTGGATCAGATATTCAGGGGCCTGATCCTTGAAGTACGCCAGAACGCTGTCGCATGTGTCGAAGGGCTGCAACGCCCCTGCCATCGCGTACGCCGCACCTTCGGGACTTGAGGTTCCTCCGTCCCCGCCTCCGCGAGGTAAGGCGATCGCGACGCCAGCGATGAGAACTGCTGCCGCAGCAACCGCGCTCGGAATGGCCACTCGGCTGGGCGATCGTTGCGCGCGCCGGATGCCTTTCTCTGCGTCTGACGTGTGCTCGGTAATCTGCCGCCGAACGGCACCGGCTGCCTTGCGGGCTCGCGATTCGAAGTCGCTCATTCTGCGTCCTCTAGCTGCAATTGACGAGCGACGGCATTGCGCGCCCGGCTCAAGTGGGTTTTGACGGTGCCTTCGCTGCAGTCGAGAACCTCGGCGATCTCCCGCACGCTGTAGTCCTCGAGGTAATAGAGCGCGACCACTTGCGCTTGACGGGGTGGCAGACGACGGACGGCTTGCCAAAACGCTTCATCGCCTTCGTCCAGTTCGATGTAGGCCTGGGTACGCCCGGCAAGACGCATCAACGCCTTCGCCTCGCGTACTCGACGCCGCAACACCGACGCTGCTCGATGACAGGTGACTCGCCGCACCCAGGCGCCCGGCGAGTCGTAGGCAACGATGGAGGACCAACGCCGAAATGCAGCCGTGAACGCATCTTGTGCGGTGTCCTCGGCCACCGATTGGTTGCCGGTCAGCACAAATGCCAGGCCGAGCACATGTCGGTGCTCCCGCCGGTAGAAGTCGGCGAACGACAGCGACTCGTTACCCACATCGACTGTGGCTTCGGCGGCGGCTGCCGCTGCGGCTTGGCTTTCCATCAATGAGTCACTCGCCGCAGCGGCCTCTTCGGTTGACATGACTCAGTGATTTTCTCCAGAAATTTCCTGCGGCGCGTGCCCAATCGGGCAACGATCATCTCCGCCGGCCGTGCACATCACGATTTGGGCCATTCAAGTCAGGAATGCAACCAGCATTGGTATGCCCCTGGCGAAGTCGCCGCGGGCTGTGGAAACTGTCATCAGCAGCAGCGCGACTGGGGGCAACATGGTGGCGACCACACGCAGCAAAGAATCCGAGCAGATCGAACCACCTGGCGCGCTCAGCGAGCACTTCGGAGCGTCGTGGCGGCGGGCACGTCTGACGGCAGAACAGCGCACCGCCAGGGGCAGAGACGCGCGCACCAAGTCCCCAAGGTCAGCCCATGCCCATTGGGAGCCGGCCGCTGGCCGCCCGGATCCGGTGACACTTCTCGAGGAGCAGTCGAAGGACCGTGTCGCAGAGCTGATTCCAATTCGCTACGGGCGGATGCTCCTCTCCCCCTTCACCTTCTTCCGCGGAGCCGCCACGATCATGGCCGCGGATCTGGCGCCAACACCGGTGTCGGGAATCACCGTGCAGCTGTGCGGAGATGCGCATCTGTCGAACTTCGGCCTCTTCGGTACGCCAGAGCGCCGCATGCTCTTCGACATCAATGACTTCGACGAGACCCTGCCGGGCCCATGGGAGTGGGACGTCAAGCGGCTCGCGGCCAGCCTCGAGATCCTGGGGCGTGACCGGGGCTTCTCCCCTGCTGACCGGCGTGCGGTCGTGATGGCTGGAGTACGCGAGTATCGGGACCGGATGAGCCACGCCGCAGCGTTGGGAACCCTCGGTGCCTGGTATGACCAGCTCGATGCGGGCATGCTGCTGACGCTGGCCCAACAGGAGGCGCAGCAGAAACGCCTGGCCAAGCAGGAGCTGAAGACCGCAAAGCGGCGGGTGGCGCAAGCGCAGACACGTGACAGCATCCGGGTGTTCGCCAAGCGGGCGCGTGATGTCGACGGCGAGCTTCGGATCGTGGCAGATCCGCCGCTGGTCGTACCCATTGAGGATCTCGTGGTGCCCGGAACGGAGTGGGAAGACCCGACTCCGTTGATCAAGAAACTGCTCAGCTCCTACCGGCGCACCATTGGTCGGCAGGGTCACCCGCTGGAGGAGTTCCGCTACGTCCATGCCGCCCGCAAAGTCGTGGGAGTGGGCAGTGTCGGTACCCGGTGCTATCTGCTGCTCCTGATGGGGCGCGACGCCAAGGACCCGCTGTTTCTGCAAGTCAAAGAGGCGAACGCCTCAGTACTGGAGCGGTTCCTCGGCAACAGCAGCTACCAGCACCACGGCGAACGCGTCGTGGTTGGGCAACGCCTGATGCAGGGCGCGACCGACATCTTCCTGGGTTGGCAACGCATCAGGGGCCTCGACGGAGTCACGCGCGACTACTACGTACGGCAGTTTCATGACTGGAAGGGCGGGGTGAATGTCGACAACCTCGAGGTGCACGGCGCCACCTTCTACGCTCGCCTCTGCGCAGCCGCCCTCGCACGTGCCCATGCCCGATGGGGCGACCGGATCGCCATCTCCTCCTACCTGGGCAAGGCTGACATATTCGACAACGCGCTCGCGGACTTCTCGGCCCGCTATGCCGACCAGAACGAGCGCGATCATGAGACCTTCTCTGCGGCGGTCAAATCCGGAAAACTGATCGCGCAAACCGGTGTGTAGTCGAGCACGCCCGCTGATCTGAGGAGAGACTGCATCTCATGGCTGACTCAAGCAGTCCCAGAAGTGGCGCATTCCCTGAACCGAGCCAGCATCCCTTAGGCGCGCCCAC
>DASVEX010000253.1:0-15995 GCA_036380335.1 Propionibacteriaceae bacterium | reverse complement strand
GCCGATCACGTGCTGGAAGTGCTGGCGGAGACGACCGCGGATCCAACCGGAAGTTAGGCCAATTCGGGCATTGAGGCTGCCCGGCGCGGGCTGACGAGCTGGCAGGTGACGCGGGCGGTGCAGACCCGTTTTCCGGCATCGTCGACGATCACGATCTCGTAGCTGGCGACGGTCTTGCCGAGGTGGATAGCCGTGGCGGTGCCCGTTACCCAGCCGGCTGTCACCGAGTGGTGGTGTGTCGCGTTGATGTCCACTCCGACGGAGATTCTTTCCGGCTGCGCGTACATGAACGAGCCCAGTGACGCGAGAGTCTCGGCGAGCACACAGGAGGCACCACCGTGCCATAGTCCGTACGGCTGCGTGTTGCCTGCCACCGGCATTCGCCCGATGACCTCTCCAGGTGTCATCTTCAGCAACTCAAAACCCATCTTGTCGTTGAGCGCACCGAGCTGAGCGTATTCGGCAGGCAGGTCTGGCCGGTCGTCGGTCGAAGTCACGGGCTCAGACTAGACAGGCCTCTACGTCAGTGCACGCAGCTAGAGTCAGCATGTGCCGACCACGACTCAGCCGACCAGGACTCAGCTTGGCGTGGCTACCAGTGAGCTGCCCGTACGGCCGAAGCTGATGTTGATCGACGGCCACTCGATCGCGTACAGGGCCTTCTTCGCGCTTCCGGTCGAGAATTTCTCCACCCAGACCGGCCAGCACACCAACGGCGTGTTCGGGTTCACCTCAATGTTGATCAACGTGCTACGCGATGAGAAGCCGACCCATCTCGGCGTTGCCTTCGACGTATCGCGTCATACCTTCCGCTCCGAGATTTACAGCGAATACAAGGCAAACCGCGCTACAACGCCAGACGAATTCAGAGGCCAGCTCGACCTGGTCAAGGAGGTGCTCAAGGCTCTCAACATCCGCTACGTGGAAAAGGAAGGGTACGAGGCCGACGATGTGATCGGCACCCTGGCAACTCGCGCCGAAGCGGCTGGCTTCGATGTCTTGATCTGCACGGGCGATCGCGACATATTCCAGCTGGTCTCTGACTCCGTGACCGTGTTGTACCCGCGTAAAGGCGTTTCCGATCTCGCGCGTATGACGCCCAAGGCAGTGGAAGAGCGGTACCTTGCGACGCCCGGGCGCTACCCAGAGCTTGCTGCTCTGGTCGGAGAGTCCAGCGACAATCTGCCCGGTGTTCCCGGCGTCGGACCCAAGACAGCGGCCAAGTGGCTGGAGATGTACGACGGTCTGGAAAATCTGGCCGCACACGCGGGCGAGCTCAAGGGCAAGGCGGCCGAGGCGTTCCAGGAACGGGTCAATGATGTGCTGCGCAACCGGCAGGTGAATGCGCTGGTGCTTGACCTCGATCTGCCCATCAGCCTTGACGATTTGGAGCGCCGCCCGTGGAACCGCGAGGCGACCCACCAACTCTTCGATGGTCTGGAATTCCGGGTGCTGCGTGACCGGCTGCTCGAGGCACTGCCGAATGAGGACGAGGTGGTGCCCGAGGGTGGCTTCGACCTCGAGGCGGCGCGACTTGAGCCAGGAGAGCTCGCCGGCTGGCTCGCCGAGCACGCGGCAGGTGAGCGCACAGGCGTCGACATCATCGGGCATTGGGGTTCGGGGACCGGCGACATTACCGCGCTCTCGCTGGCCGCCGCCGATGGGGCAGCGGCGTACGTCGCAGTGGCCGAGCTCGGCGCTGAGGATGAGAATGCGCTCGCAGATTGGATCGCCGATCCCGAACGCCACAAAGCGATGCACGACGCGAAGGGTCCGCTGCTGGCAATCTGGGCTCGGGGCTGGGACCTCGCTGGTTTGACTTCCGATACCCAGATCGCGGCGTATCTCACCCGCCCCGACCAGCGCACGTTCGACCTCGCTGACCTGACCATTCGGTATCTCAAGCGGGAGCTCAGGGTTGAAGGCGCACCTCAGCTCGATGATCCCAACCAGCTTGCGCTGGATTTCGGTGACGACGACTCCGGCGCCAAGGTGGCCGCTGAGGCTTCGATGGTTCGGGCTCGGGCAGTCATCGATCTCGCTGACGCACTGGACGTCGAGATCGAGCAGCGCAACGGCACGAGCCTGCTCTATGGGGTCGAGCTCCCACTGCTGCGCACCCTGGCCAAGATGGAGCAGACGGGGGTCGCCGTCGACGTCGATCACCTGGAGAGCCTGGAGGCCGGGTTTGCCGCTACCGTCAGCCGTGCGGCGAGCGACGCGTACGACGTGTTGGGCAAGCAGATCAACCTGGGCTCGCCCAAGCAGCTCCAAGTCGTGCTGTTCGACGAGCTCGGAATGCCCAAAACCCGCCGCACCCGTACCGGCTACACCACCGACGCGGATGCGCTTCAGCAGCTCTATGTCAAGACTGAACACCCGTTCCTGGCACACCTCCTGGTGCACCGAGACGCCATCCGCCTCAAGCAGACCGTCGAGGGTTTGCTCAAGGCCGTGGCCGACGACGGCCGCATCCACACGACGTACGTGCAGACCATCGCGGCCACCGGCCGGCTCTCCAGCACCGACCCCAACCTGCAGAACATCCCGATTCGCACCGAGGAGGGGCGACGGATCAGGCAGGCGTTCATCGTTGGCGAGGGTTACGACGCGCTGATGTCGGCGGACTATTCCCAGATCGAGATGCGCATCATGGCGCACGCCAGTGAGGACGATTCTCTGATCGAGGCGTTCAAGTCGGGGATGGATTTCCACACCGTCACCGCGTCCCGGGTCTTCGGCGTCGATCCTGGTCAGGTCACGCCGGGGGAACGGGCCAAGATCAAGGCGATGAATTACGGTCTGGCGTACGGGTTGAGCGCTTATGGTCTCAGTCAGCAGCTGAACATCGAGGTGTCCGAAGCGAAGGCGCTGATGGATGAGTACTTCGAGCGGTTCGGCGATGTGCGCACCTACCTGCACTCATTGGTGGCCGATGCGCGGCGTACTGAATACACCGAGACCATTCTCGGTCGTCGGCGCTACCTGCCGGATCTGATGAGCGACAATCGGCAGCGTCGGGAGATGGCTGAGCGGATGGCATTGAACGCTCCGATCCAGGGCTCCGCGGCCGACATCATCAAAGTGGCGATGCTAGATGTGGAGAAGGCGCTTGATGACGCGGGCATGCGCAGCCGGATGCTGCTCCAGGTGCACGACGAACTGGTCTTCGAGATCGGGCCGGGGGAGCGCGAGGCGCTCGAGGAAGTTGTACGCACCAAGATGGGCTTGGCAGTTGCACTGAATGTGCCGCTGGATGTGTCCGTTGGCGTGGGCCGGTCCTGGCACGACGCCGCGCACTGATCGACTCCTCGACTCGTTATAGCGCAGGTTTGACCCTATTTGGTGGGCGGCGCTAACCTGAACCGTTGCTGTGACCTGCGCGACTTCGGACGGAGTAGGTCACGCTCGTACGAGTCGGATTGTCTCAGCTGCTGGTTGAACCTCTTCGTGTGTACGGATCGGGTCGCAGCCACGCCCACAATCACATCAACCATTTCCGGAGCCCTGCTACATGACGTCCTCCCTTGAGGCACCACCACAGGTCGCCGTCGACGACCTGGGTTCGCCCGAAGCCTTTCTCGAGGCGATCGACAAAACCATCAAGTACTTCAATGACGGCGACATCGTCACCGGCACCGTAGTCAAGGTGGACCGTGACGAGGTACTACTCGATATCGGCTACAAAACCGAAGGGGTCATCCCTTCCAAAGAGCTCTCCATCAAGCACGACGTCGACCCGTTCGACGTGGTCAGCGTCGGCGATGAGGTCGAAGCTCTCGTCCAGCAGAAAGAGGACAAGGAAGGCCGCCTCATTCTGTCCAAGAAGCGTGCTCAGTACGAGCGCGCCTGGGGCACGATCGAAAAGATCAAGGAAGAGGACGGCGTCGTCACCGGCCACGTCATCGAGGTGGTCAAGGGCGGCCTGATCATCGACATCGGGCTGCGCGGGTTCCTACCCGCGTCGCTGGTGGAGATGCGGCGGGTACGTGACCTGCAGCCCTACGTCGGCATGGAGCTCGAGGCCAAGATCATCGAACTCGACAAGAACCGGAACAACGTTGTGTTGTCTCGGCGTGCCTGGCTGGAGCAGACCCAATCCGAGGTTCGCCAGAACTTCCTGACCCAGCTGCAAAAGGGCCAGATCCGGCGTGGTGTGGTGTCTTCCATCGTCAACTTCGGCGCGTTCGTCGATCTCGGCGGCGTCGACGGTCTGGTGCACGTCTCAGAGCTGTCCTGGAAGCACATCGACCATCCCTCCGAGGTGGTCGAGGTTGGTCAAGAGGTGACCGTCGAGGTGCTTGACGTCGACATGGACCGCGAGCGTGTCTCGCTGTCGCTCAAGGCGACGCAGGAAGACCCCTGGCAGGCGTTCGCGCGGACCCATCAGATCGGCCAGATCGTGCCCGGTCGGGTCACCAAGCTGGTCCCCTTCGGTGCCTTCGTTCGGGTGGAGGAGGGCATTGAAGGTCTGGTGCACGTCTCCGAGCTCGCCGAGCGTCATGTGGAGATCCCCGAGCAGGTTGTCCAGGTCAACGACGATGTCATGGTCAAGATCATCGACATCGATCTCGAGCGCAGGCGAATCTCACTCTCGCTGAAGCAGGCGAACGAGGGCGTCGACGCGACGGCCGACGACTTCGATCCGACGCTTTACGGCATGGCCGCCTCCTACGACGACCAGGGCAACTACCTGTATCCGGAAGGCTTTGATCCAGAAACCGGTGAGTGGCTGGAAGGCTACGAGGAGCAGCGGGCGGCGTGGGAGCAGCAATACGCCGAGGCGCATGCTCGCTGGGAGGCGCACAAGAAGCAGGTCGAAGACGCCGATGGCTCCGCTGCACCCTCCACATCGAGTTACTCCTCCGATGCTGCTGGGCCGGCGTCACCGGCACCGCCCGTCGAGGGCTCATTGGCCTCCGACGAGGCACTGCAGGCACTCCGCCAGAAGCTCACCGGCGGCAGCTGATCAGGATCGAATGCGGGCGAGCGTCGGGGCGCGAGCCCGCAACAAAAAAACGCTTCGGGTGGGCTTGACCGGCGGGATCGCCTCCGGAAAGAGCTTGGTGGCCGCGGAGTTGGCGGCGCGCGGCGCGATCGTCATCGACGCCGACGTGCTGGCGCGCGAGGTGGTGGAGCCGGGCACCCCAGCGCTCGCCAGAATCGTCGAGCGGTTCGGTCCCCAGATAGTCCGCGACGGGCAGCTCGATCGGTCACGCCTCGGCGAGATCGTCTTTGCTGACCCGGCTGCCCGCGAAGACCTCGAGCGGATCGTGCATCCGGCCGTACAAGCCCGTGCGGCTGAGTTGGAGCGCGCCGCTGATCCCGACGCAGTCGTGGTCCATGTCATTCCCTTGCTGGTCGAGACCGTTCAGCAGCAGGATTTCGATCTCGTCGTGACGGTAGATGTTGATCATGAAACTCAAATCCAGCGACTGATGGCCCGCAACGGTTACAGTCACGCGGCGGCCGAGTCCAGAACCGCCGCTCAGGCCAGCCGGGAAGATCGCCGGATGGCGTCCGACGTGGTTTTGGACAACACCGGAAACGTGGCCCAACTCATGGAACAGATCACTACCCTCTGGGACGTACTGACTTCCTTCGCCACCCGACAATGACATACTCGCAATGCTCGGGGGCGCGATGCCCTTGAGCCGAGAGACTTGTCGACGCCAGGTCTAGCTGTCTGGCCGGGTCAAGGAGGGTCAAGGTTGGAATGCCCACGATGTCAGGCTGAGCTCCCCGAAGTCGCGCACTTCTGCCACGTGTGTGGCTTGGACCAGCGCTCGGCGGACTTTGCGCGCCGGAAGTCCTTCGCGGCAAGACCCGATGAACCAGTCGCCTCGTTTGCGCTGATCTCCTCGATCATGCCGCGCGGTTCCGGACAGCGGCCGCAGACGTATCGAATTGCCTTGACGATCGCGCTCGTCGTGGCGTTGATAGCAGCGATCTTCGGCGCCATGCCGATCGCGGTGCTCGTGGCAGCCTTTGCCGTTCCGGTGGTCTACATCGTCTACATCTACGACGTGAATCTCTGGGACGACGAGCCGATCATCGTGACGGGCCTCGCCTTCTTCTTGACCGGCGTACTGACGGTCGGATTCACCATCTTGTGGACTTATCTACGTGGGCCGGTGCCGTACGGCACCACCACGTACGAGGGTTCCCTGAGCGCGGCGCCAACAGTCGGCGCCTTCTTGTTGGTGGCGCTTGTCGTGCCGATCGTCGGCGAGGCGATCCGGCAGATCGGTCCGGTGCTGTTGGCAAGTCGCCCCGAGTTCGACGACCTGATGGACGGTCTGGCCTTCGGGGTGATCAGTGGGGTTTCGTACTCCTGCTTCGACACGCTGACCCGGCACTGGGATCTGCTGACCGGAGGCTTGCAGGGCCAGGATCCGGGTCTATGGGTTTCGCTGATCTTCCTCGAGGGTTTTGTCAAGCCGATGATCATCGGCACGGCCAGCGGCATCGCCGTGGCTGAATTTTCTGGCTTGGGCCGTGGCTATGACGGCTTCACACCGCGCTACTTCCGGGGGGTTGGCGAAGCCATCCTGGCGAACGCGGCGTACCAGGCCGGCACATATCTGTTCTCCTTCGTCGGCAATGCGACGCTCGGTGTCGTCTTGAGCATTTTCTGGGGTTTGATCATTCTGGCGATCTTGATCTTGCGCGTCCGCAATGTCTTGCACGCTGGACTGATGGAAGCCGCGTTGGAGCGATCCGCGCGAGCCGCTGGCGTCGGGCCGACGAGTCAGCTCCAGTTCTGCGCGCAGTGCGAGATGCCGCTGCTGGATCATGCCGCTTTCTGCAACGCCTGTGGCACCGCGGTGCGCGTGCAACCCAAGGCGACGCGGCCCAAGGTGGGGGCGGTGCTGACGACCGCCAGGCAAGACGAATCGATCGTGCCAGGCTTTGACTCGCCAGTGGCCGGCGAGCAACCCGCACCGCCAGGCCAGGCGAAGCCAGCGGCTCCTGATGACACGACAGTCCATGACGACAGCAGCACGGCCGATGCGGCGCGAGACCGGTTCTACGACGAAGAGGAGGGCCGGCCGTGACGCAAAACCCTCCAGACTGGGGTCAGCAGGGCGGCTACCCGCCTCAGGGTCCGGGTGGCTATCCGCCACAACAGCCCAGCCCGGGATATCCGCCGCAGCAGCCAAGCCCTGGATATCCGCCGCAGCAGCCTGGCGGATATCCGCCGCAGCAGCCACCGCAGCAGGGCTATCCGCCGCAGGGCAGCTACGGCCCGCAGCGAGCGTACGGCCCCCCTCCCGGCGGATATCCTCCTCAGCCGGCAGATTTTGGGCCGCAGGGACCGGGTCCAGGCACTCAGGGTGCGCCAGCCAAGAAAAGCCCGGTGATGATCATCGCCATCGTGGCGGCGGCCATCGTCTTGTTGGCCGCTGTCGGCGGCATCATCATGGTGCTGAACCGGGGAGGCACCGATCAGCCAGACGTTTCGATCACTCCCAGCCAGCCAGCTCCGCCAACGGAGGAGCCGACGCCGCAACCCAGCGGGGAGCCGACGACACAACCGCAACCAACACCGACCGAGTCATCGCAAGCGCCGACCGGCGGCGCCATTGATCTCGGTAACGGAGTTGAGCTCGTACCCGCCACCGGGTGGGAGATCAAGAAGACCGGTAAGAACGTGGCGCAGCTGTCCAACGGCAGGAGTGTCTTCCTGGGGCAATCGCTGCAGATCTCGCCGTCCACCAACCCGGGCCAGTTGTGCGATGCATGGCATCGGGATGTCGCCGAGGGCACGTCCAACGGGAAGTTCCAAGATGCCAAGGACGCTGATGTCGGCACGACGCGGCTCAAGGCAGCGACCTGTGTTGCTGAGGTGACCGTCAGCGGTGGGCAAGGCACGACGAAGCTCTATCTGTTCTCGCTGGTTTCGGTACGGCAGAGCGACGGCGTGACGGTTATCGGTACGGCGTACTTCACACCCAACACCGACACCGCTCAGCTGAACAAGGACTTCACCTCGATGATCAACTCGATGCTGAAGAGTCAGGCCTCAGGAGGTTAACGGAAGTTTCTGTCAGGACGCCAACGTAGGCTCGCGCCATGCGTCCGATTGAAGACCTTCAGCGCGCAGTCGCTCCGTTCAAGGTGGAGAGTGATTTCGCGCCATCCGGGGACCAGCCCCAGGCGATCGAAGAGCTAGAGGAACGGATCACCAAAGGCGAGCAGGACGTGGTGTTGCTGGGGGCTACCGGCACCGGCAAGACAGCCACCGTCGCATGGCTCGCCGAGCGGCTGCAGCGACCAATCCTGGTAATGCAACCGAACAAGACCCTCGCGGCCCAGTTCGCAAACGAGCTCCGGCAGTTTTTTCCACGCAACGCAACCGAGTACTTCGTCTCCTACTACGACTACTACCAACCTGAGGCGTATGTGCCCCAGACCGACACCTACATCGAGAAGGACTCCTCGCTCAACGAGGAGGTCGAGCGGCTTCGCCATTCGGCGACAAACTCCCTGCTCACCCGACGCGACGTCATCGTGGTCGCCACGGTGTCGGCCATCTATGGCCTGGGTACGCCGCAGGAGTACGTCGGCCGAATGATCAAGCTCCAGGTGGGACAAGAGATCGAGCGGGACGTCCTGCTGCGCCGGCTGGTCGGTGTGCAGTACGCGCGCAATGATCTGTCCGGAAGCCGTGGCACCTTCCGGGTGCGCGGGGACACCCTGGAAGTGTTCCCGATGTATGAAGAGCTCGCGGTGCGGGTGGAGTTCTTCGGCGACGAGATCGAGAAGCTGAGCACCCTCCATCCGGTCACCGGCGAGGTGGTCACCGAGGATCATGAGATCTATCTGTTTCCCGCTAGCCATTACGTCGCCGGCCCGGAGCGGATGGAGCGGGCCATGGCCGGCATCGAAGTCGAGCTGGCAGATCGACTCGTCGAGCTGGAGCGAGAGCAGCGCCTGCTCGAGGCCCAGCGGCTCCGGATGCGCACCAGCTACGACATCGAGATGATGAGGCAGATCGGCACGTGCTCAGGCATCGAGAACTATTCGCGGCACATCGACGGTCGCGCGCCTGGCAGCCCGCCGAACTGTCTGCTTGATTACTTCCCGTCGGACTTCCTGCTGGTCATTGATGAGTCGCATGTCACGGTGCCTCAGATCGGTGGTATGTACGAAGGCGACATGTCCCGGAAGCGGACGCTGGTCGAGCATGGCTTCCGGCTGCCGAGCGCGATGGATAACCGGCCGCTGCGCTTCGAGGAGTTCGCTGAGAGGATCGGCCAGACCGTCTATCTGTCTGCCACGCCGGGCAACTACGAGCTGGCCAAGTCGAGAGGATTCGTCGAACAGCTCATTCGACCTACTGGACTGGTCGATCCTCAGGTGATCGTCAAGCCCACACACGGCCAGATCGACGATCTGATGAGCGAGATCAGGTTGCGCACCGAGCGGCGCGAGCGTGTGTTGGTGACCACGCTGACCAAGAAGATGGCCGAGGATCTCACCGACTATCTTCTTGAGAACGGCATCCGAACGCGATACCTGCACTCGGAGGTGGACACGCTGCAGCGTGTCCAGCTGCTCCGAGAGTTGAGGACGGGGGAATTCGATGTCCTGGTTGGTATCAACCTGCTTCGTGAGGGTCTCGATCTTCCCGAGGTCTCCCTGGTGGCCATCCTCGATGCCGACAAGGAAGGGTTCTTGCGAAGCGCGAAAAGCCTGATTCAAACGATCGGGCGAGCCGCCCGTAACGTGTCTGGCGAAGTCCATATGTACGCCGACTCCGTCACAGACTCGATGTCGGCCGCGATTGACGAGACCAACAGACGCCGAGAGAAGCAGGTGGCGTACAACCTCGCCAACGGCATCGATCCGCAGCCCATTCGCAAGAAAATTGCCGACATCACCGACATGCTGGCGCGAGAGGACGTCGACACTGACAACCTGCTCGGCGGACGGCAGAGACGCGGCCGCGCTCCCGTTCCGTCCCTTGGCGCGCGTGAGACAACCGCTCAGGCACGGAGGCTGGCCGGGCTTCCTGCGGGCGACCTGGCCGACCTCGTCCAAGAGCTGACGACTCAGAT
This sequence comes from Propionibacteriaceae bacterium, assembly GCA_036380335.1. GTDB lineage: Bacteria > Actinomycetota > Actinomycetes > Propionibacteriales > Propionibacteriaceae > Microlunatus. Next base: position 5,931 of record DASVEX010000253.1, on the reverse strand, counting down.
GCACACAGCTGCTGCCGATCTGCAGTTCGAGTTGGCAGCGCGGCTGCGTGACGAAATCGCAGATCTCAAGAAGGAGCTCCGGCAGATGGTGGAGGCCAACCGGTGAGTCCTGAAATCAGGCGACTGAGCGTCTCCTGACATACTGAAGACCGGAGGGGAGTATTCCTTCGCGGGGGCATCGTCATCACGGATAGTTCCGGACAGGATTTATTCCTACCAGATAAGCCCGGTGCCCTCGGCCGGTAAACCTGGCGGAAGAGACCTCCGAGACTGATCGTTCGCCGAATCCCGTCTCGGAAGGGACTCCATATGGAGGTTCAGCTCTACGCGTGGATCATCACCGTCGTCGTGATGGTGGCGATCCTGGTCATCGATGTGCTGATTCTCGGGCGCCGCCCGCATGAGCCGTCGATGAAAGAGGCTGGCCTCTTCATCGCTATCTTCGTCGCCTTGGCGGTCATCTTCGGCCTCGGTGTGTGGGCGATTGCGGGGCCGCAGTACGCCGGAGAGTTCTTTGCCGGCTGGATAACCGAGTACAGCCTCTCGATCGACAACCTCTTCATCTTCCTGATCATCATGACCAAGCTGAAGGTTCCTCGGCAGCTGCAGCAGTTCGCGCTGCTCGTCGGAATCATCTTGGCCCTGGTTTTTCGCGGCGTCTTCATCGCGGTGGGTGCAGCGGTCATCAACGCATTCAGCTGGGTGTTCTTCATCTTCGGGGCTTTTCTGGTGTGGACCGCCGTGAAGATCTATCTCGACTACCGCAAACACGACGAGGACACTGACACCCCACCCGACAACGCGGCGCTGCGTTACGTCAGGAAGCACTTCAACGCGACAAAGGACTATCGGGGCACGAAGTTGACCGTTGTGGAGGACGGCAAGCGGCTGATCACGCCGATGCTCATTGTGATCATCGCTCTGGGGAGCACTGACCTGTTGTTCGCGCTGGATTCCATCCCCGCGATCTACGGACTCACTCAGGAGCCATACCTGGTCTTCACTGCCAACGTGTTCGCGTTGATGGGACTACGTCAGCTCTATTTCTTGATCGGCGGTTTGCTCAAGCGGCTGGTCTACCTGTCCGTTGGTCTGTCAATCATCCTGGGCTTCATCGGCATCAAGCTGATCTTGCACGCGCTGCATTCCTACCATCTGGCGGACTGGGCACCCTTCGATGGCGAGATCCCCATCTGGCTGTCGTTGACCGTGATCGTCGTGACTCTCACGATCACGACGGTGGCGAGCCTGGTCAAGTCGAAATACGACGAAGATCAGCTCGCCACGCGCTCGGATGCTACGTAATTCACGCCGCGACTTGGTCGCCCTTATTCGCCTCGGCAGGCTCGATGGCCTGAGCCACAAGGTCGGCCACATCGGTAGTCAGGATGACATTGATCGTCTCGAGCACATCGGCTGGGACATCGTCCAGATCAGGCTCATTCCGCTTCGGTACGAACACCGTCGTCAGGCCTGCCCGCTGGGCTGCCAGCAGCTTCTGCTTGACTCCGCCGATCGGCAGCACCCGCCCATTCAGCGTGACCTCACCTGTCATCCCGACGTCGGACCGTACGGGCCTATTGAGTGCCATCGAGGTCAGCGCCGTCACCATCGTGACGCCGGCTGAGGGACCATCCTTGGGGACCGCGCCCGCCGGAACGTGGACGTGGATTTGCCTGTCGAGAATCGACCGGTCGGTGATTCCAAGCCGCTCGGCGTGCGCCCGGACGTAAGAGAGCGCGATCTGCGCCGATTCTTTCATCACCTCACCCAGTTGCCCGGTCAGCGTCAGGCTGCCCGGTCCAGATCCTTGCGAGGTTCCGTCCAAGGCAGATGCCTCCACAAAGAGCACGTCACCACCGAGACCCGTCACAGCCAACCCCGTAGCGACCCCGGGGACCGATGTCCGCTCGTGCGCGTCGGGCGTAAACCGCGGCCGGCCGAGGTACTCGCGCAGATTGCTCGTCTCGATCACCAAACCCGGCTGAACCGCCGCGCTCGCGATCTTGGTGGCTGCCTTACGCAGCAGCTTCGCGAGGAAGCGCTCGAGTTGGCGTACGCCAGGCTCGCGCGTGTAGTTCGCGGCGATCTCTCGCAGCGCCTCATCGGAAACTGTGACCTCGTCCGGAGTCAGCGCGGCGCGCTCGAGCTGCCGTGGCAGCAGGAACTTGCGAGCAATGACGATCTTGTCGTCCTCGGTGTAGCCGTCGAGACTCACCAGCTCCATGCGGTCAAGGAGTGCCTGTGGAATCGTCTCGACGACATTGGCCGTCGCGAGAAAAAGCACATCTGAGAGATCGAGGTCGACCTCGAGGTAGTGATCGCGGAACGTATGGTTCTGCGCTGGGTCGAGGACCTCGAGCAGGGCTGCTGCAGGGTCGCCGCGATAGTCCGAGCCGACCTTGTCGATCTCGTCCAGCAATACCACCGGATTCATCGATCCCGCCTCGGTGATCGCACGGACGATCCGGCCGGGCAACGCACCCACATAGGTACGCCGGTGACCGCGGATCTCCGCCTCATCGCGTACGCCACCAAGGGCGACCCGAACGAAATTGCGGCCCAACGCCCGAGCGACCGATTCACCCAGCGAGGTCTTGCCCACACCAGGGGGGCCGACAAGCGCCATCACCGCGCCGGAGCCGCGTCCACCGATGACCTCGAGGCCACGTTCGGCGCGGCGAGCGCGGATCGCAAGGTACTCGACGATCCGATCCTTGACGTCGTCGAGGCCATGGTGGTCGGCGTCCAACACCTCCCGCGCAGCTGTGATGTCAGTGGAGTCGGTGGTCTTGGTGCTCCAGGGCAGTTCGAGGATGGTGTCCAGCCAGGTGCGGATCCAGCCCGACTCGGGGCTCTGGTCGCTTGCTCGCTCAAGCTTGCCGACCTCACGGAGCGCCGCCTTGCGAACGTCATCGGGGAGATCCGCTGCCTCGACACGCGTTCGATAATCCTGAGCGCCATCCGGCTCGTCCTCGCCCAGCTCCTTGCGGATCGCATTCAGTTGCTGGCGCAGCAGGAACTCGCGCTGGCTCTTCTCCATACCCTCGCGCACGTCATCCGCGATCTTGTCGTTGACCTCTGTCTCAGCGATATAGGCCTTGGTCCACTCGATCAGGGTGGTCAGCCGTGTCATGACCTCGGGAGTTTCCAGGAGGTGGCGCTTTCGTTCATCACTCAGCCATGGCGCGTAGCCTGCCAAATCGGCTAGCGTGGAAGGATCGGTGAGCCGATTGACCGTGTCAATGACCTGCCAGGCGTCGCGACGCTGCAGGGTCGCAATGACGAGACTCTTGTATTCAGCAGCGAGCTTGGTGACTTCATCGGTCTCGTGGGCAGGCTCGGGGAGTTCCTCAGCCTCAACCCAGAGCGCAGTACCCGGCCCCGAGACACCAGAGCCGATCCTGACACGCCGCTCGGCCTTGATCACCGCTGCCGGTTCGCCAGTAGCGAGACGGCCGAGCTGCACGATCTCCGCCACCACCCCGTAGGAGGCATAGCGGTCCTCCAGACGCGGAGCCACCAGCAACGTGTCGTCGCTATGAGCCTTCGCGGCGTCCACCGCCGCGCGGGCGGCGTCATCGAGCTCGATCGGTACCACCATGCCGGGCAGTACGACCAGGTCAGTGAGGAACAAAACAGGTAGTCGGGTTGTCGACATCACATTGCGCCTTCCAGAAAGGAACGCCCGTAAGTTGAGCGTCATAGGCTCAAGGCTTCTGCCGATGATTTTCTTCCCGAGTTTCCGGTGTGTTCTTCGACAGCGAAACACCACACGACGACTCAGTCTTACGTTCCACGTGGCTAATCGACGGCACGCTCGTGGTCCCAGACGACGCGTCCACCGAGATCGGCCATGCCGTTGGGGGCCGGGTTGGCTTGGACCAGTGATCCGCTGCCGTGCTGGATGGTGATGACGCGACCGAGGTGTGCGGCGAGCAGCATCGAGGCGGAGCCGCATGCCTCGTCCTGGGGCACTCCATACCGTGCGGCAAACACTCGGGCCCGGACAGTCCCGGCTGGCTGATCGATCCAGGCCCAGAACTGATCGGCGTCTTGGTCGGGGCGAGGTGGCTCGGTCATGGCGTCGGACGGTTTCGGAGAAGCCGAGCTCGGCGGCGAGTGGTTGGCGACCCTCGGGTGGTATCGCATGACCGTCGAGAACGACGCCGAGGGGACTACCGAATTGACCCGCGCCATCGCAGAAGACGCGTAAGACCTGCAAGACAGGCATGGTGGACGTGTTCTCCTCTAGAGAGGGATTAAGCGTTGACGGCACCGATGATCAGCACCTGTGAACCCAGTTGAGATGTCTGCGGTAGAAGCGCGTATCTACCTCCATCCTCGGGAAACTGGCGGGCAACTCCCGTGGGTCGATGGACACGAATCCGTGTCGCTCGTAGAAGCGGTGCGCGGTACCCATCACTGCGGTGGTGCCAAGAAAGATCGTCCGGATCCCCCGTTCCTCTGCCCAGCCGACGAGGGTCTGCATGAGGCTCGCCGCGAGCCCGCTAGCACCGCGGTGTTCACGTGCTACGAACATCTTGCGTAGCGCGGCGATGTCCTCGCCGATTTTCAGAGCGGCGATCGTGCCCACCACCGACCCACCGTCACTCGCGACCCAGAACTCGCCGCCTCCGGCTCGGTAGAACCTCGCAATGTCGGCGAGATCTGGCTGGTCCGAAGCGGTAATGGGAAGACCGAACTCGTCACGCTGGATGCCGATGATCAAGGCGATGACCTCGTCTCGATCCGCTGGCTGCCACGGTCTGATGCCGTAATCGAAGCGCCGTTCAGACACGCCGCGATCCCGCGACTTTGCCCAGCCCTGCAATCCCTCCGGTGAGTTGCATGCGGCTATGTCACCATCTGGCCCCAGGACTGGATCACCGTGAACGTGGTGCCCCAGCGAGCGGGTTCGTGAAGCTCGTTCTCGGCGTCCTGACGGAGCCGGCGCAACTCCTCCGCGCTCATGAACGACAGCAATCGTGGTTCCAGACCGACGCTGAACTGTAGGGGCAGCCACAGGTAGGGATGTCCCGGCGGGAGGGCCAGGACCTCGGCCCGTACGTTGCCCTTGATGCCGAAGCTGCGAAGAAGCTCAAGATGGTTGCGCCCAGCCTCGGCATCACCCCAGCGTGCGAACGCCTCGCGGATGAGGGCGATCAGCTCCTCGCACGCCTTCGCCCGCGGGTTGAAGTGCCAGGATCCCCAATCGGGATCTTCCAGGACGATGGTGCCGCCTGGGCGCAGCAGCCGCACGTAGGTCTCCATCTGGTCGTGGCCCCGACCCAGCGGGGTGAGCTCGAACCTCGCGTGCACCAGGTCGAAGGATGCGGGCTCAAGCCTGGATGCGAAGAGGTCGTCGTTTTTGAGCAGTACGTTGCCGAGGCCCTCGTCGGCAACGAACTGTTCGGCGGCGCTGAGCATGGCGTCGTCGATATCCGTCCCCACCACCTCCCCATCTTGTCCGACCCACTCGCTAAGCAGTCCAAGCCAGCCCATCACCCCGCACCCGATGTCAACGGCCCGCCCACCGCGACCGTCGCCGATCTCGGCCAGGAGCCGGCGGCCGCTGGGCTGCCACACCCGGGACTGGAGCTGGAGCCGCTCCAACTCGGAAGCCTGACCGGCCAGCAGATATGTCGACGAACTCATGACGTTTCCTCCTCTTGCCCCGTCCTTCGGGTTCGATACGACTGTCCAGGGCGCTCGGTCATCCCGCCAAGTGCATGTTGTGAACCTCTCCGCCCATTGGTCGGCGCGGCCTTCGTCGATAGGCGTCGGGTCGGGGCGGTCAAGCCACCCGACAGGTTCAGAATCTGAACTGCATCCCGTCCCACTCCGGTGGAAAGATGTGGGTGTGAGGACCTACGGGCAGTACTGTCCCATCGCCAGGGCGTCGGAGCTCCTAGCGGAGCGCTGGTCCGT
>DASVEX010000252.1:0-9589 GCA_036380335.1 Propionibacteriaceae bacterium | reverse complement strand
TCAATGAGCGAGTCAACACAAGATCCCAACGAGGGTGTAGACCTCGAAGGTCCGGCTGACGGCGGAGCGGATGGGATCGCAGGTGTCCGCGACGGCGGCGCCGACGGCAGTGCTGACAGCGGAGGTCTTGGGGTCCGCGGTAGCGGTTCCGACGGTGGTGCTGATGGTGGGGCGGACGGCGGCGCCGAGGGTCCGGCTGACGGTGGAGCCGACGGGGTCACGGGTGTGCGCGATGGTGGCGCGGACGGCGGGGCCGATGGTGGCGCCGACGGCGGGGCCGATGGCGGAGCCGACGGCGGAGCCGATGGAGGAGCGGACGGCGGAGCGGACGGCGGAGCCGATGGAGGAGCGGACGGCGGAGCAGATGGTGGCGCCGCTCGCTGAGGACTCGGCCCTCGCCCGACTCATTGCCGTCGGTCGCGATCGATTCGCTGATCAGTACTGGGGACAGCAGCCGTTGCTGTCCCCAGCTGCCGATCTCCCCGGCGGGTTCGGTGCATTGCTCAGCGCGGACGCGATCGACGAACTGGTATCCCAGCGAGGTCTGCGAACTCCATTCCTCCGAGTCGCCAAGGACGGCGCGACCCTTCCGGACAAGGCCTTTACCGCCCAGGGCGGCGTCGGCGCAGGCATCACAGATCAGGTCAGCGACGACAGGCTTGTCCGGCTCTTTGCCGACGGCTCAACGCTGGTACTGCAGGCCTTGCATCGCGTGTGGCCGCCGATCCTGGAGTTCTGTCAGCGGCTCACGGCTGAGCTCGGCCATCCGGTGCAGGCCAACGCGTACGTCACTCCCCCGCAAAACCAGGGGTTCAGTGCCCATTACGACGTGCACGACGTCTTCGTACTACAGATCGAAGGAGAGAAGCAGTGGCGGATTCATCCGCCCGTCTTGGAGTCGCCACTACGTGATCAACCCTGGAACGACCGGAAATCCTCGGTGGAGCGGCAGGCCAAGCAATCTCCTGTGCTCGAAGCCGTCCTCCGGCCGGGCGACTGCCTGTATCTGCCCCGCGGATACCTCCACGCGGCGACGGCTCTTGGCGGTGTCAGCACTCACCTCACGCTCGGGGTCCACGTGTGGACCCGTTTCACGCTCGCGGAGCGTGTCATGAGCCAGGTCATGCGAAGCCTCGCCGGGAATCCGGTTATGCGCGCGTCGCTGCCGTTGGGAGTGGACGTAGCCGATCCCACTGCCATGCGTCCCGACATCGAATTGATCACCGCGGCGCTGCTGGAGGCCGTCGCGCATCCAGATCTTGATCAGTTGTCCGACTCGATGCTGCAGGACGCCCGTCGCAATCAGCGCGCGGCGCCGGTAGGTCCGCTCCGGCAGCTGCGCGATGCCGAGGCGGTCACCGACGACTCGGTAGTCGCGCTGCGGCGCCACGTTGTCGCCTCCATTGATCACACTCGGTCCGGCTTGGTGCTACGCAGTCGAGCCGGCGACCTTACCGTGACCGAGGCCGATGTCGCACCGTTCAAGGCGCTGCTCAACACCGGCACGGCGAGCGCTGGTGATCTTGGTCTTGACTTGACGCGGCGCCTGCTGCTCGCCGGCCTGGTTACCGTGGAGTGAGTCCGCCAGATTCGCCATTCCGCTGCGCGGACGCGGCACGAGTGCGCGCTGACCCGATGGCCGGTACGGCTCCGCCAACGCGCCGCTGGCTGCTCCTGGAGCATCCCGGTCCCTGGCGAATCGATGCAATTGCCGGTGCTGGTATAGCTCCTGACGTACTTTCGATCTTGCTCGCCAGGGCTGGCTCTGACACTCGAGTCTTGCTCGTACGCCGCCCGGGCCGCGTCGATCGGCGCGCACCTCGCAGCTGGATCCTCGCCGGCCTGGACACCGACACGATCACTGGTCCGTGGCGACATGACAACGACCTGTTGGACGCCGCTGCCGCACTTGTCGGGGATTCGCCTGGCGCCGCGCTATCCCAGCCCGTCGTACTCGTTTGCACACACGGCGTACACGACGTGTGTTGCGCGCTCCGTGGGCGTCCGGTGGCCTCCACCCTGGCGTCCCGATGGCCTGAACTGGTCTGGGAATGCAGCCACATCGGCGGTGATCGATTTGCCTCGAATGTCGTGCTGCTGCCCGACGGTTTTTATTACGGCAACCTGGATCCCGAGAGCGCGCTCGCTACAGTCGATGCGCATTTGGCAGGCCGCGTCCTCCCCGACCGACTGCGTGGCATGGCGCGATTCCTCCCACCGGTCCAGGCGGCTGTCATCGCCGCGTACCAGCGCTACGGTCCCCTGGTGGCCTCAGATGTGTCCGTACGCGCGACCGAGCACATCGGGCCGCATCACGGGCACGGGTCGGAGACGTACGTCGACCTGGTGATCGAGCCACAGCGACTGGCGGTCAGGGCGCACGTGCTCTCTATCCGGCGTACCGAAGCCCAGTTGACCTGCCGCGCCGCGCGTGAAACGCCTGCTACCGAATACCAGGTCATCGATTTCACTCCCCTCTGACCATCACTCCCCTCGGCAGCTGGTCACCAGCAACTCCTCATCCGGCCCGCTATCGTGTGGTTGCGACCACTTTCCATGGCCGACTCTGAGGAGCAGACCTGTGCCCGTCCTGCACGTTTCCGTCAACTCCCCTCTTCCGCCGCAGGAGGCCCTGCAGCGGCTTACTGATTTCAGTCCTGCGAGGGCTGAGAACTGGGCGGGCGTTGACGACAACAACTTGACGGTGCATGGTCAAGGCGACGGCTGGGCCGAGATCACCGAGGGCAACAAGGTCGGCTGGGAGCGGCAGCGCTACACGTGGGACGCGGCTGCGGGAACTGTCTCCGCGGTTACCCTGAACTCCAACATTTGGGCGTCTGGCAGCGGCTGGAACTACACGATCATGCCCGACGGTACGGGTAGCCGGGTCGAGGTGACGGCAGTCCGGAACGGCTATGGAATCAAGGGAAAACTCGTCGGCGCCCTGCTGTCGCTGGTCGGCAAACGCATGATCAGTTCCAGTACGACGGCGGCGCTGGCTGCCCGCAGCTAGCGGAGGTCGGCAGAGAAGCTAAGTCAGTTGGCCGCCTCGGTCGGCGGTGACTGGGCGGCCCACAGGTCGGGTCCGAAGACCTCGTAGCGAATTCTTGCCGGTGGTACGCCCCGCTCGAGCAACGTCGACCTGACATGGCGCATGAACGGCAGCGGGCCGCAGGTGAAGACCTGAACCTCTTGAGGAAGCGGGATCTCAGTCAGGTCCATGAAGCCCTGGCGTGATCGGGTGTCGCCCTCATCGACAGCTTCGTACCAGGTGTAGGAGCTGAAGTCGTCGATCTCTCGACCGAGATGCAGCACAGTGTCGCGTAGCGCATGATCTTGGGATCGCCGGTCGGCGTGAGCGACGATCACACTGCGCTGCGGCTGGGTCCGAGCGATGTGTTCCACAATCGGCAGCACAGTGGTGATGCCGGCGCCGGCGCTGGCGAGCAACAGCGGCGACTCGGTCGGAGTCAGCACGAAGTCGCCGGCGGGGGCGCTGACGGCGAGCACGTCTCCGACCTTGACATGATCATGGAGATAGCTGGAGACCCGGCCGTCTGGGGCCCCGCTCACTCCTCGGACCCGCAGCACTGTGATCTGCAGGCGGGTCCGTACGGCGGTTGAGGACACGGTGTATTGGCGTGGTTGCCGATCTCCATCGGGCAGGTCAACAAACACCGAGACGTATTGGCCAGGTGCGATTGCTGGAAGAGCACGGCTGTCTGTGGGTTCGAGGACGAGGGAGATCACGTCGTCCGCTTCCTCGATACGGCGTACCACCCGGTACGGGCGCGTCGGTTCCGCGGGATCCACACTGGCCTGCTGGTAAAGCCGGGCTTCCTCAGCGACCAGCTGGAGGGCAAAGAGCCAATAGACCTCGCTCCAGCCGGCGGCGATTTCTGGTGTCACGGCGTCGCCAAGAACCTCACCGACCGAGGCGAGCAAATGCTCTCCGACAATCGTGTATTGCTCCGGGCGGATGCCGAGGGACACATGCTTGTACGCGATGCGACGCATGACGTGATCAAACGATGGCGCCTCCGGATCGATCAGCTGCACTGCGTACGCAACAACTGAGCCCGCTAGCGCTTTGCTCTGCTCACCGGTGGCTTGGTTGCCTTGGTTGAAGACGCGAAGCAATTCGGGATGGGCGGCAAACATCCGGGGATAGAAGTGCGCGGTGATCTCATCGGCGTGCGCTGCAACGACTGGCGCGGTTGCCTGGACGACGCTGAGCGCTCGGTCCGATAGGAGGGACGTACTCGGAGTTTCTGCAGTGAGGTGTGACACGGGGGTCTCCTCCGCTGGGGTGGGCATAGGGCATGCCACATCGTGTTTGATGGCATAACCAGGGCTCCCCGAGTGTTCGACCACGCTATCGATCATTTTCCGAGTCCGATAGGGCCTTTCGCCTGTAGCGAGTGGGGCCGATGGCCACATGGTGAAGCAACTTCTCGAGGGGTTAATGATGGCGAAGTTGATCTACACGGCGATCAGTTCGCTCGACGGATACGTGGCCGACGCGGAGGGCAACTTCGAGTGGAGCGCCCCTGATGAGGAGGTGCATCGGTTCGTCAATGACCTGGAGCGGCCGATCGGAACCCATCTCTACGGGCGCCGGCTGTATGAGGTGATGCGCTACTGGGAAACCGCGCCGACAGGTGATGGCGAGCTGTCAGCAGAGCAGGATTACGCGCAGATCTGGCAGGCTGCCGACAAGATCATCTACTCCACAACCTTGAAGAGTCCGGCTACCGCAAGGACGAGGATCGAGCGGGAGTTCAACCCTCGAGCAATTGAGCAGATGAAGGCGGCTGCTGCTCGAGACATCGCCCTCGGTGGCCCAACCCTCGCGGCCCAGGCGTTGAAGCTGGGGCTGGTGGACGAGTGCCACATCTTCCTCTGTCCCGTCGTCGTCGGCGGCGGACTACCAGCGCTGCCGAATGGCGTACGCGTGGGGCTCGAGCTGCTGGACGAGGACCGATTCGGCAATGGGACCATCCATCTCCACTATCGCGTCAAGGCGTGATCTAGGAAGTCCGCAGGGAGTGATCGGCTCATCCGAGCAGCATGGCTCGTCGGTTCTGGCTGCGCAGGGTCCGGCCGACGACGGCGGCCAGAATGATCACCATCGCGATCACCGCAGTATTGCGTACCGAATTCGAGTCGGTGGCTACTGCTACTGCTAGCAATGCCCAGCAGGCAGTCAACAGAAATCCGATGACGGCGACCAGCCTGGAGACCACGAAGAGCGACATGATCGTGGCGCTGAGAACCAGTACAACGCCGATCTCATTCACCCAGCGTGCTGACGCCGGCATGCCCCAGGAGCGGAAGGTGGTGGCAAAGCCGGCAGCTGCGGCTACAGTCGCCCAGCCGAGATAGATCATGACCGGCAGCCGGAGCAAGATCTCCTCTGCCGCGTTGGCTGCCGGTCCGACTGCCAGGAACCCTCGGGCGGCGATGACCAGATAGACAACCAAGATCACAATCAGGATCTGGGAGAGCCAGATCGCACCGATTCCAAAGACCGGCACCCACAGTGCGCTTGCGGTGAATGCGCCAAATAGCCACCAACCCGTCAACCGGTGGACCGTACGCTCCTGCTGGCTAGGCAATAGCTGATAAATGGCGAGCGCGAGGCACGCCGCGTAGATCAAGCCCCACACGCCGAAGGCGTAACCTGCCGGAGTCACCGGACTCGCGTTGGCGTCGGAGATCGCGCCAGTATTCGAGCTCGGTCCTAGCGCCAGCGTGGTCAGGGGGCCTGAGACAGCCTGGGCCACCGCGGCGACGGTGACGAGGACGACGCGGACGCGATCACTGGTACCTGCCATGGCCCACATTGTGCCCGTCCCACCACCCCGAGTCGCATGTTCGCCGCGAAATCAGAGCAGCGCGGCTACGAGCGCGACAAGTGGTGGCAGGCTCTGGCCAAACGCGCCGACGATGCTCTTGCCTCCTGAGCCACCAAACCCCAGCCGATCGGCGATGAAGAGCACGATCCCACTCAGAACCATGAAGAGGCAGATGTAGATCACCAGCGTCCCGCCGACGGTTTCGTTGCCGCTCATCCACGCGATCACGGCAGCGATCAGGCCGCATCCGAGAAACAAGTTGTAAAAGCCGACGCCGAAAGCCCACATCCGCACGGCCGGCACATAGGGAAGGCCGAAGACTCCCTCATGCACGCTGGGACGCTCGATCAGGAACGCCTCACACGCGAAGACGACGATGTGCAGCGCCGCCGCAATCAGGGCGAAGATCCATACGACGACGGTCACGGCACAGCCTTCATGTCAGCCGTCTCGAAGCCGACAACCGTCACATCGTGGCGGGCCAGGACTTCCTGAAGCTGTTGCGCGACCTCCTCGATCGGGCGGTCACGGGGCACAGAGGCGTGGAGATCTGCCTGAAACCGGCCCATTCCCCCAGTCATGCACATAGCAAGGAACTTCGTGGTTGGACTCAGCACCGTGAAAGTGTGCAATGCCGCTGGAGGAATGGTGATCGACGAGCCTGGTCCAAGATCGAAAGCCTCATCCTCGACCTGGACGATCATGCGGCCAGTCAGTACGTAATAGGCCTTCGCCCAACCGGTCCGATGCAGCGGAGTAGTCGGCCCGCGTGGCGCGTCCACCTCGAAGAGTTCGTAGTGATCATCGGTGTGGCCCGCGTCGATCTTGACGGTGAGGACCGCGTCGGGTGCGACGAGCTCGATGCCCTCACCGGCCGCACTGTGCTGAACCTGATGCGTCATACAGGCGACGCTAGGTTGGCCGCCTTGATCCAGTCGATCCCCGAATTCTGGGAATGCTTCACCGGCACAACGGTGAAACAATCTCCTTGTGTGGGACGAGCGGGCCTATCGCGCCCGCCGAGAGATCGTGGCACTGGCTGCCTCCGGGCTTGGCGTCAGTGATCTGCACACCGCTGCGATGGGCCTGATCGAGGACACGGTCAGAACCGACCTGGCCTGCTGGGCAACCATCGATCCCGAAACGCTGGTGATCAGCACCATGACCAGCGGTGACGCGCGGATACCACCGGAGTATGAGCAACGACTCGCAGAGTCGGAGTACTCAATCGACGAGCCCCACAGATTTGCCACTCTCGCCCGACGCAAGGAGTCGACAGCCAAGTTGTCCGACTTACCCGAACTAGACCGCACGAGAAGTGCCCGGCTCAACAATGTGTGGCGCCCCTTGGGTATCGACCAAGAGCTGCGGGTCATGTTCCTCGCCGACGGGACGTGCTGGGGCGCGGCTGGCATGGTGCGAGCCGGTCGCGACTTCACTGACCGTGAGACCAACTTCCTCGCGGAGGTAGCGCCGACCATCGCCAGTGCGACCAGACTGGCCGTCCGCTCGGAGGCTGCCGGCCCAATGCCGGGCCATCCGGCCATTGTTGTTGTCGGTACGGGTGGGGAGCTCAATGCTGTGACGCCACCTGCCCGCGAATGGCAGGATCGGCTCGATCAGATTGCCCCCGGTCGCTTTCTGGTGATGATGCAGGTGATGGCTGGTGGCGCTCGCACCTCAAGCTCAGGCAGCTTCCGGGCGCGGCTGCGCGACGCGTACGGCCAGTGGGCGGTTCTCGAAGCCAGCCCGCTGATCGGTGGAGACGAAGATCAGGTCGCAGTGACCATCGAACCTGCGCGTGGTGATCACCTCATGAGCCTGCTAATGATGGCCTACGGCCTCACGGCTCGCGAGCGCGAGATATGTAGTGAGGTGATCGCGGGTTATTCCACAGCTGATATCGGCGGGCGCCTGTTCATCTCCAGCAACACCGTGCAAGATCACTTGAAGTCGATCTTCCGCAAGGTCGGTGTACGCAGTCGCGGCGAGCTTGTCGCTCGCGTTCGACCGAACTATTCAGCCACGTAACAACTCAGCGCGGCACGTGGCGAGCCAGCAGCGTGAGATCGGCTGGGCCGAGCCGACCACCGCCGGTTTTCGCCTGGTGCCAGAACGGGTACGGCAGCGGCTGAGCGCTGACGTCATCCAACCGAGCGACCTCCTCCGTCGACAAGGCCAGGTCGGCGGCGGCCAAGTTGTCGGCCAGCTGGTCCTCGGTGCGAGCGCCGACGATCACCGACGTCACCGCCGGCTTGCCCATGGTGTACGCCAGTGCCACCTGGGCGGCGGATACGCCGCGGTCAGCACCGATTGCCACCAGCTCCTCGATGGTGTCGTAGAGCTTGTCCTCGTCATAGACCGGCGGCTCATTCCACTCACTCAGATGCCGGCTCCCTGCAGGTGCATCGACGCCCCGGCGATACTTGCCGGACAGCAGCCCGCCAGCGATGGGGCTCCAGACAAGGATGCCGATGCCCTGATCCACAGCCACCGGCACGATCTCGTTCTCTATATCGCGAGCCTGGAGCGAGTAGTAGAGCTGGTTGCTAGCGAACGGTGTCAGACCCTCCCGGTCCGCGATCCACAGCGCTTTCATCAGCTGCCACGCGGCGTAGTTGGAGCAACCGACGTAGCGCACTTTGCCGGACTGCACGAGGTAGTTGAGTGCCTGCAGCGTCTCCTCGAGGGGTGTCTGCCCATCCCACTCGTGCACCTGGTAGAGGTCGATGTAGTCAGTTCCCAGCCTCCGCAGACTGTCTTCGGCGCCACGAATGACGTGGTGCCGCGACAACCCAGCGTCATTGGGCCCGTCGCCCATGGGCATCCGGACTTTGGTCGCAATGAGAACCTCATCCCGGTCGGCACCCAGCGCCTTGCCCAAAATCTCCTCCGACAGGCCGCTGGAGTACACATCTGCGGTGTCAAAGAGATTGACGCCCGCGTCGCGTGCCAGGCCTACCTGCTTTCGCGCGCCCTCCACGTCGATCTGACCAACGGGTGACGCCCAGCCAGTGCCGCCAAAGCCCATCGTGCCGAGAGTGACGGTCGAGACGCGCAGGCCACTCCTGCCAAGTTGTCGATACTCCATGGCGCGGAGTCTAAGGCCACGCCCTGGGCCAGGCTCTCCCGGCTGTCACCTTCCTCATCGAGGCACGATCAGGCAGCTGGCTACATCTCGCCGGCGGCAATATTGAGGATGTTGCCGTCCGGGTCGGTAAACCAGACCGCCTTCATGACGCCGCCCATCGAGGCCACCCCGTCGTGCCACTCCATGCCCTCTGTTTCGAACGTCAGGAACGAAACGCCTTTGTCGCGGAGCACGGCGACCTCATCGTCGAATGCGGTCATCGCTACGTTGAAGCTGACGGCTGTCGCCTTGTTGCTGCCGGCGTACGCGGATTCGTAGACGAACACCGTCCCGTCACCGCAGGTGTAGGTCACACCGCCCATGCCTTCGCGCTGTGGAGCTAAACCGAGCGTCCCCTCATAGAAGCCGCGGGCTTTTGCCATGTCGGGTGTTGGCAGCGTGGCGACAGGTGTGACGTCAGACAACATGTGAATCGCCTTCCTTCAGCATCGTGTCTGACGCTACGCCACCCGTGAGCAAAGGTGCGCAGCGAGAATCGCTGCGCACCCTTGCGTCTAGTCTCACGGACGCGATGGTCTACGGCTTGGCGCGGACCTTGATGATCTTGACCAACGTGCCGGGCGCCGGCGGGTCCTCGTTA
>DASVEX010000251.1:0-25766 GCA_036380335.1 Propionibacteriaceae bacterium | reverse complement strand
CAGTGCTTCTACTCATTGGAAGCGCCGGTGCTAAGGGTTGCCGGCTTCGACATGCCCTATCCACCAGCACGTGTCGAGGATGAGTACCTTCCTGATCTTGATCGGGTGCTCGATATGGTCGATCGCTCACTGGCCTACTAGGGGGGAGGCTCGGATGGGGTTGCAGACGTTTCGGCTGCCGGATCCAGGCGAAGGGCTGGTCGAGGCAGACATTGTCACCTGGCGCGTTGCGGTAGGCGATGAGATCAAGATCAACGACATTCTCGTCGAGGTCGAGACAAGTAAGTCGCTGGTCGAGCTTCCGAGTCCGTACGCCGGCACGGTGACCGAGCTGCTGGTGAACGAGGGCGACACTGTTGATGTCGGTAGCCCGATCATCTCCATCGACGATGGTGTCGGCGGCGCACAACCGCTGCCGAGCAGCGGGAACGGCGAAGAGACCCAGGTCCCCAATCTTGTCGGCTACGGTCCGCGCACCGGGTCGGCCAAGCGACGCCCACGACGCGCCACCGGCGAGAGGTCCCTAGAGGCGCACGAGCAGGTCGCCGACACGTTCTCCGTTCAGACGCCCGTTTCGCGACGCGCCGACGGCCGTGAGCCACTGCAGGCCGAGCGTGATACGCCAACCGGCGCCCCATTGCCTGGGCCCGGTGAAGCAGCACCTGCGGCTACTCCATCCGGTGGTGCAGTGCTCGCGAAGCCGCCGGTACGCAAGCTGGCTAAGGACCTCGGTGTTGATCTTGCGACTCTCGTCGGAAGCGGCCCTGGTGGGGTGATCACCCGGGATGATGTCACCGGCGCGAGTATGAGGTCTGAGCCGGTCGAAGCGCGGACGATCATGCCGGCTGAGCGCGCGGAAGCCCGGACGATCATGCCGGCTGAGCGGGTCGAAGCCCGACAGGCCCCGCGCGAGGACGTACTCATTCCGATCAAGGGCGTCCGCAAGTCGACCGCAGACGCCATGGTGCGCTCGGCGTTCACAGCTCCGCATGTATCCGTCTGGACGGACTGTGACGTGACTGCCACGATGCAGCTGGTCGAGCGGTTGAAGACCAGGCGGGAGTTTGCCGATCTTCGGATATCTCCGCTGCTCGTCGTCGCGAAAGCGATATGCCTTGCGCTGGGACGTACGCCGGAGCTCAACTCGTTCTGGGACGAGCCGGCTCAGCAGATTGTGCTCAAGAAGTCGATCAACCTCGGGATCGCCACCGCGACTGCCCGCGGCCTGCTGGTTCCGAACATCAAGGGCGCCGAGTCGCTCGGCCTAGTTCAACTTGCCGCTGCCATCAACGAGGTCGTGGCAGTGGCCCGCGAGGGGCGCACCCAGCCCGCAGACATGTCCGGCGGTACCTTCACGATCACCAACATCGGGGTGTTTGGAGTCGACGCAGGCGCCCCGATCTTGAATCCAGGAGAGTCCGGCATTCTCTGCGTCGGCCAGATTGCCCGAAAGCCATGGGTGGTCGGCGCCGGCAGCGAGGAGCGGATTGAACCACGCTGGGTCACCACATTGTCGATCTCCTTCGACCACCGGCTGGCCGACGGGGCCCAAGGTTCGACCTTCCTCGCCGATGTGGCCGCGATCCTCAACGACCCAGCCCTCGCCCTCCTCTTCTAACGCTGACAAGTCGGTGGTGAGAGATGAAGTCAGAGAGAGACGAGTTCCTTGTCGGTGATCGGACGGCCGGTGTCGACGAGCTCTTGGAGGGTGTCGCCGTCGTCCCACTGATTGACGTTCATCGCGGCGGCGACCGCGCCGTCCCGGAGCCAGAAGGCTGTGAACTCCCGCGCCGCCAGGTCTCCCCGTAGGACGAGCCGGTCCTTCGCGGGATCCGCGAATCCGCGGTACTCACACCCGAGGTCGTACTGGTCGGAGAAGAAGAACGGCCGCAACACGTACGGTTCGCCGGCACCGAGCAGGTTGGCCGCGACATGTTTACCTTGATCCTTGGCATTCGCCCAGTGCTCAACCCGAATCCGATGCCGATACTTGGGATGATCTTCAGCCGCGACATCGCCAGCGGCGTAAATGTCTGGATCAGAGCTGCGCAGCGTTGCGTCAACGGCGATCCCACCCGCGGCGAGCTCCAGGCCCGCGGCATCGGCGAGGGCAATGTTCGGCGCCGCGCCGACGCCGATCAACACCGTGTCAGCCGGTACCGATGCATGACCCTTGATGTGCACCGACGACACGGTCCCTTCCCCGGCGAAACCCGTCACGCCGATGCCCAGCCGGAGATCCACACCATGATCACGATGCAGTGCGGCGAAAGAGGCGCCCACCTGCTCGCCAACCACCGGAAGCAGGGGTTGCGACCGCGGTTCGATCACTGTCACGTTGGCTCCGTGCTGCCGCGCAGCGGCCGCCGCCTCGCAGCCGATCCAGCCGCCCCCCACGATGACAATCTTGGCGCCTTCGGTGAAACGCTCACGCAGTGTGAGGGACTCCTCGAGGGTCCGCAACGTCAGTAGCCCATCAAGATCAGCGCCAGGCACGTCCAGCCGCCGCGGTGCTGAGCCGGTCGCGATCAGCAGCTTGTCGTAGGGATACTCGGTGCGGCTAGCCACTACCACTTTGCGAGCCCGATCGATCCGGGTCGCTGTGGTACCCAGCCGGAGGGTGATGTTCTTGTCGGCATAGGCTGCCTCGTCGGCGACCCAGTCCGGCTCGTCGGTGTTCCCGATCAGCACGGCCTTGGAGAGTGGCGGTCGTTCATAGGGGAGTTGACTCTCCTCACCAATCAGCGTGAGCTCGCCTTCATACCCGTGATCTCGAAGCGTGATGGCGGCCGATCCTCCGGCCAGGGAGCCTCCGATGATGACGATGCGAGACGGCTGCGAGCTGCTGGGCTGAGTCATGCCTCCCATCGTCTCTCGCCCTGCACCAGTAGCAGATACCGACCCGCCCTGGTCAGTGCACGACACTTATCAGAAAGCAGCTTCGTCGAGATCCATGATGGCGAGATCGGTGGCTTCGGCGATGGCTCGTTCCGCGGCCAGCTTGGGCAGCACCGTACGGGCAAACCAGCGGCCTGAGGCAACTTTGCCTTCATAGAAGGATTTTTCGGTCGGAGTGAGGTGGCCGTTGAGCCGGTCGAGTGCCACCTCCGCACCCCGCAGCAGCAGCCACGAACAGATCACATCACCGAGCGCCATCAGCAATCGCGTGGTGTTCAGGCCCACTTTGTAGACGTTCCGCGGATCGCTGGTGGCAGTGCCTGGCACCGAGGCACCAAGATCATTGATCATGGTTGCAACGATCGCTCTGACATCTTCCAAGCCTTGTTGCAGCAACGCACGTTCCTCTTTGAGCTGTCCGTTCCCACCTTCGGTGCCGATCCACCGAGTGATCTGAATGGAAAGATCAGCAAGCGCTCTACCCCGATCCTTGACGATCTTGCGAAGGAACAGATCCTGGCCCTGGATTGCCGTTGTGCCCTCGTACAAGGTGTCGATCTTGGCATCTCGTACGTACTGCTCAATCGGGTAGTCGATCAGGAAGCCCGAGCCTCCGAGTGTCTGCAGCGACTCCGTGCCGAGCAGCACCCAGGACCGCTCCGAGCCATAGCCTTTAACGATGGGCAACAGCAGATCATTCAGCCGTTCGGCAGAGTCATCGATGGTGCCATTGGCCCGAGCGATGGCATTGCGATCTTGGATGGTTGCGGCGTACAGCAGCAGCGCCCGCAGGCCCTCTGCAAAGGACTTCTGAGTCATCAGGGAGCGCCGGACGTCTGGATGATGGGCAATCGTCACGCGTGGCGCATTGCGGTTCGCACCCTGGGTGAGGTCGGCGCCTTGGATCCTGGTCTTGGCGTATTCCAGTGCATTGAGATAGCCGGTCGACAATGTTGCGATCGCCTTGGCACCGACCAGCATGCGGGCATGTTCGATCATGTGGAACATCTGGGCGATGCCGTCATGAACGTCGCCCAGCAGCCAGCCCGTTGCGGGCACTTCCGTCCCTCCGAACGTCAGCTCACAGGTGGCAGAGCCTTTGATACCCATCTTCTTCTCGATATTGGTCGCGAAGACTCCATTCCGCTCTCCTGTCAGCTCCCCCGTCTCAAGATCAAAATGGAACTTGGGCACGACAAACAGAGATAGCCCCTTGGTGCCCGGGCCGCCGACGCCCTCGACACCCTGCGGGCGCGCGAGCACCAGGTGGATGATGTTCTCGGTCAGGTCATGCTCACCAGAGGTAATGAAGCGCTTGACGCCTTCGATGTGCCAGGTCCCGTCTGACTGCGGGATCGCCTTGGTTCGCCCAGCGCCGACGTCGGAGCCCGCATCCGGCTCAGTGAGCACCATCGTGGCACCCCACAGTCGCTCAATCATGATCTTGGCGATGCGTTGATCACGTTCGTTGCCGGTTGCCCACAGCGCGTACGCGAACTTCGGCCCCGCGGAGTAGAGGAGCACAGCCGGGTTGGCGCCGATGTTCAACTCATGCACTGCCCACTGCACCGATGGCGGGGTGATGTGGCCGCCCAGTGCCTCGGGCAGCTCGAGCTGCCAGGTGCCAGAGTCCATCAGCGCGCGATACGACTTCTTGAGGTCCTCGGGAACTGTCACTGTATGGGTCTGAGGATCGAAAGCCGGTAGGTTCCCATCCCCGTCAGCGAACGACTCGGCGAGCCTCGTCGTAGCAAGATGATCAACTTCGGCGAGGATCGCCGACACGGTCTGCTGATCAAGGTCGGCGTACGGTGCGACGCCCAGGATCTCTTCGCGCCCTAGCACCTCGAACAGGTTGAACTCGATGTCGCGGACATTCGACTTGTAGTGGCTCATCTGACACCTCACCGGCACTCGCTGAGACAAGTTACTTGCCAGTAACTTTCATTATGCTACTCGTGGGTAACCAAACCAAGGGTCGCGCGACCCGATAGCTCCGCCCGCCGGTCTAACCTTCACTTCATCGACGTGGCACAGAAGGGCGGAGAAGTCATGGCGAGCAACAGCACCGTCCGGGCGGCTGGCACTGCACCGGGCCAGCGCAAGCTCAACGGGCCGCAGACCACCGGTCGTGAGTACCGCAGCCTCTCCCAGCCGGAGTACGACATGCGACGCGACGACGACGTTTCAGTGCCGATGCGGGACGGCATCCGGCTCCTTGCCGACGTGCGCCGCGAGCTCGCGCTGCGGGCCGATGGAGGGCTGTCCGACGATGAGGGAACACCCGGCCAGCGCTCGTACCGCTGTCTCGGGACTGGGCTCAATCACGTTCCGGCCGATCCGGCCGCCGAGCCGCCGTCGCAGTTGACCTGGACCAGCGCGCCGCTCGATATGGATGTGGACATGGTCGGCGACATCGAGCTCCGGCTGACCGCCACGGCCACCGCGGACGACACCGCGTGGATCGCGGTGCTACAGGACGTTGACGCGACCGGGTGTGTGAGCGACGCAACCGCCGGGTGGCTGCGGGCCAGCGTACGTGAGGTCGACGTGGCCGCCAGCCGGCCGGGTGCGCCAGTCCTGCGCTGCCGCACTGCTGGGGCCGTTCCCCCTCACGAACCCGTGGCGATCTCGTCCGCTTCTCGCCTGCTGTTTCCCGTCCTCGAGGGATCAGACGGAGGGTTAGATGCGTAGGCCGCGCAAGAACGACGCCGCCAAGGTCGCCGTCTCCGAGCCAGACGATCATGCTGCTGGCATCCCTGGTGTAGCGGTAGCGTTGAAACGATCGGTCCAGAAGATGGGGCCGCGGCGCGCAGCGCGGGCCCTGCTCAATCTCAATCAGGCCGAAGGTTTCGACTGCATGAGCTGCGCATGGCCCGATCCCGACCCGGGCCATCGGCATACGGTGGAATTCTGCGAGACCGGCGCCAAGGCTGTTGCGGAGGAGGGTACGACCGCGCGGGCTACCCCGGCGTTCTTCGCCCAGCACAGCATCGCCGACCTAGACCGGCACGACGAGCACTGGCTCGGTCAGCAGGGCAGGATTACCCATCCCATGATCAAGAAGCCGGGCGCCTCGCACTACGTGCCCATCGAATGGGGCGCGGCGCTCCAGCTGATCGCTGATCAGCTCAATGGGCTGGCGAGCCCTGATGAAGCGATCTTCTACACCTCGGGGCGAACCTCGAACGAGGCGGCGTTCAGCTACCAGCTGTTCGTGCGCGCATTCGGCACCAACAATCTGCCCGACTGCTCCAACATGTGCCATGAGTCGACCAGCGTGGCGCTGGCCGAGACCATCGGGATCGGCAAGGCGAGCGTCACGTTGCAGGATGTCTACAACGCCAAGTTGCTGATCTTGGCGGGTCAGAATCCCGGCACCAACCACCCCCGGATGCTGTCGGCTCTGGAAGTCGCCAAACGCCGCGGCGCCAAGATCATCGCCGTCAACCCGCTGCGCGAAGCCGGCTTGATCAACTTTCGCAACCCGCAAACGCCGCGTGGGCTCATCGGCAAGGGCACCGATCTTGCCGACCTGCATCTGCCGATCAAGATCAATGGCGATCTTGCCCTCTTTCAGGCGTGGGGTGCACTGCTGGTGCAGTGGAACGCGCTTGATCATGAGTTCATCAGGAAACACACTCATGGCTTCGACAGCTGGCTCGGTCACGTGTCGGCGATTGATTGGGACCTGGTGGAGGCCACGACTGGTCTATCGCGCGTACAAATCACTGAGGCTGCTCAACTGCTCCGAGAGTCCGATCGCACGGTGTTCTGCTGGGCTATGGGCCTGACTCAGCATCACAACGCCGTGGCCACCATTTCCGAGATCGTCAACCTCGCACTCGCCCAAGGCAACATCGGCAAACCCGGGGCCGGGCTGCTGCCCGTCCGCGGCCACTCCAACGTGCAAGGCGACCGCACGATGGGCATCTGGGAGCGCCCGCCGGCTCACTTTCTCGATCAGCTCCAGGCTGAGTTCGGATTCAACCCGCCCCGCGAGAACGGGTATGACACTGTCGACGCGATCCGTGCGTTGCGCGACGGCCGGGCCAAGATCTTCATCGGGCTCGGTGGGAATTTCGTGCAGGCTGCGCCAGATACAGAGGTGACCTCAGCGGCCTTACGCGGGGCGCAGCTGACGGTGCAGATTTCAACCAAGATCAACAGATCACACTTGACATGTGGTGCCACGGCGTTGATCTTGCCGACCCTGGGTCGTACGGAGGTCGACGTACAGGCAAGCGGTCCGCAGTTCGTCTCCGTGGAGGACTCGACCTGCTCGGTGCACGCATCCCGCGGGCCACTGACTCCCGCGAGTCCTCAGCTGCGGTCGGAGGTGTCGATCGTTACGGGATTGGCCGAGGCGACCCTCGGTGATCGGTACAACATTGATTGGCAGGCGATGCGGGATGACTATCGTCGAATTCGGCTGCACATAGCTCGCGTTGTGCCCGGCTGTGAGAGCTATGAGGTTAACGTGTCCAAGCCCGGTGGCTTTGTGATGCCACACCCGCCGCGCGACTCGCGAAGGTTTCCTACCAAGTCAGGACGGGCTGAGTTCACGGTGTCGGCCATCCAGGCGCTCCAGGTGCCACCCCAGCACTTGATCTTGCAGAGCATCCGTAGCCATGATCAGTTCAATACCACGATCTATGGGTTCAGCGATCGCTACCGAGGCGTCGAGGGCGGTCGCCGAGTGGTGTTCGTCAATTCGGGCGACATCGAGGAGCTGGGCTTCCGCGATGGCGACATCGTCGATCTCGTCACCCACTGGGAGAGCGATGACCACGTACGCCGGGCGCGGGACTTCCGGATCGTCGCCTACCAGACACCACGCGGCTCGGCCGCGGCGTACTACCCCGAGACCAACCCTCTGGTCCCGCTGGATTCGACGGCGGTGGGGAGCAATACTCCGACGTCGAAGTCGGTGATCATTAGGCTGGAACGGTCAGGGTCGCCCGGTTCGGTTCAGGCTGGCGGCCAGCAACAGGTCGGTGCCGATGATCGTCACAAGTCCGATCCCGAGCCGTACCACCTCTCCTAGGTGTAGCACGGTCTGGATAGCCGTTAACGTTATGAGCCATGACCGATCATGCACAGCAGATTCTGGTCGATTCCTTTGGCCGGGTACGCGATCGGGTGATCGACCTCACCGATGGCCTGACCGACGAGATCGCCACGTACCGTCCAGATCCTGGAGCGAACTCGATTGCCTGGCTCATCTGGCACCTGAGTCGCATTCAAGATGATCACGTCGCCAACTTGGCGCAGATCGAGCAGGCGTGGGCCACGTGGCGGGAGAGGTTTGGCCTGCCCTTCAGCACCTGGGCCACCGGCTACGGTCATGGTCCGCAACAGGTGGCCGCGGTCCGGGTCAGCGGCGATCTTCTTGCCGAGTACCACCGTGCGGTTCACGAGCTCACCATGAGCTACCTCGGGGACCTCACCTCCGAAGAGCTGGATCGGATCGTCGATACCCGCTGGGACCCGCCGGTGACCGCAGCGGTCCGGCTGGTCAGCGTGATCGGCGACACCCTGCAGCACCTAGGCCAGGCCGCCTACCTACGCGGCTTGGCCAGCCGGCGGGACAACCCGTGGCATGAGTCGAGTGCTGCAGATCGCTAGTGCCCTAGTCTCGGTCAGGTGAGTGAACTGGCTGATCAGAATCATGATCACGATGCAGCCCCGACGCAGCGTCTCTATGCCGACATCGCGTCCTGGTGGCCGCTGATCTCTGCGCCCGAGGAGTACATCGGGGAAGCATCCTTCGCCGCCTCTTTGCTGCGTACGGCGAACCCGCCCGCTCGCACGGTGCTCGAACTGGGAAGCGGTGGCGGTAACAACGCCTTCCACCTCAAGAGCGAATTCGAGATGACTCTGGTCGATCTGTCGGCTGACATGCTCGCCATCTCAAGGCAGCTCAATCCTGAGTGTGAGCACATCGAAGCAGACATGAGGACGCTGCGGCTGGGCCGGACCTTCGATGCGATCTTTGTCCATGACGCGATCGATTACATGAGGAGCGAAGACGATCTTCGCCAAGCGGTCGACACCGCGTACCAACACTGCCGGGTGGATGGTGTCGCGGTCTTCGTGCCAGATGACATCGCCGAGAACTTCGAGCCGGCCACCGAGCATGGCGGGCACGATGCGCCTGACGGCCGCGGTGCGCGCTACCTCGAGTGGTCAACCGATCCGGACCCGAGCGACACCCGCACCCGCACCGACTTCGCGTTCCTGCTTCGCACTGCGGACGGCTCAGTCACGGTGGTTCACGATCGGCACGAACTGGGCCTCTTTCCACGCGCCCTGTGGCTCAAGGTGCTGACAGAGGCCGGGTTCCAGGCCCGTTCCGTCGCGGAAGTCACCAATGACGACCGACTTCCACGAGAGCTCTTTGTCGGCACGCGGGTGTGATGGAGTACCACCATGACCAGCCCGACAAGCCCGAGACGTACGGCCTACATCTTCAACGGCCCGAACCTCAATTTGCTGGGCCTTCGTGAGCCAGAGATCTACGGCACGGCGACCTTGGCCGATGTCGAGAGTTCCTGCACACGCGTGGCTAGCGAGCTGGGCTGGAATCTGGACTTTCGCCAGACCAACCGCGAGGGCGAGTTGGTCGATTGGATCCAAGAGGCTGGCGCCGCGCAGGCTGGGGGCAACGCCGTTGGTGTGGTGCTGAATGCTGCCGGCTATTCGCACACCAGCATTGCGCTATACGACGCGATCATCGGATCGGGCGCTCGGGTGGTCGAGGTGCACATCTCCAACGTCTACAGCCGCGAGGCGTTTCGGCAGCACTCGTACGTGTCGCCCGTGGCCGCTGGGGTGATCGTGGGCTTCGGGGTGCTCGGGTATTCGCTGGCTCTCCGCGCGCTCGCGTCCCTAAAGGCGTCCTGATCCGGTCGAAGCGCGAGCAGCTTCAACAGGCTCACGGCACATTCGCTCACCTCAGGGCACATTCGTGGTCCAGAGCTCGACTCCGTCGCCGGCTCGGGTGATTGCGTACAGCCGATCATCCACGGTGGTCGCGTCGATAACCGGCCCAGCCGGGCCGGTGAAGGTACGCCAACCCTGGCTGTCGCTCATCAGCAGCTGGGTCGTGCCGAGATGGCTCACCAGCAGGGCCGGCCGGTCAGCCGACGTGACGGTGATCGGTCCAGCATCCTCGGCGTCGTGCTGCATCCGGGGCAGAGTCGAGTCGCGACTGCCCGTTGCCGGGCTAGCGGTTGCGTCGAAGGTCCACAGCGCCACCATGCCATCGGCGTAGCCGGAGACCCAGCAGCGCTCCGAGCTCTCCGAGCAGATGCTCGACAGCGCCTCACCGTGCGTGCCGGCTTCGGGAAGCTGGAGTAGCGTCCAGGGCTCCCGGTGATTCCGCTGGATCCAGACGGCCGGCCGCTGCTGCACGCCGTTGTCAAAGGTGATCACCGAGCCAGAGATGATCATGGCTGCGCCTCCGAAAGCCGTGCGCGGTGCGACTTGGAGCTGCGGTGTGTTGGCGAGTGCGGTGCCGGTCGAGTTCCGGCGAATCCAGCGGTGCCCGTGGGGCAGCCATACCGCGGCATCCAGACCGCCCTCCGGGGCGGCCCAGGTGCCGGCGATTTCCGGCCCTTCTGAGGTGAAGACGATGTCGAGCAGGCCACCGGCGCTCTGACCTCCGAAGGTCTCGAAAGTCTGTGGGTAATCGTCCAAGCCGTTCGTGGATCCAGACCACACTGTCCATCGGAAGTTCGCATGTGCTCCGCCATGTGCTGCGCCAAGGGCAACAACCTCTTGCCCGCGGGCGGCTAGCGACACGAGGTCGGCGACCTTCGCGTACGGGCTGTGCGGATGCAGCGGCACCGGTCGCACGGCGCCCGAGGCATCGACAACGAAGAGCACGGGATGATCGCCACCAGCTGACCCGCGGCCACCGACCAACAACCCGGCTGCCGTGACGGCCAACGAGGACGCTTCGACGCCGGCGGGCAGCGCGATGCGACTCCACGTCAGGTTGTGGACCTGCTGCGCACCAGCGAGCCGAGAGCACCCGGTAGCAATTGTCACGAGCATGATCAGGCCAACAATGACCATTCGCAGCGGAGTGGTTGCGGCGGCGTTGCGCATCGAGTCCCTCGGCATGATCGTCCCGAGTCTAGGGCGGGCTGGTGTCTGCAGGACACGACTGTGTAACGGTCCCGAACGGCCCGCCGCGTCTCACCCCGACCGGCGCCATCTGTGGAAAAGTGAGCAGCAGCGCAACCGCTTGTGTCTTGGAGTCATGCGAATGCTTGCCCCCCTGCTTGCAACCGAGGATCCATACGCCGCCGCGTCGATCTTCAGCCAGGCCGGTTGGAAGGTCGAGTACGAGTCTGTCCGCCATCAGGAGCAACCACGGGCGTGCTTATCCCTTGCCCGGTCGCGTGTCGAATTGGTCCGGCCCAGTGATCCCTACATCGTTCCCCGCGGCATTGGCATCGAGCTTCAGATCCATGTACCGCCAGGCGAGCTGAGTGGGCTCTTCTTGCTGCACCGAGCGGCAGGTGTCGTCTTCAGCGAACTGCGCGAACGACGACCTGGCGAACGCGGATTCAGGGCAGAGATCATCGGATATCGCTTTCTGATTCTCGGTGGTGATCCTGACCCCGATCTGGCCTTGATCGCGACCGATCCGCGGATCATCGCGCTTGCGGATGGCCTTCGGGAACGGGATGGCGAAGATGCTTTGACTGATACGGCATTGCGCCTGGCCGAAAGCTCCGGCGAAAGTGTCAAAGGCCTGCGGCGAGCCATGAGCGAAGGTCTGGGCTACGGCGCTCCCGATGATCTTGGCGGAGATCTTGCTGAAGTCGTGATTGCGGCTGCCATTCTGGCCCGGCAACTCGGAGTTGATCTTGACAAGCAGGTCGAGGCGAAGCTCGGCAGTTACAACTGGCACGCTCAGCTCTAAGGTGGGCGACGGATCCTGTCTGGACGACTAAGCGAGCACGACCTCTCAGAATGAGCGTGGCTTGGTCTTTGGGTCGTCGTGTGAGCGCGGGAGGAAGACAGGATCTGGGGAGCCCGACCGGGCGCGAGCCGACCAAAAGGAGGTTCATGACTGGACTAACGTGGGCGGCGTCCGCAATCTCTGGCTCCAGCGGGCGCGAACAGGGGACCAATGAGCGAGATCGATGCGGACGACCCGACACCGCCGGCACACGAAGCAAGCGAAATCAGCTACGACGAAAATTTCTATCCGGCGCGGCCCAAACGACTGCGGCCGCGCGGACGGCTTCGTGATCTTTTCGCGCTGAGACCCAAAGCTGAGCGGGTCGGTAAACCGACCGGCGACAACGGCGCCTACGTCAGATGGCTTCTCGGAGAGTCGATGCTCGAGGACGCGAAAGCGTTTGCTACCCAGTTCTCTGGCCAGGGCAGCATGTGGCAGAACCCGTTCGCCAACCCCGACCCGCGGGCGGCCACCGAGAAGGCGTCCGTGTGGTTCACGGCGTACCCGATTTCCATGATCACCAAGCCGGGCACCTCATTCCTCGGCACTCTGGGCGACGAGGAGCTCTGGGCCGCATTCGAGGAGATCGGCATCGACGGCCTCCATACGGGTCCGGTCAAGAAGGGGGGTGGTCTGGTGGGCTGGGATCCCACGCCCAGCGTGGATGGGCACTTTGACCGAATTAGCACCCAGATCGACGAGGCGTTCGGAACCGAGGAGGAGTTCCGGTCGATGTGTGACGTGGCGGCTGGGCACCTCGGAATGGTGATCGACGACATCGTGCCCGGCCATACCGGCAAGGGAGCGGATTTCAGGCTCGCCGAGATGAAAATCGGCGACTATCCCGGCATCTACCACATGGTCGAGATCGATCCCAAGGATTGGCATCTGTTGCCGGAGGTGTCCAAGGGCGATTCGGTGAACCTCGACCTTGAGGCTGAAGATCAACTAGCTAAACACGGCTACATCATCGGTCGGATGCAGCGGGTGATCTTTTACGAGCCTGGCGTCAAGGACACCAACTGGAGCGCCACGCCGCCGGTGTTGGGACCGGATGGTGTGGAGCGCCGCTGGGTGTATCTGCACTACTTCAAGGAGGGCCAGCCCTCGATCAACTGGCTGGACCCGAGCTTCGCCGGCATGCGGCTGGTGATCGGCGACGCTCTGCACTCGCTTGGTGATCTTGGTAGTGGTGCGCTGCGACTGGATGCCAACGGATTCCTCGGGGTGGAGAAGAGCGCTGAAGACTCTCCTGCCTGGTCGGAGGGCCATCCGTTGTCCGAGGCTGCCAATCAGCTGATCGCCAGCATGGTTCGCAAAGTAGGTGGCTTCACCTTCCAGGAGCTCAATCTCACGATCGATGACATCCAGAGTTCTGCCGCGCGCGGAGCCGACCTCTCCTACGACTTCATCAACCGACCCGCGTATCACCATGCGATCGCGACCGGCGATACCGAGTTCGTCCGTCTCACGCTCAACCTCGCCAGGACATACCGAGTGGAACCGGCCTCCCTGGTCCACGCCCTGCAGAACCACGACGAGCTGACCTACGAATTGGTGCACTTCGAGACCCTGCACGCGCGGGACACCTTTACGTTCCACGGTCAGCCGCTCACCGGTCATGAGCTGGCCGTAACCGTGCGCCGGGACCTTCTTGATCATCTGACCGGCGATGCCGCTCCGTACAATGCCACCTTCACCCAGAACGGCATCGCGTCAACGACTGCAACGATCATCGCTGCCGCACTCGGCATGCGCAGCATCTCAGCGCTTACTTCCGAGCAGATCGACAAGATCAAGCAGGCCCACCTGTTGCTGGCCATGTTCAACGCTCTGCAACCGGGGGTCTTTGCACTATCTGGTTGGGACCTCTGCGGAATGCTCACGCTGGAACGGCGGCAGGTCAGCCGGTTGCTCGCCGATGGCGATACCCGCTGGATTCACCGGGCGGCGTACGACCTGATGGACTATCGCCCGCACGCCCACGAGTCGTTGTCCAAAATGCCGCGCGGCATCAGCCTCTACGGTTCGCTGCCTGAGCAGTTGCGGGACAGCTCGTCATTTGCTCGCCGGCTCGCTGAGATCCTGGCGATCCGCAAGCGGTATGGAATCGCCAGCAGCGTCCAGCTCGATGTGCCGCAGGTGTCCAACAAGGCCATGCTGGTGATGGTTCATCAGCTCAGCGACGCCGAGCAGGTGACGGTTTTGAACTTTTCGGCACAGCTCGTTTCGGGCAGCGTCCAGTCCGAATACCTCGTACCAGGCAGCGTGTTGGTCGACATGTTCACCGATCAGGAGATCGGTGAGATTGACGATCTGCATACCTTCCCGATCACGCTCGGACCCCATGAGGGCAAGTCGCTACTGGTGCTGTGCCCAGGCGATCATCTGGCCGAAGCGCATCCGCAGGCGACCGAGCGGACGAGCGTACGCGGCGAGGTTGGCTGAGGCCCATCAAGGACTAGTGCCGAGCATCCGAAGTCGCTTGACGTATGCGCCGCCCTGCGGCGCCCCGCTGCGTTCTCGTCGTCGCCCATAGAACACCGCTATGGGACTCCTCCTCGGCCTTGCGTGTCGACGCCGCGCGTCGCCTTGCGACGACAGGCATCCACCTGGACGACGCCTACTGTCAAGGGACTTCGAATGCACGACACTAGGGAACGGGCTGGCTACCATCGAGAGTTTGAACTGAGAGCGCGTCGCTGTCGTCCTCATCGATGAAAGATGAGGGCAGGGCAATAACGTGGCGACGGCGGTGAGCCTGCAGACAACA
Organism: Propionibacteriaceae bacterium; assembly: GCA_036380335.1. Lineage (GTDB taxonomy): Bacteria > Actinomycetota > Actinomycetes > Propionibacteriales > Propionibacteriaceae > Microlunatus. The sequence goes on along the minus strand of DASVEX010000251.1, from coordinate 11,115 downwards.
GCAGGCCTGGTGTCGGGAGGAGTCGCGGTGGGCGGCGGACAGCGTGAGGCCGCGCTGCAAGACCTGCACGACCGCCACGCCGGCGAGCTGTGGCGGTTCGCCATGCGGCTGACCCACGATCGCCAGATGTCTGAGGACATCGTTCAGGAGGTGCTGCTCAAGGCATGGAAGGATCCCAGCCTCGGTCAACGCGATGAAGCCGCGGCCCGCGCGTGGCTATTCACCGCCGCCCGCAACTTGATCATCGACCGGTGGCGCAGCGCGGCATCGCGGCATGAGCAGCGGATCGAGGAGCCCCCGGAGGAGAGCGTCGGCGACGCGACCAGCGTGGTCCTCGATCGCTGGCTGATCGCGGAGGCGCTGAGCAGCTTGTCGCTGGAGCATCGCTCGGTGATCAGTGCCGCCTACTACGAGGGCAGATCGATCGCCGACATATCCGCTCGGCTCCGAATCCCCGAGGGGACCGTCAAGTCTCGGCTGCACTACGGACTCAGAACGCTCAGATTGGCACTGCAGGAGAAAGGAGTGACTCGGCCATGAACGCACCACCCGACAAGTTCGCGCAGTGGGATGCGGCGTACGTGCTGGGTGCGCTATCTCCTGCTGACCGACGGGAGTACGAAGAGCATCTGGCCAGCTGCCCAGCCTGCCAAAGGGCGGTATCGGAGCTGGCTGGCATCCCAGGTCTGCTCGGCCAAGTCTCGCCAGCGGACGCAGCGATGTTGTCAATGGCGGTCGACAATACAACCGGGCACGGCGAAACGATGACCGCGACCGCCACCGACGCGGAACTGATGGAAGCGACAGCCACAGAGACGGAGCTGATCGAGGCGGGCCCGCCGACCTCACTGCTGCCGAAGATGATCAAGATGGCCCGGACCCGGCGGCGTAAGATGCTCGCCGCGGTGGCGGGCATCGCAGCAGCGGCAGTCCTGGTGATCGGCGGGGTGGCCGTTGGCACCGGCCTGATCCCGCTCCGGCCCGATAGTCCGCAGCGGGTCGCCTTTTCTCAAGTCGTACCCTCCTCGATCACAGCCGTCGCCGATGTCATACCTGGCAGCGACGGCACCCAGATCAACGTGGAGTGTGTCTACGCCGAGGTCAATGATCCGCGACCCGGTGGTGGCCACGATGAGTATTCGATCTTCGTGGTTGACCGGTCCGGTCACAGCGAGGAGATCAAGGAATGGCCCGCGACGCCGAACAAACTGATGCGACCGAGTGGCATGACTCCGTTGCGCCTCTCGCAGATCGCTGATCTTGAAATTCGTCAGTCCGACACCAACGAGGTACTGCTTCGGGCGCCCATCAGCTCATAAGTCCAGCTCGTCGCGGGAGATTTCAGAGCGCAGTCAACTCGGCGCTCAGCGGTGTGTCGTTGACCGAACGACCGGCGTGCAGCTGGTACGTGCCGGGCTCAATCGTCCAGGCATGGGCGGAGCTGTCCCAATTCCGGAAATTGTGATCGCCCAACGTGATAGCTGCCTGGGCCACTTCTCCGGGCTCGACATCGACAGCTGCAAAGCCGACGAGCCAGCGCGGCGGGCGTTGCACCCGACTATCTGCTCGACTGGCGTACACCTGGACGACCTCGCGACCAGCCCGGGTTCCGCTGTTGCGTACGGTGACAGTCACAGTGTTGCCGTTCACGGCCATGTCCTCATAGGCCCACGTCGTGTAGCCCAATCCAAAACCGAACGGGAATGCGGGCGTTCGATCCGTCGCGAGATACCAGCGATATCCGATCAGCAGGCCCTCGTCGTAGGGGAGCTCGCCGTTCACGGGTGTAACCGGCGGCAGGCCTTCCTCGGAGCCAGGCCATGTCACCGGAAGTCGCCCACCCGGCTCGACAGCTCCCGTCACGACATCGGCCAGAGCGTTGCCGAATTCCTGTCCCGGGAACCACGACACCAAGACGGCGGCCACCTCACTCAACCAGGGAAGAAGCACGGGTGCCCCGGAATTCACGACCACCACTGTCCGCGGATTGGCAGCCGCGACGGCAGTCACCAGCTCGTCTTGAAGGCCAGGCAGCGCCAGACTCGTGCGGTCGAAGCCCTCACTCTCCACCTCCTCGTTGGTACCAACAACTAGTACGGCGACGTCGGATTCGGCCGCCAAACGCACCGCATGATCAAATTCCGACTGCTCATCGATCACTGGCTCAACGTTGAGCTGCACGGTAAGCATCGTGACCTCGGCACCGCCGAGCATGGTCTCGCCGCCGGTCGTGCGATAGCTGAGTTCGACGGGCACATCCCGACCGCCCTCCAACTCGACAACCGCCAGCTGCTGCGGCGGCTTCATGATTCCCTCGACCATGTCTGCGTCTAGCGGCAGTGTGATCGTCTCGTCGAACAAAGTCTCCCCGTCGATGATCAGCCGGAAATCACCTAGCCCCGATGTGCCTACGCGGTAACGACCAGATTCGGGCACTCGCAGCCGAGTACTCAGCTGCAGATGATCAATTTCGCTGGCGTTGACGCCTTCCTGTACCGGCCCCCACCACATCATGCTGGCGGCCTGCCGCTGCTGTCGACCTAGTTCGCGATCACTGGCATCGAAGAAGATCACCTCGACGCCGGGGCCGGTGCCATCGGGCAGTTGCAGCAGATCTTTCGAGGCGACATCGGCGCGCTCGCTACTCCGCACCCCGACTGCTGGCACGATCGTGATCTCTGCACCGAGCGCAGCGCGCAGCCCATCGAGCGGAGAAACGACGTAGGGCGGGAAGACCGTTGCGCTTCCGCCGCCGAGGGTTCGGGCCGTCGCGGCATTCGGGCCGATCAAGGCAACCTGCTTCAGCGAGCTCATGTCGAGTGGCAACAGGCCATCGTTCTTGATCAACACCATCCCGGCGGCAGCCGCGGCCCGCAGCTCTGAGCTCAGCTCCTGATCACTCCAGCGCTGGGCTGGAGGCGTCGCGGCCGCCAGTCCATCGAGTGCGCCGACTCGAGCCGCCAGCCGCAGGATACGTAACACGTGCCCGTCGACAGCCGATTCAGAAATCTGACCGGACTGCATTGCGTCAAGCAGCCACTCGGTCCAGGGGCTTTCCGGTCCGGGCATAGCCAGATCCAGCAGGTCCTCGCCGGCTGCCACCACCGATCGCGTGGCGTACCAGTCGGACATGATCACGCCGTCGAAAGCCCATTCCCGCTTCAGCACGTTGCGTTGCAACAGGTTCTCGGTCATGGTCGTGCCGTTCACCCTGTTGTAGGCCGCCATCATCGCCCAGGCACCGGCCGCAACGATGCGTTCGAACGGTGCGAGGTACAACTCCCGCAGCACCCGCTCATCGACCAGCGCATCGACGCTGAATCTGTCTGTTTCGGAGTCATTGGCAACGAAGTGCTTGACTGTCGCGGCCACCCCTTCGGCCTGCAGTCCCTGAACGTACGCGATGCCGATCATGGCGGTCAGCTCGGGATCTTCGCTGAAGCATTCGAAGTGCCGGCCGCCGTACGGAGTTCGGTGCAGGTTGACCGTCGGGGCCAGCAAGATATCGACGCCCTTGCGACGCGCCTCACTGGCCAGCAGCCGGCCCATCCGTTCGACACGAACCGGATCCCAGCTCGCAGCCAGCGCGGTGGGGGAGGGCACATTGGCAGACGGGCTGCGCTCATCCCAGGTTTCGCCACGAACCCCTGCCGGACCGTCGGAGGTGACCAGCCGCCGCAGCCCAATCTCCGCTATCGCGTGCAGCGCCCAAATGTCAGCACCCGTCATCAACCGGATCTTCTGTTCCAGGCTCAGCTGTGCCAGCCGGCCAGCGATTTCAGCTTCATGATCGACTGCTTGGGTCTGGGTCATGGTGCTTATCGTCTCAGTCGTCCCGCCATTACGGTGAGGGCATGTCCTTACCTGACGCGGGGATCCCCAGTGCGACGCTCGCCACCGAATGTGATCGACTGCTCGATTTCGGTCGGCACTTCCCTCATCCGCTGGGCGGCGCCGCGTGGCTCGATGCTCAAGGCCAGCCTGACCTCTCCCGCCCGGCTTACACCTATATCGCCGCCCGAATGCTTCATGTGTACGCCGTCGGCCACCTCCTGGGCCGTAGCGGCGATGCTGATCTTGCTGCTCAGGCTCTCGCCGGGCTGACCGGCCGGCTGCGAGACGACGCGCATGGCGGCTGGTTGACCAGCATTGACGCAGCTGGGAACAGTCCGGACGAGAAGGCGTGTTATTCCCACGCCTTTGTGGTGTTGGCCGCGTCGTCTGGTGCCGTGGCCGACGTGCCCGGGGCTCGCACCCTGCTCACGGAGGCGCTCGACGTCTGGCAACAGCGGTTCTTCGACGACGACGCGGGCATGTTCGTCGACTCCTGGAACGGTGCCTTCACAGAACTCGACAACTACCGCGGCGTAAACGCAAACATGCACGGGGTCGAGGCTCTGCTCGCCGCTGCGGATGTCACAGCTGATCATGCACTGCGCGCGTCCGCCCTTGGTATCAGTCGGCGTGTGGCGCTGGAGTTTGCCGAGCCGCATTCCTGGCGCATCCCCGAACACTTCGACCCGGATTGGCAACCTCAGCTCGAACACAACCGCGATCGTCCGGATGATCAATTCCAGCCGTATGGAGCCACCGTCGGGCATGGTCTGGAGTGGTCGAGATTGCTGCTGCATCTCGAGGCATCCTTGGCCGACCCGCCCGATTGGTTGTTGCCGGCTGCCGAAGGACTGTTCGATCGTGCGGTGAGCGATGGTTGGGCGGTCGACGGTGCCGACGGCTTTGTCTACACCACTGATTGGGACGGCACACCGGTGGTCCGCGACCGAATGCATTGGGTTCTCGCCGAGGCCATCGCTGCCGCGGCGTCGTTGCGAACGCGAACCGGCAATAATGATCGTTATGCCGAGTTAGCCGCGACCTGGTGGGCCTACGCCGAGCGTTATCTCCTCGATCGAACGTACGGCTCGTGGCACCATCAGCTCGACGCCAGCAATCACGTTATCGAGACGGTGTGGCCAGGCAAGCCTGATCTGTATCACGCGGTCCAGGCCACGCTGATCCCGCGGCTGCCACTTGCGCCGACTATGGCAACAGCACTGGCCGAAGGGCTCTGAATCCGCCGAGCAGATCCGGCTTGACCCTGCCGGCAGGAACGCACGTGCACGTTCGATGCTTACGCGATGCACGCGTTGTGCAACGGATGCATCGCGACAGGACCGCACGTGCACGTGCGTTTCCGGAGTAGGTCAGCTGATCAGTCGATGGCCTCGGCACGGTAGAGAATCGCGTGCTCCGGGTGAATGTCGGCGGCCATCACTCCTGCCGAGGCGAGCGTGGCGCCGGAAACTACCAGGCCTCGGCCACCATCCGCAGGCAGCCCCCAACCGGTGCTGTGACGTTCGCCCGAGGGATCGAAAGTCGCCTTGGTGACGCCCCACCAGGGTGGGGGGTTCAGGCCCGCCGGTGCACGTCCGACCACGATTGGCCGGATGCGATAGCGCCGCTGTGGATCTAGGCCCGGGAACCGCAACCGACCAGGCAGCATCACCTCTGACCGGCCGACCGAGGCAACGGTATAGATCGCCGATGAGCGATCCGAAGCGATCACGCCGTATGCGAGGAGGGTCGGGTCGGCGATGTCGAGACGTATCAGGTCGCCGCGGTTCAGGAGCACCCGGTTTGCCTTGTAGAAACTGACCCATTCTCCAAGTTCCACCAGATCTTCGGGCGTTGCTGTCGTGAGGTCCCATTCGATTCCCAGATGACCGAAGACCGCTGTGGCGGCGCGGAAGGACAGATCGTGCCTGCGGCCCGTGGAGTGCGAACGTGGCGAGGCAATATGTGAGCCCAACAGCTCGGGCGGCAGCAGCTGAGCGGTCCAGCGGTTCATCTGCTGACGTTCCAGCGGATCGATGCAGTCACTGACCCAGACGCGGTCAGTGCGCTCCAGGACGCCAAGATCAACACGGCCTCCTCCGGAGGAGCACGTCTCGATCTCCAGTCCGGGGTGAGCGGCCTTGATCTCATCGACCAGGCGGTAGAAGGCCAGCGTCTGCTCATGTACGCCGGGCCGGCCGTCCGGTACGGTGCCGGCGTCGATCAGGTCGCGGTTGTGATCCCACTTGATGTAACTGATCTTGTATTCGGCGAGAATGTCGAAGATGGCATCCCGAATGTAGGCATAGCACTCCGGAATGCCTAAGTTGATCACTTGCTGATGTCGCGATTCCACGGGCAGCCGGTTGCCGGTGGACATGATCCATTCCGGGTGCTCTCGTGCCATTGCGGAGTCGATGTTGATCATTTCGGGCTCAAACCAGAGCCCGAACTCCATACCAAGTCCGGTCACTTTATCCACCAGAGGATGGAGACCATCTGGCCAGACCTCTGGTGACACAGTCCAGTCGCCCAGTCCGGCGTGATCATCGCGCCGCCCCCCGAACCAGCCGTCGTCGAGCACATAGCGCTCGACACCGACAGCCGCTGCCCGATCTGCAAGATCAGCAAGATGGTCCAGGTCATGATCGAAATAGACCGCTTCCCAGACGTTCAGAGTGACCGGGCGGGTGGCCGACGGATGAGTTTCTCGAGCGCGGAGGAAGCGATGGAAGCGGCCGGCCACGGCATCGAGGCCCTTCCCGTATGAGCCATAAATCCACGGAGTGAGGTAGCTGTCGTTCGCTTGCAGCATGATCTCTCCGGGCAGCAGCAGTTCGCCGCCACCGATGACTTGGACGCCGGTGAAGACTCGCTCCGCATAGTGCGTGTGGTTGCCGCTCCACGCGGTGTGCACAGCCCAGATTTCCCCGTCGGCGAACGAAAATCCCGGCACACCGACATGCAGCAGGGTTGCCGCGTCCGGACCGGTGCGGCCTTTCCGGCCCTCCCGGAGGTGGGTGCCAACACCCAACGGTTGCCGCTGCGGTACCCGCTCCTTGCACCAATGCCCCGCAAAATCCAGAATTTCTCGGGCACTCTGGGGCAGCGGAAACGCGATCACGCAGTCGTTGACAGCGTACGGATCGACGCCGTTGTTGATCACTTCTGCGCGTGCCCTGACAAGCCCGCTTGCGGTCATCTCGATGGTGATGAGTAGCGCCAGCTCAGCTACCTCGTCGACCGCATCGACCTCCACCGAGGCGGGCCCAGCGTTGATCATGGTCACCGTGCCGTCCGGCGTGATCACGGGCGTGCCGTCGACACGGACCTTTGTAGCGGTGAACTTGGGCGACCAATTCCGGCCCTCTCGCGAGCCGCTTAATCCAGGGCGACCGACCCAGCCTGTCCAATGCTCCGGCAGTATCGCAAGACGCACCGGCTCGTCGACGACATTCGCGCCGCCTGGATCAACGGCGGCGATGATCAGCGCAGCGGCGTCGGCCTGGTCGAGTGTTCCCAGGTCGGCACCCCAGTGGGTGATGGCGGGTAGTTGCCCATCGGTGACATCGAGCACCAGCGAGACGCCCTCGGACCGGAGGGCGATCACGCAGTTGGCACGTCCGGCCATGGTCTCTCCTTGAGCGGGAGCGGGACTATCAAGCGAACTACCTTACCGCTTGCTCGGATGCGACTTCGCCAACGGAACCGGCCACTAACAACAGGGCTTGATCGATTCAGGCACGGGGTTTATGACCGGTGCTCGGGAGGCGTGGTTAGTGTTCGGCTCATGCCGCGTACGCCGGAACCGGATGCTGCTGAGGTGATCGCATTCCGCGACGAGGCTGAGTTTGAGGCATGGCTGGCGGCCAACGTCAACGAGAGCTCTGGTGTGTGGCTCAAGATCGCAAAGAAGGGATCCGGCATCGCCTCGCTGACCGATGATGAGGCAGTTGACATCGGCTTGTGCTATGGCTGGATCTCTGGGCAGCGCAAATCTTTCGACGAGGACTACTACCTGCAGAAGTACGTTCCGCGCCGACCGAAGAGCCGCTGGTCGCAGGTCAATGTGCGCAAGGTCTCCGAGCTCACCGCTCAAGGGAGGATGCGACCATCGGGTCTCGCCGAGGTGCAGGCGGCCAAGGCCGATGGACGGTGGGACGCCGCGTACGAATCGCAGCGAGAGGCGACGGTGCCGCCCGATCTTGCCGCAGCCCTGGCGGCGAGCCCACTCGCGGCTACGGCGTTCGCATCGCTCAGTAGGACGAGCCAATATGCCGTGATTCTGGACGTTGTGACAGCCCGCACTCCAAGGACTCGGGAGGCACATATCGACAAGGCCATTGCTGAGTTGGAGGCCCGCGGCGTCTAGTCGAGGGCTTGCGGAAGTGTCACGTTCCGGGCGCGCGTTCCCAGACCACCTCGTCGGCCGACTTGTCGTGCCGGAGGCCGCGCCAGACGGGGTGGCGCAACCGCCCCGGCTCGGTGAGCTCGCCGTACGTCACCTCGCCCACCAGTGACGGCGTGACCCAGTGTGCGTCGCGGGCATCCTCGCGCGGCACGTCGAGAAACGGCGAGGTCTTGCGGCTGAGCCTCTCCAGCTTGGCTTGGATGTCATCGAGCTGGCGGTCGTTGAAGCCCGATCCCACCCGACCGACATAGTGCAAACCATCGGCGCTGGGCACGCCCATCAGCAGCGATCCCACTCCGCCGCCGCGGCGGCCTTGGCCCTCACGCCAGCCGCCGATCACCACCTCCTGCGCCCGATGCAATTTGATCTTGAGCCAGGTGTGCGTACGCCGTCCCGGCTGGTAGATCGAATTGCGCCGTTTGGCCACCACACCCTCGAGTCGAAGTTGATCAGCAGTGTCACGCGCGGCCTGTAGATCGCCGTCGAAGATCGGTGGTACCTGGATCCGAGATCCAGGCTTGAGCGATACCAGATTCTCCAGAATCTCCCGCCGTTCCTGATAGCTCTTTTTGATCAACGACTGACCGTTCAACTCGAGGATGTCGAAGAGCATGAGCTGCGCTGGGTACGCCTTAGCCGCGCGCTCGATATCAGCCGGCTTGGTGAGGTTGATTCGAGGCTGCAGCAGGCCGAAGCTGGGTCGTCCGGTGGCGTCGGTCACCACGACTTCCCCGTCCAAGATCGCCGTCTCGACATTGATCGTGGACAGTTCGTTAGCCACGTCAAAGTAAGCCTTTGTGTCGTCCCGGCCCTTGCGGCTGAGCAGCTTGACTCGGCCACCGGCGAGATAGGCAATGGCGCGTACCCCATCCCACTTCATCTCGAACGCCCAGCCGTCTTCATCCCCGAAACGGGCGGCGTCGACGAGTGTGGCGAGCATGGGCTCCACGTGTTCAGGGAAGCCGATCTCCGCTGTGGAATCGCGCGCTTCGACCGGCTCAGCGGGCCCTTCGACTGGCTCAGCGGGCCCTTCGACCGGCTCAGGGTGCACGTCCTGGTCCTCCGGATCGGTCTCCATGAGGTGCATCAGCCAGTTCTTCTCAGGCTGGGAGTCTCCGGTGCCCGTATGGATAAGAGCGAATTTGCGCACCCCACCAAGCCCGCCATCGGGGTGCCCGAACAGGGTGACGATGACCTCTTTGCCCTCGTTCCACTTGTGCAGCCGGTACGTCCCCGTATCCCAGACGGTCATCGAGCCGGCTCCGTACTGGCCCCTAGGAATGCTGCCGTGGAAAGTCAGGTACTCAAGGGGATGATCTTCGGTGCGTACCGCGAGATGGTTGACCTTCGGGTCGGTCGGCGGTGCTTTGGGCACTGCCCAACTTGCCAACACACCGCCGCGTTCTAGCCGGACGTCGTAATGCAGTCGACGCGCATGGTGTTCCTGGATGACGAATCGGAAACGATCAGCCTGCTGGTCAGGCGGCCCGGCGGGCACGGGCTCCGGTGTCTTGGTCGCGTCCCGCATGCTGCGATAGATGGCGAGCCGATCCCGCTCTGTCTGCGGCGCCAAGGGAGCGAGCGGGTCACCAAGATCGGCCAGTCGCGCCAGCACCTCTTCGTACTCCAGCTGCCGTAACCCTGGATCTTCCAGTTCCTGCCAGGTTCGGGGCGCGGCGACCCACGGCCGATCCCGGCCGCGCAGCGAGTACGGGGACACAGTCGTCTTGGCGCCATTGTTCTGGCTCCAATCGATGAACACCTTCCCGTCCCGTTGCGAGCGTTTCATGGTGGAGATCACCACGTCGGGATGATCAGATTCGAGGGCCAGGGCGAGTTCGCGCGCCACCTCCGTGGCCTGCTCCGGTGTTTGCGAGCCGTCCAGTGGCGCGTAGAGATGAATGCCCTTGCTGCCGCTCGTTACCGGGACCGGCTCATGACCGATGTCGCGCAGGATGTCTCGGACCAACTGGGCAATCCACGCACACGCGGTCAGCTCAACACCGGGCCCCGGATCAAGATCAAGAACGAGGCGGTCAGGATTTTGCGGCCGGCCGTCGGGACCGAATCGCCACTGCGGAACGTGGATCTCCAGGGCTGCCAGCTGTGCGAGCCAGGTGAGTGTTGCGAGATCGTTGATCACTGGGTAGTCGTTGTCGTGATCTCTGTGCGAGATGGTGCGGCGCGGCACCCAGTCCGGCGTACCGGCCGTCAGATCCTTGTTGAAGAAGACGGTCGGCGGCTTGCCTTTGACCTGACCCACCCCGTCCGGCCAGCGTTTGCGTGTCGCCGGCCGATCACGGACATGCGGCAGCATGGTCGGGCCGACTTGGGCGTAATAGGACAAGACGTCTGCCTTGGTCGTTCGGGTCGTCGGATAGAGCACCTTGTCTAGGTTGGTGAGCTTGATCGTCCGGCCCTCGACTGTCACCACCTGGTCCTGCGACGCCTTGGCCATAGAGCCAGTATCGATGCGGATTAGCGCGCTCGGAAATGTGCCCGCCGTGTCTGCGTGGGAGGAAGACAGCAGCTTTCCGCGCACGCTCGGGCGCGAGCGGACACGAATGGTCCGCGAGCGTCGGGTAGAGCGGGCGCCGGTGCTGTCTGGACGATCGAGCAGGCGCAGTGGTTAGGGGCCGGAAGGTATGTCACTGATGAGGTCGCCGTGTCTGCGTGGGAGGAAGACAGTAGCTTTCCGCGCACGCTCGGGCGCGAGCGGACACGAATGGTCCGCGAGCGTCGGGTAGAGCGGGAGCCGGTGCTGTCTGGATGATGGAGCAGGCGCGGTGGTTAGGGGCCGGAAGGTATGTCACTGATGTGCCCGCCGTGTCTGCGTGGGAGGAAGACAGCAGCTTTCCGCGCACGGTCGG
>DASVEX010000250.1:0-4565 GCA_036380335.1 Propionibacteriaceae bacterium | reverse complement strand
GCTCGCCGTCCTCAGCCTTGAGCCGGGTGATCTCCGCGACCGCGTCGCCGGTGACCAGGCGGGTGTTCCAGTCGACCTTCTCCATCGCCGAGGAGAACACCACCTTCGGCGTGTCCCGCCAGTTCCGCGCGAACTCGATCTCCGCCGGGGTGGCATTGGGCTGCTGGTCGCCGGTCGGCCAGTGGGAACTCATGGCCTCCCACAGCTTGCGCCCATACAGCAACAGGCCGATCGCCCGCTCCTGATCGAGCCACCACTGAAACAGCTCGTCGCTCGGCCCGCTCCACCCGAGGTCGTCGCCGGGCGCGGCGACGTAGCCATCCAGTGTCAGGTTCATGCCGTAGATCAGTTTCCGCATCGCGCCATGCCTTCCGTCAGCCGGTCTCGGAAGTTTAGACCGGTTCAGCGCACGAAACTGATCGGTGGAGCCCACTCAGGATGGCTTTTGATCTACACGGGACGGATTGTCTACACCGTTGCACCGGTGAGGTCTTTACTGTGCAGAGCACTAGTGCGTAGTTGACCTGGTCAGCACCCCAATACGTACGCGGCGCACGCGCACGCACACACGAGGGCGTCTGTCTTGGTGGCATCTTGCTGATTCCGGCGCACGCACGCCGGGAAGAGATCGCCCTCGCCACCGGGAAGAGATCGCCAGTTAGTTCGCTCGATTTGGAGAGGTCACGACCGCTCACATCCTTTTCCGTCACCGTCTCGATCTAGGTCGTAGCGGTCGGAACCGGTGACGCGGACGGGTCCGGTGTATTTGGGTCCGTTGCCTGAGCTGCCACGACAGTCATAGTCCGACGCGGGGGGAAGGCATGGAGAGTAGCCCGGGGTGCAATTGCGACTGGCGCCGGCCCCAAGGTTAGGGTCACCAAGAAGTGAAAGCCAGCGCCGACCAAGACCGTTGTCCCGGACGGTCACTTTGTATTCGCCAGGGGCGCTCTCGGTGATCTTGATCTGACGGAGCAGGCGGTTCAGCGCCCTGTAGTTGCCGTCCTTGCCGGAGTCGGGCCGGTTGGTCAGTTGTACGTTGACCACACGGTCCACGGAGGCCGCTTGTGCGGGGAGCGCAACCGTGCCCATGATCAAACCCGCGGACGCTGCGACGAGTCCTAGTGTGATGATCTTGCTTGCTTTCACGGTGTCTTATTTCTTTCCTTGGTTGGGCGCGATTAAGCGATCAGCTCCGTGGTGTTTCGGCACGGGGGCAGCAGAGCATTTCATGATCAGTAGCTCAACCCTTCTCGGTTGATGCCGTACGGTCTCACTATGCAATGTGCGCGCGCTGTGACGCCACTGTGGGAAAGCTGTGAGCTTATGATCAAGCGCGTCGGGCACGCACGAGGGTGACGTTCGTCGCGCTAGCTAGATCTCCTCGTCGGTCAGAGCAGCCTACGGGTCAGAGCAGCCTACGGGGGAACCGGTTCAAGACCTTCGCCGGCACAATCCACTCGCGGTATGGCTTGCCTTCCTCGACGATCTCGTATTCGTCGAGATCGAGATCATCGGAGATGGTCACCTCGAACACATCCTCACCAGGCCGTCCTTCGTTCGCGTCCAATGGTCGGTCGCTAACGATCACGCCGACGAGGGTGAGGCCACCGAGGCGGTACCTGTCGTCGTGGAATGCGGCGTCTCCGTCGAGAATCAGGATCGCCTCGGCAGCGTCGGTTGTGTGGTACAGCTTCACCGCTCCTCCGTACACTCGGACCCCGCCCCCATGTCAAGAGAGCGAGTGTGCGTATCTGGGTTTACCGCCTCTATGCCTTTAACACGTTTGTTGGTAGTTAGTGATTGCTGTTGTTGTGGCTGTTGTTGCTGTGCCGCACAACAACAACGACTAACAACAACACACACCTTCTGTCTGTACTTTTTTGTTAAAGACCCGACGCATGTCGTGGCCGTCGCTGACAAGGCGGTTCTCACGCCGCGTCACCGCCGATCTCCTCTTCGATCAACCATCCGATCTGCTTCGCCCACTTACGGCCCTGATCTGAGAGCCGCCAGTGGTACGGCTGAGTGTTGCTCTTCTCCTCGCCCGCAGCTCTTGGCTTCTGCCATTGCTGGACGAGCCCGTGAGCGGCCATGTCTTGGAGTGACCGCAGCACCGTCTGCGCGGGATGGCCTAACCGGTTCGCGACCTCAGCCGTCATGAGCCATCCCTTGCCTGGGGGTCTGTCCAATCCTTGGTACAAGCTGCTGAACTCGATCTGAGTCGAGTCTGGCGGCTGCTGAGACGCTCGCGCCTCCTGGAGAAGGATCTCGAGTGATCTGCGGCGCAGCTTCGGTATTGAGCCGATGGATAGCCGCCAGATGACTTCCCAGGCTTGTTGCATGGTCATGCCGATCACGCCGCACGCACGCCAGATCTGCATGATCACCTTAACCATGCGGGTTGGGGCCTCGCGGTCGCCGATGTGCTCGATCTGTCCCTTCCAGTCATGCGTGACTGGTGACCTCGCCAAGCTGGACAGGTTGGCCATCGCGATGAACGCGTCCCTGATCGCGTCGTTGATTTCCAATGTGGGTTGAAGCTGGCCGTACTCGAGGAGACCCCGGTAGGCGTCGGACAGCTCCTTGCGCATCTGGGTCTCATGGCCGACGTTCGCCAGAGCGCGCTTCGCGATCTCCGTGCCCTCCTCGGTCTCCCCCATGCGGACGAACGTGAATCGCGAGCCCATCTCCGACAGCACGGCGTGCGCGTTGTCGATGGCGGCTGTGGCGGCGGCCACCATGCCGATTTTGCCCTCCCAGACGAGCTTGCGTCCGCCGTCGGTCCCGACTGATCGCTCCCACCGACCGTCGGCGATCTCGCGGAACGCTGCGATGATCTGCGCCCGGGCGTCGCGTTCATCGACAAGATCGTCGTGAAGTCCTTCAGCACGAGGAGACCGCGACTGCCGATCTGCGCCAACATGCCACCCGTGGCGCCCTCGGTCTTGTCGCGCTTAGGCGTCGCACTCAACAGCGCGCCCTCACTGGAGATGGAAGACGCCATGTGGACCAGCGGCAGCGCCGAGAGCGGCGCAATCGTCTCCGTCTTGCCGAAGCCTGACCCGCCGACGACCATGATCCACACCGGCTCATCTGACCCCATGATCAAGTTCACAGTGACGGCAGCCAGGACTGTCCGCAACGGCACCAGGTCGTGATCGCCCAGCCACTTGGCGTAGACCCCCTCGACTTGGGCCAGCGTCATCGGCGGCACTGGCACCCGAGGCGGAGGCGCGTCCATTGGGTCTTGGTGATCTTGTTCCTGAGCCCTCCACGCAGCTCGTCTGTCGCCAACGCGAGTAGATCGTCCGCGGTCTTGCCGGTCGCGATGAAGTCGTCGACCCCGGTCTTCGTCCCGCCCGGCCCATAAGGCAGGTAGATCACGCGAAGATCTGCTCCTCGAGCCCGCAGAAACTCATGCAGCCGTCGCAGAGCGTTCTGCACTTGGGACTTCTGCATCACGTCGCTGTCATAGACGATATAGGTCCGCCGATCCTTCAAGTGCACGGACTCCCAGTCGCCGAGCGCGGTGATGCCGCCGTGTGGGCCGGTCCCGCGCCAGTTGTAAACGCCGAGCAGCGACACTGTGCACAGGCCGAGGGAGGTAAGGGCGTCGCCCTTCATGATCCCCTCGGTGATGAACAGCGGCACGTTCGGATTACCGAGATGACGCTTCATCGAGGGATGCACGTCGAGCCGCATAGGTGCGCCCTTCGGCGTGAGGTACTTGATCGGCTTGGTAGCAGTCGGCAAAAAAAGTGCTCCTAGAGAGGTCCCTCAAACCGGGGTCGAAAGTGAAACTGTAGGACATGGGGTCTGGCAAGGACGCACCAGAAATCTTCTGGACACCGGGGCGCTGCGCTCGTCCAGGTCAAGAAAATAGGCACCGGGGGCGCGGTGCGCGCACTTGACCGACCGGTTTCCAGTACAGTTTCAGCACCATCAACATCATCTTCGGGGGGAAACATGCGATTACGAACCGCAGCGGCGACCGTGTTCGCCACCGCGATCCTGCTCGGCGGGGCGGCCAGCACGGCCAGCGCCGGGGAGATCACCGGCAACGGCAAGCCCACCCAGGGCCCGGCCCACGCCAACTCGATCTGCGTCTTCTCGGGCCAGAACGACGATCCGACTGCGCCGATCATCTCGGCCGATCCCATTCCCGAAGCCCCGAACGGCCCTGGTGGCAGGACGCAGTCCTACGGCCAGGATGTGCGTCACGGCCTCATCGATCCGCACCAATTCAACCCCGGTGATGCCTGCCGGGGCGGGAGCAATCCAGACCGGCCGTAGCCGGATCGGTAGGGGCCGCGTAGCTCAGACCGGCAGAGCGCGGCCGCAGATGGCAGAAGTCAGGGGCTCGACTTCCCTCGGCTCGTCGTGACGACATCGTGAGCGTTCGATACGGGCAGGTTCGCGAGGCCGCCCGGAGGTCGTGCCACCCGCGCAAGCTCTCGACCTCGCCCAGTACACGACGCGAGAGCGCCGAATGCCCGGTAGCGGCGCGGCTCGCCAGCCGCGGTCGCGCACAGATGATCCGATCTGCAGCTTCCGTAGATCGCCGG
>DASVEX010000249.1:0-42239 GCA_036380335.1 Propionibacteriaceae bacterium | reverse complement strand
GGACGTCCAGGTTGCTGCCGAGCTCGCGTCTGTCGAGCCGTCATCATGGCAGTAGGCGTTGGCGTTGGCTGAGGTCGCGCATGCCGAGGCCTGGGCCGGTGATCATGCGGCCGCGGCGCACACACCGAGACCGCGCTGCGCGCTACCCGAGCCTCGGGCAATCCCCGAGCCCTGTGTTACGCCCTGACGGCGAGCTCGATAATCGCTACGGACGCCAACCGCCCGGAAGCTGCCCTGGCCCTGGCAACCGAAGCAGTCGACCAGGCCGTAGCGGCACGGGATTGGTGGGGGTTCGTCCATGCTGTGAACTGGGAGACGAACGCAAGTATCACCCCGTTGAGCAAGCAGGAGGCGGAGCACTTCAGGCGATGCCGCGAGCAGCTGGCGGCGGCTGGCGCGCCGCATAGCGCGCTAGCTCGACTGGCGGCCATTGAGGCCAGGGCGTGGCTGATCGTGGGCGACTGGCGGGCATCTCAAGCTCTGCTGCGAGTGACGCTCGGCTCGGATCCGGGGCCGTTCGCCGACATCATGACGCGACTGACTGCCGCCCTCTTCGCTGCATGGCAGGATCGACCAGCCGAAGCGATTGCGCACCTGGAACGTGCCGATGAGCTCGTCATCGGTG
Source organism: Propionibacteriaceae bacterium (assembly GCA_036380335.1). GTDB lineage: Bacteria > Actinomycetota > Actinomycetes > Propionibacteriales > Propionibacteriaceae > Microlunatus. The sequence continues at coordinate 41,614 of DASVEX010000249.1, read as the reverse complement.
ATCCCCACGGCTACCTCAACTTCGCGTTCGATGTGGTCCGATCCTTGGTGTCGCTGGAGGCTGGCCGGGCGGAGGCGGGCTACCAGGCGGCCATGGCCGGCCTCTCAGTTTCGTCAGGCCCACCGCCCGATTTGTGTGAGTTCTTGGTGCCGCTGGCCGTTCGCGCGCTGGCCGATCAGGCCGAAGCGGCGCGCGACACCGGAACGGCAGACACAGCGATACTGAGCGAGCTCGGATCCATCGAGGAGCGGTTTCCCGACATCGTCACTGACCCCGGTCAGCCGACCTCGCTGATGATCATCCAGCGGTCGGCGATGAGAAGCTGGTACGCCGCCGAAGTTGCTCGAGCACGGCGGTCCAGTGGATCCGGGGAGCTCTGGCTGGAGACGGCCGGGCTCTTCGAGGAGGGTGGACTCCCATGGATGGAGATGTACTCACGGCGCCGGGCAGCTGAGGCTCTGCTGGGTGGCGGCCGACCAACGCAAGCCGAGGGTCGGCGTGCCCTACGACGTGGGTACCATCTCGCCTGCGAGCTGCGGGCAGGATCTGTGCGGCGCGACCTGGAAGCCTTGGCCCGGAGTGCCCGCGTGTCACTGGCGGATGGTTCGCAGTCGGCGGTCGCGCCCTTGGCCCTGCCCGGTCTCACAGCCAGGGAGCACGAGATTCTCGGGTACCTTGTCGCTGGTTCAACTTATGCGGAGATCGCTAACACCCTGGTGATCAGCGAGAAGACCGTATCCTCACATGTGTCCAACCTGCTGCGGAAGACCCACACCTCTAGCCGGGTCGAACTGGCCCAGTTGGCTAACCGCGTTGTGCAAAACATTTCCAGCCCTTCCGCGCGCGAGGTCTAGGCTTACCCGAGGCCTCAACCTGGCAACCAATGCAAAGAAGGGAATCCATTGTGTCCAGCATGTCCATCACCATCGCAGCGGACGGCGTCAGCCAGCAGCGAGTGACGGACACGACTACAACTGGCCTTGATCTTTTCGGCGACGACCGCACTATCGTGGCCGTACGCGTGAACGGAGAGCTGCGGGATCTGAATCGCACGCTGCCTAAGGACGCGATGGTCGAGCCGGTCGCGATCGGCAGTCTTGACGGGCTCAATATCTTGCGACATTCCACCGCGCATGTCGCTGCCCAGGCTGTGCAGTCCCTGCACGCCGAGGCCAAGCTCGGCATCGGGCCGCCGATCACCGACGGGTTCTACTACGACTTCGACGTGGCGGCACCGTTCACGCCTGATGATCTTCGCGAGATCGAGAAGGCGATGATCAAGATCATCAAGGAGCGGCAGCGGTTCCGCCGGCGCGCGGTCAGCGATGAGCAGGCGCGCACAGAGCTTGCAGTCGAGCCGTACAAGCTGGAGTTGATCACCGACAAAGCCTCGGCTGGCGATGACGCCGAAGCGGGCGCGGAAGTAGGCGCTGGTGAGTTGACGATCTACGACAACCTACGGCGCGACGACTCGGTCGCCTGGAAGGATCTGTGCCGCGGCCCACACTTGCCGCACACCGGATACATTCCGGCGTTCGCGCTCACCCGGAACTCCGCGGCGTACTGGCGCGGTGATCAAAGCAACAATCAGCTGCAGCGCCTCTACGGTACGGCGTGGCCCAGCCGCGAAGAACTCAAGGCGTATGAGACCCGACTGGCCGAGGCGGCAAAGCGTGATCACCGCAAACTCGGCGCCGAGCTCGATCTGTACTCCTTCCCAGACGAGATCGGCTCCGGCCTGGCCGTCTTCCATCCCAAGGGCGGACTGTTGCGCAAGATCATGGAGGACTACTCCCGGCAGCGCCATGTCGAAGCCGGCTATGAATTCGTCAACACCCCACACATCAGCAAAGCCGAGCTGTTCAAGATCTCCGGACATCTGGGCTTCTACGGCGACCTGATGTACCCGCCCATGCACGTTGATGAGGAGCGGCATGCGGACGGCAGCCTGAAGCGGCAGGGCCAGGACTACTACCTGAAGCCGATGAACTGCCCGATGCATTGCCTGATCTTCAGGTCTCGCGGACGCTCGTATCGCGAGCTGCCGTTGCGACTCTTCGAGTTCGGCAGCGTCTACCGGTACGAGCTGTCCGGTGTCATCCACGGACTCACGCGCGTCCGGGGCATGACTCAAGACGACGCCCATATCTATTGCACCGTCGATCAGATGCAAGACGAGCTGACCTCGCTGTTGCAGTTCGTGCTCGGCCTGCTCGCCGACTACGGGTTGACCGACTTCTATCTCGAGCTCTCGACCAGGGACCCGGAGAAGTCGATCGGATCCGATGAGGACTGGGAGCGGGCAACCGAGACGCTGCGCCAGGCGGCAGAGACCTCCGGTTTGGAGCTGAAGCTGGATCCCGGTGGCGCCGCCTTTTATGCGCCGAAGATTTCGGTCCAGGCCCGCGACGCCATCGGTCGTAGCTGGCAGATGTCCACCATCCAAGTTGATCTGATGTTGCCGGACCGGTTCGACTTGGAGATCACCGCACCCGATGGCAGTCGACAGCGGCCGGTGATGATTCACCGCGCGTTGTTTGGCTCGGTGGAGCGATTCATTGCTGTGCTGGTCGAGCACTATGCGGGCGCGTTTCCGCCGTGGCTGGCGCCGGTACAGGTGATCTGCGTTCCAGTCGCGGGGGAGTTCAACGACTACTTGATCAGCGTGGCCGAGCAGCTGCGCGCGGCAGGCGTACGGGTCGAGGTCGACACGTCCGACGATCGGATGCAGAAGAAGATCCGTAATGCGGAACGGGTCAAGGTGCCCTACATCTTGATTGCCGGCGGCGAAGACGCGGCCGACAATGCCGTCTCGTTCCGCTACCGCGACCGGCGCCAGAAGAACGGCATCCCCGTCGACGCGGCGGTCGCCGAGATCACCGGCGACATCGCGGCGCGCCGGCAGGTGTGATGACCGAGGACGCAGCCGCTCATCCGGGTACTCCCGACGGCTTTGAGCGGTTGTGGACTCCGCACCGGATGGTCTACATCAAGGGCGAAAACAAGCCGGCCAGCTCCGACGAACAAGAATGCCCGTTCTGCGCTATCCAATCCGGAGAGGACCGAGCAGGTCTGATCGTGCATCGCGCCGACCTGGCGTACGCGGTGCTCAATCTGTATCCGTATTCACCGGGCCACTTGCTGATCTGCCCTTACCGGCATGTTGCCGATCTCACCGAGCTCGATCGTGACGAGTTGCTCGCGCTCGGCGTACTGACTCAGGACGCGATGCAGGTGTTGCGGGCGGCAAGCGCGCCACACGGCTTCAACCTCGGCATCAACCAGGGGGCCGTCGCGGGTGCCGGCATTGCGGCCCACTTGCATCAGCACGTGGTGCCGCGCTGGTCGGGCGATGCCAATTTCCTCCCCGTGGTCGGCCAAACCAAGGCTTTGCCCCAGCTCCTTGATCAAACCTGGGAGATCGTACGCAGTAGCTGGGAATCGTACGCCGCGTCAGGCACGAGCTAATGCTGGAGCGTTTCCGCGGGCTGTCGCACACTGTGCTTGGTCCGATCGCGCGACTGCTGGTCAAACTGGGAGTCTCGCCGGATCTTGTCACGATCATCGGCACTCTCGGGGTCGTGCTGGGCGCGTTGATCTGTTTCCCGCAAGGCTGGCTCTGGCAGGGTGTCGTTGTGGTGATCATCTTCGTGATCTCCGACATGATCGACGGTCTGATGGCCAAGATCACCGGGAAGTCGAGCAACTGGGGTGCCTTCTTGGATTCCACCTCCGACCGACTCGGTGACGCGGCAGTTTTCGGGGGGATCTTGCTCTACTACGTCTACCGACAGGACTCAACCCTCTGGGCAGGCATTGCGCTGGCCGGCCTGGTCTTTGGGCAATGGACCTCATATGTAAAGGCACGAGCCGAGAGCCTCGGATTCGCGTGTACGGGCGGGCTGGCCGCGCGGGCGGACCGGTTGGTGATCATCCTCGCCGGTGCACTGCTCGCCGGTCTGGGCGTGCCATACGTGCTGAACATTGCGGTAGCGGCGCTAGCGGTGACGAGCATGATCACCGTGATGCAACGCATCGCCCAGGTCCGCAGACAGGCCAAGGCAGCTGATGCTCGGTCGGCCTGAGGGGGTCAGTCCGGTGCCGCATACCCGGCATGCACGTGCGCTGAGCCCTTCGACGAGCTCAGGACGGCGCCTGTCGAAGTGCGCCTCTGATGCCCTTCGACAAGCTCAGGGCACAAGCGACCTGTTGCGGAACTGGCTGCTACGCGGGATCTACCGCAGTGGTTGGCGGCTGGCGGCTCGGCTGCCAGCGCGGTTGATTGCAGTGATCATCTCAGTGATCAGCTGGGTAGCGTTGCGGCAGAACGGCCAGCACGTCCGCACACTGCGCAGCAACTTGATGCAGACCACCGGTGCGCCGGTCGGAGAGGACCTGCTGCGCGCCGCGCTGACCTCCTATCTCCGCGCCTTCTATGAAGTGCTCGCTCTGCCTGAATGGTCGGAAACCGAGATTCGGTTTCGTGTCACAGCGGTCAACGAGGCGGCCGTTCGGGATGCTCACGCGGGGCCCGGAGCCGTTGTCGCGTTGCCGCACAGCGGGAACTGGGATCTGGCAGGTGCCTGGGCGTGCGTCACCGGAATGCCCGTCACCACGGTCGCTGAGCAGCTGCCGGATCGCGAATTTGCAGACTTTGTCGCCTTCCGCGAAGGGCTCGGTCTGCAGGTACTCTCCCATCGCGACCCAGGTGTCCTCGCCGCGCTGGCAGAGGCCATCCAGCGCCGGCGGGTGGTCTGTCTGTTGGCCGATCGGGACCTCACCGGAACCGGCGTCCCAGTGGCCTGGCGGGGCTTTCCGATCACCATGCCGGCCGGACCTGCGATTCTCGCCCGGCGTACCGGAGCGACCCTACTGCCGGCGGTCTGCCAGTTCACCGAACGAGGCATGGTGATCATCATCGGAGATCGGGTTATGCCCCGTCCGGGACGCGCTGGCTTGGTGGCCATGATGCAGGAAGTGGCCGACTTCTTTGCCGAGACCATCGCCCGGCAGCCGGAGGACTGGCACATGATGCAACCGTTTTTCGTTGATCATGCGACCCCTGCCAAGGAGGCTCGGTGACCGATACTCCGAACGGACTGCGCATCGGACTGGTCTGTCCGTACTCCTTCGATGTGCCAGGCGGCGTTCAAAATCATGTCCTGGGCCTGGCGCGCTACTTGCGCCAGAGCGGCCATCAGCCCTCGGTGCTAGCTCCGGGCGAGCTGGACCCAGCTACGGCTCGGCTGGACATCGAGGACTTTGCGAGCGTTGGCACCGCCGTGCCAGTCCGTTACAACGGGTCCGTCGCCCGGGTGAACTTCGGACCGCTCACCGCCTCTCGGGTACGCCGCTGGTTACGCAAGGGCAAGTTCGACCTTCTCCACATCCATGAGCCGATCACGCCGAGCGTCTCGTTGCTGGCGCTGTGGGCAGCAGAGCAGCCGGTGGTGGCCACGTTCCATACCGCCACTCCTCGATCGCGATCCCTGCAATTCGCCGGCGGAGTGCTGCGCGCCGCCGTTGAGAAGATTGACGCCGGCATCGCCGTCTCAGAGTCGGCGCGCAATGTCGTCGTCCAGCATCTGGGGCGCGACGCTGTGGTCGTCCCCAATGGGATCGAGTTCGACGCCTTCGGCAACGCCAGGCAGCCGCGCGGCGATCATCCGAGGCTGATCTTCCTGGGTCGGCTCGACGAGCCGCGGAAAGGCCTTGATGTGCTGCTGGCGGCGGTTCCGTTGATCGCCAAGATTCATCCTGATCTTGAGGTGATCGTCGCAGGCCGGGGCAGTCGACAGCTACCCGGCTGGTGCCACAACCTGGGCACGATCAATGAGCGGACCAAGATCGAACTGCTCAGCTCCGCGGACGTCTTTGTCGCTCCGAACCTAGCACGGGAGAGCTTCGGGATTGTGGTGCTCGAAGCCATGGCGAGCGGCGTTCCCGTGGTGGCCTCCGAGCTTCCGTCCTTCGTCGACCTGATCGGGTCAGCCCATGACGAACGGCGACTGGGCGAGGTGTTTGCCGCTGGCGACCACCGTGCTTTGGCCGCTGGGGTGCTCCGCGTCCTGAACCAGCCCACCCTGGTACGCGCCACGAGGGCACAACAGGCGGCCCGGCGCTACGACTGGTCGAGGGTCGGCGCAACGGTCCTTGCTGTCTATCGAGCGGCGCTTGCTGCCACGCCTGATCGATTCAATGTGGCGACTCCTCTCGACCGCGCGCAGGCCCGAGCAGAACGAACCTGGGCCGCCCTCGATGCCGCACTGGTGCGACGTGCACAGCTGGCCCTCGAGCTGATCGTGATTCCTGGCATCGACCCCGCCACGGCGCTGCTGCTGTCAGATGCGGCGGCCGCGGCTCTGGAGCCCGACCTCTCACAGCGTGACCGGGAACGCGCTGAGAGCGACCTCAGCGACGTGCTGGACGCGGTCGGTGCGATGCTTCCGGGCATCCCAGACACACTGGACTCGGAGCGAGCCCGAGCTAGCATCTACCGCCGATTGCACAACGACGCGGTGGCCACGGCTCTCTCGATACGCCGCCGCTACAACCTAGGGACGCTGCAGTCGGTGGGGGGTGGAGCGGAGCCGCGTCCGTTCGAAATGGCGGAATCTGATGTGCACTCTGACTGGTAGCCCGCCAAATTCGCCTCCTTCGTCGCTCGCGTAAATGAGGCCATCCGTCTACGCTGCCGAACCGCGAGCTCCTGCAGTCGGCGAAGCGGGCTATCCGTCATTGTGCGAGCGGCCGAGAACTAGGCTGACCACGTGACAGGTAGCGAGCAGCCGATTTCGGTGGCCGGCGCGCCGCAAGATCCCGAGGCATCACGTCCACTCCGCAGCACCGGCGTACCGGCTCATTCGCCCACCGGGCGTGGCGCACCGCTCTACGACACCGACCGCGCATGGACGCTGCCCAATCTGCTGAGCCTGCTGCGGTTGGCCGGTGTACCGCTCATGCTGTGGCTCATCTTGGGCCCGCAGGCCGACGGACTCGCTGTCTTGGTGCTCGCGGCGGGTGGCTTGACCGACTGGCTGGATGGCTATCTGGCGCGTGCCTGGCACCAGACGTCTCGGCTTGGCCAAATGCTGGATCCGATCGCCGATCGGCTCTACATCCTCGCGGTGCTGATTGGATTGGCGTTGCGGGAGATCATCCCCTGGTGGCTGGTCGTTGTCGTGGTGGCACGCGATGTCATGATCGCCTGCCTGGTACCTCTGCTCAAGACCAGAGGCTTCTCGTCGCTACCGGTGCATTTCCTAGGCAAGGCTGCGACCTTTAGTCTGCTGTACGCGTTCCCGTTGGTGCTGCTCGGCTCCGGCGAACAGGGCTGGCTACAGCTGGCCTGGGTGTTGGGTTGGGCGTTCGCCATCTGGGGCACCGCTTTGTACTGGTACGCCGGAGGTCTCTACGTTGCGCAAACCGTCAATTTGCTCCGGACCGTGCCGCCACTCGACCGCCATCAGCACGGCGGAGTAACCGGCTAGCGGCCGGAGCAGGCAACACCGCGCGGCGGATGACACAACCGGGGGATGACACGGGGATGACTGCCACGTCCGTACGTCGCCGAGCCCAAGGCCGCGGTCAAGCGGCTGGCTCGACGGCCGGGCAGCCGGCGCCAGCCACCTCCCACGCGCCGGACGCCAGCATGGACCTGCTCAACCAGATCATCCGACAACCAGTAGACCCGGACTACGCGCTCGCCGCCGCAAGTGATGAGGACTCCTCCTCCGCTGGACGCTGGACGCTCGGCGTGTTGGCCTTGATCATCGGTGCACTCTTCGCTGTCGCCGCCCTGCAGACCACCCGTAGCGCGCCGGTTTTGCAGTCGGAGCGCTCGGAGCTGATCAGTCGGGTACAAACCGCCGAACGCGAGCAGGACGAGTTACGCGGCCGAGTCACGACGTTGACCCAGGAGATCGCCACGCTGCGTGCCGCTGCGTTGGGCGACGATGACACAGCACGGTTCGTCGAATCCCAGATCAATACCCTCGACCCGGTAGTCGGCAATGTTGCTGTCAGCGGCCCTGGCGTGCTGATCGTCGTTGACGACTCGCCGTCGGCAGCCGCGGATGCCCGCGACCGGGTGCTCGACATCGACCTCCAGGTGCTGGCCAATGGGCTCTGGGAAGCCGGCGCGGAAGCCGTCGCGATCAACGGACACCGGCTGTCCAATCTGACCGCAATCCGCAGTGCTGGGGACGCGATCACCGTCGACTATCGCTCGCTGACCCGCCCCTATCGGGTTGAGGCGATCGGGGATCTGCGTACCCTGCAGGCTGGCTTTGTTGAGTCTTCTGCAGGCGCGTGGTGGAATGACTTGGCCCAGAACCGGCGGATGAGATACGAGATCAGCAACGTGAAACAGCTCGATCTGGCAGCCGATCCTGGCATCGTGCTCCGTCGCGCGGGGAAGGCGAGCTCATGATCCCGCTGCTCGGACTGATCGCCGGGATCGTACTCGGCGTGGTGCTGGAGCCATCGATTCCGCAAGCTCTCCAGCCGTACCTCCCGATCGCCATCGTCGCGGCAATGGATGCGCTGTTTGGCGCGTTCCGGGCATACCTGGAGGGCACGTTCACCGACCGGGTCTTCGTCGTGTCGTTCATCTCCAACGTCTTGATCGCCGCCGCGATCGTCTACATCGGCGACCAGATCGGCGTCGGCTCACAACTGGCGACCGGCGTCGTGGTCGTCCTCGGAATTCGTATCTTCACCAACGCCGCAGCGATCAGGCGGGCGTTGTTCCATGCCTGACGAGGCCCCCCTCGAGACGCCACCGCAGGAGCAGTCCGTGCGGCATCGGCCTCATCACCCGCGCCGACGCAACGCCGTGTCACGACGAATCAGCTCGCTGCGACGTAGTCAGCGGCGACTCGCGGGAGAGGAAACGCCCGCCGCATCGGCCGATACAGCACCGACTGCTGCTGCAGCCGACCCGGTCGCGCCACGCGTAGAGCCGGCTGAGAAGACGCGCGGCCGACTACGTGCAGCACTGTTACATCCTGGACGTGGCCAGATCCTGGCGGCAGTCATCTTGTTCGTGGTGGGCGCCGCTGGTGTCATGCAAATCAAGAGCAATGCCGCGGGCGACACCTACGCGTCGGCGCGGCGTGAGGATCTGATCCAGCTGCTCGACGGACTGAGCGAGGAATCACGACGGCTGGAAGGTGAGATCGCGCAGCTCGAGCAGACCAGAAGCAATCTGCAGTCAGGCGCCGATACCCAGCGGGTGGCCCGCGAAGAGGCACAAAAGCACTTCGACCAGCTGTCCATCCTGGCTGGCACGGCCCCCGCCCAAGGCCCAGGAATTCGGATGCGAATCGCCGATCCCAAGGCCGCTGTGGACGCCGGGGTGCTCCTCGACGCTGTCGAGGAAATGCGTGACGCCGGTGCCGAGGTCATTGAAGTCAACAACACGATCCGCGTTGTCGGCTCGACGTGGTTCGGTTCCGATAACCGCGCTCTCGTTATCGACGGTAAGCCGATCAGCCGCCCGATCACATTCGAGGTCATCGGGGATCCGAACAGCTTGGAGGAAGCGGCACAGTTCCGGGGCGGGATCGTTTCCGAGATCACTGGCCCCAAGATCGGTGGACAGGTCTCGATAGAGCGGGAGAATCGGCTCGTGATCGAGTCCTTGCATACCACGCGCGAGAATCAGTACGCTCGCCCCGCATCCGCGCCGCCAACGCCACGGTGACGTGGAGATTTTGAGGAGCCTGATGTCGGACTATCCCGAAGATCTGAAGTACTCCACCGAGCACGAGTGGGTTCGCAGTGGTAATGGCAACAGCGTCCGAATAGGGATCACGGAGTACGCGGCCGAGCAGCTCGGAGACATCGTCTTCGTTTCGTTGCCAGAGGTGGGCGACACAGTGGCGGCGGGAGACGCGTGCGGGGAACTGGAGTCCACCAAGAGCGTGTCGGACATCTTCTGTCCTGTGCCAGGCGTAATCACGGCAGTCAATGCCTTGCTTGACCAGCACCCGGAGACCGTCAACGCCGACCCGTACGGGGATGGCTGGCTCTTCGAGCTCGAGCTTGCCGAGAGTGCAGACGTCGACGACCTGCTGGATGCTGATTCTTATGCGGAGCAACTGGCAGGGTGAGTTCACAATATTGATTGCTCCGCCCGCCGCGGCTCGCTCCGCTGATCGCGCCATTGGAGCCCGCCTACTTCGTCGTCGCTCCGGGACGAAAAGGCATGTCCCCTCCCTCCTCCTCAGCACGGCGGGTGGCGCGATCGTCCGTACTCTGCATGCGAGCTTGAGGTTGGTCCTAAACTCTCCATCACGTCTCGAGCCTTCGAGGCTGTGAACGAAAGCCGATGCAATGCCGTTCTGTACCAACTGTGGACACGAGAACCCCGAGGGGAGTAACTTCTGCGGCCAATGTGGCTCGGCGCTAGTGCCTGGCGCGGCCCGAGCTGCGACTCCCGAGAAGGTGCCGACCGGCGACACGACCAAGGCGATGCCAGCGATGGTTGAGGAGCGTGACACTGACTCGCTGACGGCCGAGGACGAGGCCGCCGTCAATGCGCTGCCGCACGGTTCAGCGTTGTTGATCATGCAGCGAGGCGCGAATGCTGGCAGCCGATTTCTGCTCGACACCGATCTCGTTACCGCGGGGCGGCATCAAGATTCCGACATCTTCCTCGATGACATCTCGGTATCCCGCCGGCACGCCACTTTCACCCGTACGCCCGACGGCACCGTCGTCAGGGACGTAGGAAGTCTCAACGGCACCTACGTCAACAAGGACCTGGTCGACGAATGCTTGCTGCGCAACGGCGATGAGGTGCAGATCGGCAAATTCCGCCTGGCCTATTTCGGGAGCAATCGGGCTTCCGACTAGCCCGCGCATGATGCCGAAACCTGCCGATTCTCCGGTTACCGCGGCCACCGACCCGCGCGCTCGCGGGGTGGACGAGTCACCGTCGCCTGCGTCTGAAACTCGCGTCCGGCATGCGACCCGGAGCATCGGACAGGTGATGGCGATCTTGCGCACCGAGTTCCCGGAGATCTCGATTTCCAAGATCAGGTTTCTGGAGGCCGAGGGCCTGATCACACCCCAGCGGGCGCCCTCGGGATATCGCCGCTACACCGAAAGCGATGTGGAACGGCTGCGTTATGTGCTCTCGGTGCAGCGCGAGCATTACCTTCCCTTGAAGGTGATCAGGGAGCATCTGGAACAGACCGATCGTGGTCAGACTCCGCTGGGGCTGACCCAGGGCGCAGCGCTCGGCGGTGGATCCGCAGCCGGTGCTCAGAGCCAGAATTCGGTGACCGCAAAACAGCCGGTCAGGCTCACCAGACAGGAGCTGCTGGATGCCAGCGGTCTCACCGAGGCTGCTCTTAGTGAGCTCGAGCGCACTCAGATCCTGCACACCCGGCGAGGAACCGCCCACTACGGCAGGGACGCCCTCACGTTGGCCATCGCCGCGCGCCGGCTTGCCGAGTACGGCATCGACGGGCGACATCTGCGGGCGTTCAAGCTATCGGCAGACCGCGAAGTCGGTCTGGTGGAGCAAGCAATCGCGCCCTACGTGCGGCGGTCAGGCAGCAACCGTGATGTGCCGGGGGATGTCACGCAGCTGGTGATCAGCTTTCATGCGGCGCTGGTGCGGACCGCGATGGAGCGCAATGTTTGATGGTGATCGTCGGCGAGGGGTGATCTTGTAGCGGGCCGCCCGCGAAGTAGTGTTGTCGCATGCGCGAGCTCGATGTGGTGGGTGTTCGAGTCGAGATGCCGTCGAATGCTCCGATGGTCTTGTTGCGCGAGGTTGGAGGAACTCGCTACCTGCCGATTTGGATCGGAGCTGCTGAGGCTGCCGCGATAGCGAATGCGCAAGAGGGCATCGTCCCACCCAGGCCCCTCACGCACGATCTGATGGTCGATACTCTGACGACCTTGGGCCACCGGCTGACCGAAGTCCATATCACCGAACTGGAAGGCGGCACCTTCTACGCGGTGCTGCTGGTGGACGGCATCGAAGTCAGCGCCCGACCCTCTGACGCGATTGCACTGGCACTTCGCGTCGGCTCCGACATCTATTGCGCCGAGGATGTGCTCGACGAGGCCGGCATCGAGATTCCCGAAGCCGAAGATGACGAGGTGGAAAAGTTCCGGGAGTTCCTCGATCAGGTCAATCCCGATGATTTCGTCACGGGGGAAGAGCCAAAGTCCTAGTCAGAGGCAACACTCAAGCTCGACCTGAGACTGATGATCGGCTCAGAAGCCATCTCATGGCACTATCGAGGACGCCTCGAGACTTCAGTTCGCCAGGCGGACTCAGCGCGGCGGTCGTTGACCCGATTGGTGCCCTCGTCGTAGCGTTCGTAAAGTAATGCCGACCGTGGAATTACGCGAAGAGAACTTTGAGCAGCTCTTTCTTCCCCAGTTCGACTCTGAAATCGGAGGCAACACGTGAGCAGCACCGAGGCACCGGCAGATCCAGCGGACTCGGCAGCGACTGAGTCCGCGGACGCCCAGGGGCTGCTGTTTGACGGCGACTTTTCGCCGCTACCAACCGACCTGGGTTTTCGGGGACCGGTCGCCTGCAGCGCGGCTGGCATCACCTATCGGCAGCTCGACTACTGGGCGCGTACCGGCCTGGTCGTGCCCGAGATTCGGAGCGCATCCGGCTCCGGCTCCCAGCGGCTCTACAGCTTCCGGGACATCTTGATCTTGAAGGTGATCAAGCGGCTGATCGATGCGGGCATCTCTCTGCAGCAGATCCGCACTGCGATCGAACATCTGCGCAGGCGCGGCGTACAGGACCTGACCCAGGTGACCTTGATGAGTGACGGAGTGTCGGTTTTCGAATGCACCTCCGACGACGAGGTGATCGACCTGCTGCGTGGTGGCCAAGGTGTTTTCGGCATCGCATTGGGCGGCGTCTGGCGCGACATCGAGGGAACCCTGTCCGCCCTGCCGGCCGAGCGTGCTGAGGCTGTCGAGTCCGAGCACTCCCATGACGAGCTGTCTCAGCGTCGTAGGGCTCGCACCACTGGTTGACGAGGTCAGGTCCCCGATGTAGCACGTTGTGCTACGGGCGACGGCCTTTGCCGAAGAATTGCCATTGTTCGCGCGCAACAGCAAGGACTTCGACGGGCTCGAAGATCTGATTACCGTCGTTGAGGTCTGACTTCGGGGTAGTCTGGGCGCTGCTGGAACGGCCGCGCGGGAGAGTTCACCACCTTGCACGACAAGGTCGGTGGCGCCGAAGGTGCAACATCCCCGGAACCTCTCAGGCAGCAAGACCGCGCACGCCATGCAACTCTGAAGCCGTAGGTGACAGAGGGGGAGTGCCGCTCGCGAAAGCGAGAGCACCTACCTGCACATGCGCGAAGGAAGATCGATACCCATGATCACATCCAGCACCGCCACCCTTCCAGACACCACGACACGTGCGCTTCCGTCGCAGCGGTTCAGCAGTCGGCACATCGGGCCGCAGGCCGATGATCGCGAGAAGATGCTGGCTGCCCTCGGATTGACCGATCTCGAGCAACTCGTCGAGCAGTCGCTGCCCCGCTCGATCCGCAGCACCGAGCCGTTACGACTCCCGCCAGCATTGTCAGAGTCGGAGACATTGGCCGAACTCCGTGAGCTCGCGAGTCGTAATCAACCGCTGACGGCGATGATTGGGCTTGGCTACCACGGGACGGTCACGCCCTCGGTGATTCGCCGCAACGTTCTCGAGTCGCCGGCTTGGTATACGGCCTACACGCCGTATCAGCCGGAGATCAGCCAAGGCCGGCTCGAGGCTTTGCTCAACTTTCAGACCGTGATCTCGGACCTGACGGCGCTGCCCGTCGCCGGAGCCAGTTTGCTCGACGAGGCGACGGCCGCCGCAGAGGCGATGACACTCGCTCGTCGCAGCGCCAAAGCAGGTGAAGCCCTCCTGCTGGACAGCGACACCCTGCCCCAGACCATCGGGGTCGTAACGACCAGGGCAGCTGCACTCGGGATACCGGTCGTCGTGGCCAACAAGCCTCTGGTCGAGGCGATCGAAGACGTCGACGTATTTGCCGTCTTGGTGCAAACCCCAGGTGCCAGCGGACGGCTCGCCAGCACCACCGAGCTCCGAGCGATTGCCGATCGGGCCCACGAACACGGCGCCATGGTGATCGCGGCGTGTGACCTGATGGCGCTGACGTTGACAACTCCGCCCGGGGAGTGGGGTGCAGATATTGCGGTCGGATCCAGTCAGCGGTTCGGCGTACCACTGTTCTACGGCGGACCGCACGCCGGGTTCATCTCGGTGCGGGCTGGCCTGGAACGGACCCTTCCTGGGCGGCTCGTCGGGGTGTCCAAGGATCGTGATGGCACGCCTGGGTTCCGTCTCGCGCTGCAAACGCGGGAGCAGCACATCCGCCGGGAAAAGGCGACGTCGAACATCTGCACTGCGCAGGTGCTGCTTGCGGTGACCGCCAGCATGTACGCCGTCTATCACGGGCCGAACGGCTTGCGGGAGATCGCTCAGACCATTCATGCGCGCGCCACGGAGCTAGCCGGCGATCTTGAGACGGGCGGGATTCGAGTAGTTCATGGCGCGTTCTTTGACACGGTGCTTGCCGAAGTGCCAGGCCGCGCTCAGGCTGTGGTCGCTGCGGCCCGAAATGCTGGGGTGCACCTGCGGCTGGTCGACCATGACCATGTCGGTGCTTCGGTGGGCGAGGACGCGACCGCGGCCCACCTGGGTGCCGTCCGCACCGCCTTCGGAGTCGAGGGGAGGGACAGCCGGCAATTCGCGGACAATCTGGCGGGTAGTGAGCGCACCAGCCGCCATCTCACCCACCCGGTTTTCAACACTCACCACAGCGAGACGGCGATGCTTCGCTACCTGAGGGCTCTGTCGGATCGGGACCTTGCGCTGGATCGCGGCATGATCCCGCTCGGTTCGTGCACGATGAAGCTGAATGCGACGACCGAGATGGAGCCGATCTCTTATCCAGGCTTCGCCAACCTGCATCCGTTCGCACCCATCGCGGATGCGCAGGGCTATCTCGTCTTGATCGAGCGACTGCAGGCCTGGCTCGCCGAGCTCACCGGCTATGCCAAGGTCTCCATCCAGCCGAATGCCGGCAGCCAGGGCGAGCTCGCGGGCCTGCTGGCGATTCGCGCCTACCACGAGTCGAGGGGTGATGATCAACGTCGGATCTGTCTGATTCCGTCGTCGGCACATGGCACGAATGCGGCCTCGGCAACCATGGCTGGCCTCAAGGTCGTGGTCGTCAAGGCAGCGGGAGACGGGGCAGTCGACTTGGACGATCTTCGTACCAAGATCACCGAGCATCGTGATCAACTGGCAGCGATCATGGTGACCTATCCATCAACCCATGGAGTCTTCGAAGAAGGAATCGTCGAGCTGTGTGAGCTGGTACATGCCGCGGGAGGCCAGGTTTATGTGGATGGCGCCAACCTCAATGCGCTGCTCGGTCTGGCGCAGCCCGGCTGCTTCGGTGCCGACGTCAGCCATCTCAACTTGCACAAGACCTTCTGCATCCCGCACGGTGGCGGCGGGCCGGGTGTCGGTCCCGTTGGCGTCGCAGCACATCTGGCGCCGTTCCTGCCGAACCATCCGATGCTGGACGTCGCTGGTCCAACGACCGGTATCGGCCCGATCTCGGCGGCTCCGTACGGGTCTGCGGGCATCTTGCCGATCAGTTACGCCTACGTCGCGATGATGGGAGCCGACGGATTGACCTCGGCCACCGAACATGCCCTGCTGGCCGCCAACTACGTCGCCCAGCGGCTCCATGATCATTACCCGGTGCTTTACGCCGGACGCAACTCCAAGGTCGCCCACGAGTGCATTCTTGATTTGCGGGGGCTGACCAAGGCCAGCGGAATCACCGTCGACGACGTCGCCAAGCGGCTGATCGACTACGGTTTCCACGCACCGACCATGAGCTTCCCGGTCGCGGGCACGTTGATGGTCGAGCCGACCGAGTCCGAGACCCTGGAAGAGATCGATCGGTTCTGCGATGCCATGATCAACATTCGGGACGAGATCGCCAAGATCGAATCGGGGGAGTGGCCGCGACAGGACAACCCCCTGAGCAATGCCCCGCACACCCAAGCTCAGCTGACGTCGGAGGAGTGGAGTCACCCGTACACCAGGCGGGTCGCGGCGTTCCCGGCGGGGCTGCACACGGGCCCGCTCTACGCGCAGGGCTTCGACAAGTACTGGCCACCCGTCGGGCGGATTGACGGCGGCTACGGCGATCGCAACCTGGTGTGCATCTGCCCGCCGCCGGAAGCGTTCGCCTAGCTCATTCGTCCTGACCGGCGACGTCGTTGATGCGACGTGCCAGTTCGATGTCGTGCTCGGTGAGTCCGCCCTCGGAATGGGTGGACAGCACCAGGGTCACCGTGTTCCAGCGGATGTCGATGTCAGGGTGGTGGTTCATGAGCTCGGCCTCATGGCCGACCTGATTGACGAAGTCCAGGGCCGCGACAAAATCAGTTAGCTCGTACGTCGCGATGATCGCGGGCTCGGCTGTTTCGGCGCGCTGCCAATTCGGCAGACCAGTTAGCTGCCGGGACACTTCGGAATCGGTCAACAAAGGACTCATAGCCACAGCCAACGGGGTATCCGCGACAGGTGTCAAGCGCGCTTCGAGTGGCCTCCCACGACACTTAGGGTGACCTGGTGCAGTGGGAATCCTTGCTCATCCGCGTTGGGCCGATCTTGGCTTGGGATGATCGTCTGCGGAGCACTCGGCCCGGCACTGCTGCTCGGTGTCAATGTGGTCGCTGCTTCGGCTGTTGCAGCCACCATCCTGGTTGTCGGCTGTGCGATCGGCGCGCGCTCGTTGCTCACCTGGCGGCTGCCGCCCTGGCAGCTGGTCCTCGGCGTCGGGCTACTCTTCATTCTCGTGCAAATTGCTCATGATCATGGTCTGGGCGCTGCTCTCGGCCAAGCTGCCGGACACGGTTCATCAGGGCTGGCACTGGCGCAACTCTGCGGGGGTGGGCGCCGTGGGGGCGAACCTGGTGGACAACTTGCCCAGCTACCTTGCCCTGGAGCCAGCGGCGGACGCCTCGCCGTTGCGGCTGGCCGCCCTGCTGGTGGGCGTCAACGCCGGACCTCTCATCACGCCCTGGGCGAGCCTCGCGACCATGCTCTGGGCGGCGCGTTGCCGCTCCGCCAGCGTTGCGGTGTCCTGGAGGCGTTTCGCCGCCCGCGGTGCGGTCCTCGTACCGCTGCTCCTCCCGATGTCGGTGACGTCCTTGTGGCTCGCGCACGGCTAGCGGAGCGATAGCGTCGGCGGGAAGGCTTGGCTGGACAGAAAGGACATCAATGGTTGCGGTGCCGGAGAGCGTCGAGCGGCTCCAGCAGCGGCCCTGGATCGCACACCTCGTTCGTACGGTAGAGCGCTATCTCAGCAGGCTCGGCTCACAGTTTGCGGCAGCGACCGCCTATTTCTCGGTGCTCGCAATCGTGCCGGTCTTGATGGTGGCCTTTTCGATCACTGGCTTGGTGCTCACCGCGCTACAGCCCGGCCTTCTGGACGACGTCGCCAATGCCGTAGCAGACGCCCTGGGCAGGGCCGAACCAGCCACGCGCCAAAAGGTCTTAGATCTGGTCAATACCGCACTTAGTCAGTTCTGGACCATTGGCCTCATCGGGTTGGTGGTGGCTCTCTACACCGGCGCCAAATGGATGGGCCATCTGAAGAATGCGGTTCGGACACAGTGGCGACCCGGATTCGACCTTCGGCCTCAGAAGATCAACATCGTGCGCAAGACACTCGGCAACCTTGTGCTGCTACTGGGCCTACTGGTCGGGATGGCGGTGATGTTCTGTCTCTCCTCACTGTCCACCTCCCTGGCGAACACAGTGGTCGAATGGCTCGGTCTCAGTGATCAGCCCTGGATAGCGCCGCTGCTTCGGGTCAGCTCGATCGTGGTCTCGATCGGCGCCGGCTGGCTGATCTTCATGTATCTGTACACCCTGCTACCGGAGACCCGTGAGCCTTGGTCCGTGGTACGCCGCGGGGCACTCTTGGGTTCGATCGCCCTCGTTGCTCTGCAATTCGTAGCCAGCTACCTGATCAGTGCTTTTCGCGGCAATGTCGCCGCGGTGATCTTCGGGCCCGTGATTGTGGTCATGCTGTTCTTCAACATCTTTGCTCAGCTCGTCTTGTTCATCGCAGCCTGGATCGCTACTGCGGGCCACGAGGCCGTTCCGGTTCCTGTCGAGGAAGAACGCATCACTGCTTCCGCGGCGGACGCCGCGGAAAACCTGGAAGAGCCGCCGAATGTCGTGCCGGAAGAGGTGGCGGTTCGATCCGTTCGTGTTGGCATGGGCGCCGGGTACGTCACTGGAGCGGCTACCGGGGTGGGCTTGGGCGCAGCGCTCGCGTACGTGTTGTCCGCGGCGATACGCGGCCGGAAGAAGCCCAAGTCGTGACCGGACCGTCAGTGTGCGATCGCAAGCTGGGTGCTCGGCTGACCGATTCCGTCCAGCAACGCCGAGAACCACGGCGCGTCGATATCAAACGGTTTGCCGCCGAGTACCCTGTCGAGTTCGATGGCACGAAGCTCGTCGCCGCGCTCCTCGTCGTGCCCGATCAAGCCGGGCTCACCTCGCAGGGCGCAGTCGACCGCCAGATCGGTCATGGACTTGATCAAGGCAAGATCACGCGGATTGGCGGCGGCTGATCGGGAGAAGTATCCAGACTTCTGCACCATCACCTTGTGCGCGTCGAGCCGCTCCGCGAACTTGCTTCCGAACCATGCACCCGGGTTGATCTGGTCAATCTTGACGTGGCCAAACGGATCTCGCGGAACGTCCGCACCGGACCGCTCCAGCTCGGCCAAGATCGTGTCCAGACCCGCACCCTCGGAGATGAAGAGGTTGACCGAGCCGATCCGATCCATGGCTTCCTTGAGCCGCAGCGCTTCCCCGTCGAGATCGAAAACGGCCTCGGGAATGTACACGCCGTGCACGTCCCAGGCCTCCCGACTGAGCCCGATCTCGGGTAGCCAGGCGCGAGAATCCAGCCATTCCCGGTAGGCCTGCGCCGTGGCCGCGGTCAGCCATCCGCAGTTGCGGCCCATCACCTCGTGCACGATGAGCATCCGTGACCCGGAGTTGTGTTCGCCGATGACGTTCTGTGCGAAACGCGAGGCCTGCTCCGCGGCTGTCCAGGCGCCTAGCGACTGGCGTACCGGAATGATGTCGTTGTCGATGGTCTTGGGGAGCCCGACAACGGTCAGCTCGTGACCATTGCTGGCGAGGAACGCCGCGAGATCGGCCGCAGTGGTATTGGTGTCGTCGCCACCGATGGTGTGCAGCACATCGACACCGTCGGCGGTGAGCTGGTCGGCCGCCGCCTGCAATGGGTCGACTCCCTCGACTACCAAACCCCGCTTCACAAGGTCGGATGCGTTGGTGAGCTTGACTCGGGAATTTCCAATGGGCGATCCGCCGAAGGCGTCGAGGCGCGCCGCGTGTTCGCGGACAATCCGCGTAACGGGGATCGAGTCACCTTTGAGCAGGCCCTCATAGCCGTATCGGTAGGCGATGATCTCGACATCCGGAGCGAGCGCCGTGTAGCGCTCGATCAGCCCGCCGATCGCTGCTGACAGGCATGGCGCGAAGCCGCCCGCAGTAAGCATTGCCACCTTGTTGACCATGCTCGTAAACCTATCCGAGCCGTATCAGCTGTCCGGCCGTCGTCTCCTCAGCCGGTCAGTCCTTGGACGGGTCGAGATAGACCGCACCTGGCCCGCGAGAGCTCACGTAATCACCGGGATTCTGCAGCGTGCACCGTTGCAGACTCAGACAGCCGCAGCCAATGCAGCTGTCCAATCGATCGCGCAGCCGCTCCAGCCTTTCGATCTGCTCGTTGAGCCGACCACGCCACTGATGAGACAGCCGTGTCCAGTCGGCCTTGGTCGGCGTGCGACTCCCGGGCAGTGTGCGCAGCGCCTCAGTGATCTCCTCGAGCGACAACCCCACGCGCTGCGCCGAGCGGATGAACGCCAAGCGGCGCAGCGTGGCTCGCTCGTAACGGCGTTGGTTCCCCGAGGTTCGCTTCGAGGTGATCAAGCCCAGGTTTTCGTAATATCGCAGCGCTGACTGGGCAAATCCGGAGCGTGCCGCCAACTCGCCGATGGTCAGCAGGTCTGTCCGGTGCAACACGATGATCAGTTTAGTCTCCTTATCTAAACTTCACGTTAAGTTTCATTTCGCTCAGCAAAGCTGGTCCACCGTGTCTGGGTTTTTTGCTACTCTCCTTCGCCGCGCGTTGGTTCGCCCCAGGGGCGAGCGATACTAGGCTCCCTCTCGTGGCCCGATACTTCGACGTCCACCCGGACAACCCTCAACCGCGCACTATCGGCCAAGTGGTCGAGCTGATTCGCGCCGACGGGCTGGTCGCGTACCCGACGGATTCCTGCTACGCGCTCGGCTGCCAGCTGGATAACAAGGACGGCCTGGACCGGATCCGGGAGATCCGACAACTCGACAGCCAGCATCACTTCACCTTGGTGTGCGCAGACTTCAATCAGCTTGGCCGATTCGTCCACCTCGACAATGTGATCTTTCGTGCCCTCAAGGCATCGACACCTGGGCAGTACACGTTCATCGTGCCGGCGACTCGTGATGTGCCGCGCCGGATGCTGCACCCCAAGAGACGCACGGTCGGAGTCCGGATTCCTGATCACGCAGTTGCCCAGGCGATCTTGGCCGGGCTAGGTGAACCTCTGGTGTCCAGCACCTTGATCATGCCTGGTGAGCAGCAGCCACTGACGCAGGGCTGGGAGATCATGGAGCGCCTTGATCATGTGATCGATGGAGTCGTGGATTCCGGGCAATGCGGCGAGATCCCGACTACCGTGGTTGATCTGTCCGACGGCGAAGCCTTGATCGTACGCCGGGGAGCGGGAGATCCCTCGCGTTTCGAGTAGGAGGAGGCCGATGGTGACAAAAGCCGATAGGTCGGTGCCGGCGACTCGAGAAACCGTGGTGGCCCGGTTGCTGCACAGCAAGGCGGCTGCTGGGCTCGGATCGATAACGCCGATCCCACTGTTTCTCGTGAAATCAATCCTGGTGCGTGACAACGCCAAAGAGAACCGGAAGGACAGCTGGCAGCGACTTCGGGAAAGCAACGAAGCGGCACGCTACCAAGCAGTTCGGCGGGTGACGGAGCGGTACGCCCGAGCCGGCTTTGTTCTCGATGTCGGCTGCTCGCAGGGAATCCTGCAGGAAGGCCTGACCTATGGCCGATATCTCGGCGTGGACAACTGTGAGCAATCCATCGCGCTTGCCGCACCCAAGTCAGACGTACGCACGCACTTTTTCTGCGCAGATGGATCGACGTTCGTCGCCGACCAGCCACCAGATGCCGTCGTGATGAATGAGGTCATCTACTACCTGCCCGATCCGATCGGAGCTGTGCTGCATTACGCGCGCCAGCTGGCGCCGGGCGGTGTGGTGATCATCTCGATCTATGCCAGAACGTGGTCCTCGCGACGGCTGCTACGAGCCATCGGGCAACGGCTGGACCTGGTGGAATCCAGCCTGGTCATGTCAGGACATCTGGCGTGGACCGTTGCGGCGTACCGGCCGTAGGCCCTACTGCAGGTATCCCTCCACCTGTTGCCGCGGTCTCGTCCGCGATTCATTGGGATCCTGCGCAAACTCCCGATGAGCGCGCCGCTGACGCAACAGGTCCCAGCACTGGTCGAGAGACTCTTCAAGATTATGAAGCCGCTGCGCGGCATCGGTGACCTCGCCAGGGTTTTCCTGCATCTCGTGGCGCAGGTCATGTTCAGCATCGACCATTTCACGAATGCGCGCGAGAATGTCGGAGTCGTCCATGCGCCACAGCCTAGAGACGCTACGAGGTCGGCGTGTCTGCGGGTCGGCCTGTGTTAGCCGCGACGCGCGCGGGCGTACAGGATGGGTGCCAAGATTGCGCCGATCAATGCTCCAAGGCCGGGTAGCGAACCGAGGAAGCGCCAGGAGAACGTCGCCGGATGATCAGCACTGAATGCCGTCCGGGCGATGAGGCCGACGATGATCTCGATCAGCAGCCCACCGAGGAAGCCAAGGATTGCGCCAGCGGGGACTAGGGCAATGATCATTGCTGGACGTCGCTTGCTGGTGCTTGGTGCGTTTGACGGCAGATTGCCAGTGGACATAGTTGTGGCTCCTTGCTGTAGTGGTTGGAAGTTTTTATGATCAGCCGTGATCATGGCCGGCTGACCGGTGATCGTGATCGACATCAAGAGTCCGCGGTGCTGTGTCCACCTGATCTGCGTCGACCACGGTGAACTGCGCCATCATCCCCTCGTCCTCGTGCCACATCAGATGGCAGTGATACATGTATGGCGTCAGCGGGTCCTCGTACAAACCGAACCTGATCGCCAGCCTGACCGTCTCACCGGCCGCCAGCAATACGGTGTCCTTCCAGCCGAGTCCGGGATCGGCGCTGGTCGCACCATCCGGGACGATTTGGAACGCCACACCGTGGATGTGGAAGTTGTGCGGCTGGTTGTGCGTGTTCTGAATCGTCCACAGCTCGGTCGTGCCGGCGCCGACCACTGTGTCGATTCGCGACATCTCCATCTGTTGACCGTTGATCTCGCGGCCGTCGAGCTGCAAGGTCCGGCGAGCCACCACATGATCAAGGGTCACCGCGGAAGTGGTCTCCAGCTGTTCTGGAACGCGACCGCCCGCAACTAGCGATGGGCTAGCCCGGAGCTGCAACAGATCAAGATGATCATTCCCGCCGGCGCCATTGGTCAATGGGGTGATCATGTTCAGGTCCCATGGCACCGAGCGGAGCGCCAGCCGCTCACCCGGCTGCACCTCGACGAGGACCTCGACTCGTTCGGCGGGGGAGAGGAGCAGGTGGCGGGTCCTCCTGCGCGCAGGTAGGAAACCGCAGTCAGTGGCAATGACGGCAAACTCGCGTTCGTCGGCGAACGCCAGGTGATAGATGCGGGCCGTGGAGGCGTTCAGTATGCGGAGCCGCACCCGACGGCTCATCACGGGCAGATGCGGGTTGTACGTCCCGTTCACCAAGATCGTGTCGCCCAGCAGGCCGGTGACGGCACGGTCGCGGAGCAGGAATCGCCCGCGAGAGTCGAAGCTGCGGTCTTGCAGGATGATCGGGATGTCGTCGATGCCGTACTGGCGCGGCAGCTCGGGATTGCTGCCGTCGTCGATATAGAACAGGCCGGTCAGCCCACGAGTCGTCTGTGCCTCGGTCTCGCCGTGCGGATGCGGGTGATACCAGAGGGTTGCCGCGGGCTGTTCGATCGACCACTCCGGCTGCCACCGGGCTCCGGGAAAGATGGGCTGATGCGGGCCGCCGTCGCTGCGTGCGGGAAGGTGCATGCCATGCCAGTGCACGGTGGTGATCTCGGATAGCCGATTCTCGATCATGACCTGGACGCGCTCGCCCCGCGCCGCCCGCAAGGTCGGACCGAGATAGCCGGCGCCATAACGACCATCGGTGTATCCCCACGTCGGCGTTGCCACACCAGGGAGGAACTCGGCCGATCCAGCGATCGCGCTCAACTGGAAGACGCGGACACCTCCTGCGTCGACTTCAGAGTGGGCCAGTGGAGGTATCCGGAGCCGGTTGGCGAAGTCGAGGGTGTCGACCGTGTTGATCGGATCAGCGGTGGTGCGGTCGTACTCGCAGCCCAGCAGTGCGAGGGTGGGCAGCGCCGCCGCACCAGCCAGCAAGGTGCGGCGGCTGAGGCGGGCGGACATGAGTTTCTCCGTGCTCGGGGATCAGAACGCCCACCACGGTAGAAATCTGGTTCGCTGTTCCGTACTTGCTGAAGGCGACGAATGCGGTCGCTTGTCGACGTACGCCGGCTCAGGGTCAGCTAGGTGTTTCCGGGTGTCGCCCGGGTTTCACGAGGCCGGTCTCGTATGCGATTACGACCAGTTGGGCGCGGTCTCGGGCTCCCAGTTTGGTCAGCATCCGGCTGACGTACGTCCGGGCGGTCGCTGGGCTGATGTGGATCTCTGCAGCGATCTCGTCGTTCGACAGACCGCGGCCGACACCAGTCAGCACGTCGCGTTCTCGCACGGTCAGCTCATGAAGCCGGCCATGATCGGCAACGCCCGCAGGCCCGGAAACGATGCCCTCCATCACCTTTCGCGTCACCGACGCCGAGAGCAAGGCGTCTCCGGCGGCCACCACACGGATCGCCTCGCGCAGGTCGTCCGGCTCGGCGTCCTTGAGCAGATAGCCGGAAGCGCCAGCTCGGATCGAGGCGAAGATCTGATCATCCTCATCGAAGGTGGTCAGCATGATGATCGCTGCGTCGGACAAGTGCGGATCTCCGGTC
The DNA here is from genome assembly GCA_036380335.1 of Propionibacteriaceae bacterium. Taxonomy (GTDB): domain Bacteria; phylum Actinomycetota; class Actinomycetes; order Propionibacteriales; family Propionibacteriaceae; genus Microlunatus. The sequence continues at coordinate 17,278 of DASVEX010000249.1, read as the reverse complement.
AGCCGCCGGGTCGCCTCGATCCCGTCGAGCCCGGGCATCCGGATATCCATCAGCACGACGTCGGGTTGGGTACGGGTCACAACCGCGACCGCCTCGCGTCCGTTGCCGGCTTCGCCGACTACCTGAATGTCATCGCTGTTCGCCAGCAGGGCGCGCAATCCACTTCGCACCAGAGCCTGATCATCAGCCAGTACGACCCGAATCATGTGTCCGACCGCGCTGCTGCGGACTGTTGCCAGGGCAGTACGGCCGTCACCACCGTGCCCGCACCACGGCCAGGACTGGTGACCGTGACCTGGCCGCCCCACTCAGCGGCTCGCTCTCGCATGCCTCGGATGCCGTTACCGGCGCGGAGCTCTGCCGCACCTTGCCCGTTGTCGCGGACAATAATGATCAATGCATCAGGACTTTGATCAAGAGTCAACTCCGCCTGAGCGGCATTCGCATGTCGGATGACGTTGGTCAGCGCCTCCTGAACAATTCGGTACGCCGCCTGGCCGAGCGCTTCAGGTATCTCCTCGGTACTGTCACCAATCTGGACCATCCGCACATCCAGGCCGTTGCCGCGGGCCTGCTCGGCAAGCGTTGGGACGTCGTCGAGGCCGGCCGGCAGCCCGACGGCTGCGTCCAGTGATCGGAGTCGTCGAACGGTACTGCGTAGTTCGGCCATGGTGGCGACGCTGATGCTGCGGATTTCAGCGACGGCGCGCTGCGCCTCCGGCACCTGTGCCGGCAAGGCCTCGGCGGCGACCGCGGATTGCAATGAGATCATCGCGACGCTGTGGCCGAGCGCGTCGTGCAGGTCGCGAGCAAGCCGCAGCCGCTCCGCGTTGCGCTGTTCGGTCGCGCGACGCTCCAGCTCCAACCTGGCCTGGCGTTCCTGCTCACGCTGCGATTCCTTGAGCAGTTGTCGGGACCGCACTCCATCGCCCAACGCCAGCGACGCCCCCATCAACGCGATCACTGGAGGCAGCTCATAGCCGAGCAACGGCCCGACTTCTCGCCCGCCGGCGATTTGGAAGTAGACGGCCAATCCGACCAAGCCCACCGAGACGACGATGCCGCTCCGCAGGTAGCCGGCCTCTGCGGCTGAGAACAGCGCTGCCGCTATCGGCAGGGCCAGTCCGATGGGCGGGTATTGCAGCGCGTAGTACGCGCAGATGCCGAGCGAGGTGATGATCAACACCGGCACCGGATATCTCCGGCGGATCAGCAAGATCAATCCGAAACCCAGCGCAAAAACGTACGCCGGCCAAGGGTCCGGCCGGCCGTCATTGGCTCGGCTGAAGACAGCGACTCCGACCGCCATAGCCACCGCGTACCCGAGCAAGCCATCGATCAGCGCCGGTGACTTCCACCATGGTCCCGGCCGCGCGAGGATGGCCGCCCTCGTCGCCATCCACTCACTCTAGGCGGCTAGCCCGCGCCAGCGGCTGGAGATCGGTCACTCGGCGTCAAGGAGCTGACCTTGAGGACTGTTACAAGCGGCGTTCCGTGGACATTTCCGATGTCCGATTTCCGCTAGTACTGTGCCCCGCTCTTGAGGCACAGTTGGAGGCGTGCTCGACCACGAAACCTGCTATCGGGCGGTGAGCAGCCGCGACGAACGCTTCGACGGGATGTTCTTTACCGCGGTGCGGACCACCGGAATCTATTGCCGGCCCAGTTGCCCAGCGCGTACGCCGAAGCGTGAAAACGTACAGTTCTACCGCTCGGCGGCGGAAGCGCAAACCGCCGGTTACCGCGCCTGCCGGCGATGCCGGCCCGACGTCAGCCCCGGCGCACCGGAATGGAACCTGCGAGCCGATCTCGTGGGGCGGGCCATGCGCCTTGTGGCGGACGGGATTGTGGATCGCGAGGGGGTAGCTGGACTCGCGGCGCGACTGGGTTATAGCGAACGTCAGATCCACCGCGCACTCTCCCAGGAGGTCGGCGCCGGGCCGCTGCGACTGGCCCGCGCCCAGCGTGCGCAGACCGCACGGATCCTCCTGGAGACCACCGATCTCGGGGTGACTGACGTCAGCTACGCGGCGGGTTTCGCCAGTATTCGGCAATTCAACGACACCATGCGCGAGATCTTCGCCTCCACACCCAGCGACCTGCGACGCCGCTCGCGGCGTGGTCCTGGCGCCCATCGCCTTGTCGCCGGTCCCATTGAACTCCGGCTGCCCTATCGGCGGCCTGCCGACCTGACGGGCATCGTGGCATTCCTCAGCACGCGAGCGGTGCCCGGCGTCGAGGAGGTCGAGGACGGAACGTATCGGCGCAGTCTTGTCCTGCCGCACGGCACCTGTGTCGCCGAGCTGACCCCTGCAACCGGCCATCTGCAGGCCACATTGCGACTGTCCGACTTTCGTGACCTGACAGCCGCCGTTGCTCGCTGTCGCAGATTGTTCGACCTGGATGCCGACAGCGTGGCCGTCGACGAGGTGCTGGCGGTTGATGCGGCTCTGGCGCCGCTCGTAGCAGCAGTACCTGGCATCCGGGTTCCGGGTGCGGTGGACGGGGACGAATTGGCGGTCCGGGCGGTGCTCGGACAGCAGGTTTCCGTCGCTGCCGCCCGCCGGGTGGCAGCCCGGCTGGTGCACGCGTACGGCAAGCCTCTTGACACTCCGGTCGGAGGGGTCACCCATGTCTTCCCGACCTCGGATGCGCTGGCCGCTGTGGATCCGAGCGAGTTCCCCATGCCTGCACGGCGTCAGCGCACCATGCACGAGTTGACCGCCCGGCTCGCTGACGGCCGGATCCGTCTTGACCCGGGAGCTGACAGGGCCGCGGCCGAACGGGAGCTGACCGAGATTCCGGGCATCGGGTCGTGGACGGCAGGCTATGTCCGGATGCGGGCGCTGGCTGATCCCGACGTGTTTCTCATCGGCGACTTGGGTGTTCGGCACGGCCTGGTGCGGGCCGGCCTGCCGCCTGATTCTGCCGCTGCGACCAAAGTTGCCGAGGCGTGGCGGCCGTGGCGGTCCTATGCGCAGATGCACCTTTGGACGTTGGCGACCGTCGACGGGATGAAATGAAAACAATGAGAAAGGAAACCACCATGACTGAGACGACTTATTGGACCATGATCGACAGCCCGCTCGGGCCGTTGCTTCTGACCGCGAACGAGAAAGGCATTTCCGGCGTGATCATGGACGCCGACATCGATGAGAAGATGGCGCCGAGCGCCAGTTGGGTCGAGGATCCCGCACATTTCGAGGCGGCGCGCCGGCAGCTCGACGAGTACTTCGCGGGGCAGCGCACCGAGTTCGACCTTCCGCTCAGCGCGGCGGGAACACCCTTCCAGCGTGAGGTGTGGGCGGCGTTGCAGACCATTCCGTACGGAGAGGTCCGCAGCTACAGCCAGATCGCTGCACAGATTGGCCGCCCAGGAGCTTCGCGTGCCGTCGGTCTGGCCAACGGGCGTAACCCTATCGCGGTGATCGTGCCGTGCCATCGAGTCATCGGAGCATCCGGCGCACTTACGGGCTACGGCGGTGGCCTGCCTCGCAAGCGCCTGCTTCTCGACCTGGAAGCCGGATTGGCGCAACCTGCGTTGGCCACGCCATAGCGCGCTCACTCAGAGCTTCGTCGCTTTCTTTGACGTTCTGGCATCGAGCCGTCCGGCGATGGCCTGAGCAGGAATGAGCAGCAGCAGCGCCAAAACGCCAGTTCGGGGGAAGAAGATCGAGACCACTCCGGCGGCAACCAGCACCGCAATCACGACAGCACTCTGCGAGAACTGATTGCGGCTCTCGGCAGTTTCTCGGCTGTCGGTCAATTCCGGGTGGCGGGCGAGGTACTTGGCTATGACGAGGCTCAAGATGGAAACGATGAGCAAGTTGCCGATGTAGAGCGTGCTGAAGCCGCCGCCAACATTGTCCGCGATCAGTGCGGTCGGAAAGGGTAGGAAGACGATCGCGGCAAGCCAGAGCATGTTGAGCGCGATGAGTCGCGGGTTTTGGTGTCGGACCGGCGCAAAGAGACCGTGGTGAATGGTCCAGTAATTCGCGATGACCCAAAACGACAGGGCGAACGCGAGCAGTGCGTTCCCGTTCTCAACAACCACCTGGCCCAGGCTGGTGTCTGGGCCAACCTTGATTTCGGTAAGCGGCAAGATCAACAACGTGATCGCAATCGCCGCGACGCCGTCGCTGAACGCGATGAGTCGATGAGCGCTGGTTTCTCGTGTCTTCGCCACCGCGGCGTCGTCAGCCATGCGATTCACTCCTCGGGCCGAAGAGCAACGTATCCAGTCCTCGGCGCAGGCCCGGTACCTCCGCTACCTTCCGGATGGCGAGCAGTGTGCCGCGTACGTACGGCTCAGGGCTCTCACCCGGGTCATGGCGCATGATCAGCCGCTCTCCGGCGCCGCCGAAGACGATTTCGGTGCTGACCACGAAACTCGGCAACCGCACCGAGTGGATTCGGCTGCCGGCAACATCAACCCCTCGCGCCTCGAGAGGACCGACCACGTCCGAGACCGGCACCGCCATGTCCGGCGTACGGATCTGTGCCAGGGTCTCGGCAAGCTCTCGGGCGGTGCCGCTGGGTACGTCAGGCTTTCCAGCGCTGGCGTAGTCGAGGATCTCCCATTGCTCCAGATGAGCGGCAGCCAGGGCGGCGGCTCGTTGCAGGATCGCCGCCATCACAGAGAAATTACCCGCGGCCACGACGCCGATACCTGCGTTGCGTGCCACGTGGTCGAGCTCTGTGTAATCAGCTGCAGTGAGACCGCTCGAGCCGACGACCACATGGACGCCGGCTTTTACCGCGCTCCACACGTTCTGCCGTACGGCGGATGCGCTGGTGTAATCGACCAGCACATCAACCTCCGCAGCATCGAGCGCCTCGGCAACTGAGGCGTAGATCAATCCGTCGGACCGTGATCGGGTGGCTTCGGCAAGCCTGCAGCCTGCCGCGGATCGGGCTACTCCGGAGATCAGGCGCAGGTCGTCTGCGGCGTCTATGGCCTTCAGAATTGGTGGTGCGGTCCAGCCGGTGATCCCGGCGAAGCAAACCCTGATCATGACCTGACCCTAAGGCCGCACACACGTCTGTCGCCGTGACGACAAACCGCAGGGTGTGTGTCGTCAGCGACGGGGCGGATCCCACTGTGGAGGCATCGACGTCAGGTCTGCACCCGAGGCTGCGGGAGTATCCAGTGAGCGTAAGTCGGCCACCTGCAAGGCGCGGGCGACGTCGGTGGGGGAGACTACGCCGATGACTCGCCCGTCGACGTCTACCACCACTGCGCGGCCGTCGCTGCAGCCCTGCATCCGCTCCATGAGCTCAACGATTGGCTCCTCAGCACGCGCGACAGGAACCTCCGCCGGCGCACAAGCGATGTCCCGCAGCCGGGTGCTGGCCCGCGATTCGGGCGGCACGGCGCGTACCCGGTTGAGCGTCACCAGGCCGGTGAGCCGGCCCTGAAGGTCAACGAGTGGGTACGTGGAGAACGGCTGAGTCAACGCCACTCGCGCAATGAATTCCTCCACCGTGAGGTTGGCATCGACAACGACAGGCGTCGCGGTCATCACCTGACCGACAGCGACACCAGCCAGCTGGCCGCCGAGCCGGGCCTGCTGCTCTTCGGCGGTTGCGGCACTCACCACGAACCAGCCGATCAGGGCGAGCCAGACACCACCCAGTCCGAAACCGGTCACCACCTGGAGCACGCCGAGGGCGATCAGTGCGAAGCCGACAAACCGACCAGCGCGGGCAGCGCTCACCGCGGCGGCCTGGCGGTTACCTCGCCAGCGCCATAGAGCCGCCCGCAACACCCGACCGCCGTCCAACGGGGCGGCGGGGATCAGGTTGAATACGGCGAGCATGGCGTTGGTCGCAGCCAGATAGGCCAGGACGCCGAACGGCAGGCCTGCGGTGCCAAGCAATGTGACGCCGCCAGCTGCAAGACCGAAGATGATAGCCAGCGCGAAGCTGGTCAGCGGGCCGACGATAGCGATACGAAAGTCCGCGCCAGGGGTCTTAGCCTCGCCTTTCAACTGCGCGACGCCACCCAGCAACCACAACACGATGCTCTCTACCTCGATGCCGTTACGACGGGCAACCAACGAGTGCGCAAGCTCGTGAGCCAGCAGCGAGGCAAGGAACAGCACTGCAGCGATGATGGCCGCAACGACGTAGGCAACGATGCTGCGACCCGGAAAAGCATTGGGCAATTGCCCTGTGGCCAGCCCAGCGACCAAGATCGCCACAATAAGAAAGACGCTCGCATTGATCCCGACGCGGATGCCGGCAATGCGGCCAAGCGAAATGGACGCTCGCATCGATTCACCACCTCCAAGAACGGTGTTCATATCCGGTGTACCAGTGCACCGAAACTCAGCCCGGCTCACCCCTTACGCTGCTGCCTCGTTCAGCATGCGCCAGGCAAGTAACGCAGCCCCGCGGCGCCCGGCGTCAGCACCGAATCGGCCACCCGAGATCGTTGGGGCCGACCGCCATGCGAGACCGCCTTGTACCTCGCGAGTGAGCGGGTCTAGCAGGGCTGCGCCGGAGTCGGCCAAGCCACCACCGATGATGATCATTTCGGGGTCCATGATCAGCACGTAGTTCACCAATGCCCGGCCCAGAGCAGTGACGGCATCGCTGAAGATTCGCTGGGCCAGATTGTCGCCGGCGCTTGCCCGGCTGATCACAGCGCTGGCCGGGACGCCGCCGATTCCGCTGATGGCGGAATAACGGCGGGCGAGGGCGGCTCCGCTGGCGTAGGTCTCGGTACATCCGCGTTGCCCGCAGGCGCACCATTCTCCGTCGGGGAAGACCGGCAGGTGGCCGAGCTCACCGGCCATCCCAGTTGCACCAGTTGCCAGCTGGCCTCTGGTGATCACGGCCGCAGCAATTCCGGTGCCTAGCGCGACGAAGAGCATCTCGCGCGCACCGCGGCCGGCACCCAATTCGAGCTCGGCCAGTCCCGCTGCTCGTACGTCGTGGTCCAAGATCACCGGCAGACCAACTGCTTCCGCAACCATCTGGCGGATGGGTAGGTCCCGCCAGCCGAGGTTGGCGGCATAGACGGCAATACCGTGCTGCGCATCCACAACACCAGGAACGACAAGGCCTATAGCCCGCAGCCGGCCGGCCTCAGGGATGTGCTTTTGCATCTCGACGACGGCGTCAATGATTGTTGCGACGACGGCGTCCGGGTCGACGTATCTGGGTGTTGGCCGCTCGCTGCGACCGTATTCGCGCCCGTCGGAATCGAGCAGCGCGGCCTTGACCGTCGTGCCTCCGACATCGACTCCGATGACGAGATCGGTCATGTCAGGAAAGCACGACTGAGCGAGCCAGATGCGGGGGCTCGTCGGGATTGAGACCCTTGGTCTCCGCGAGCGCCACCGCTAACCGCTGGGCCCTGATCAGGTCCGCCATCGGGTCAAGACCGCTGTCTTCCACGTGCGCGCCCGTCACCTCCAGGTCTTTGAGCAACCCTGGTGGAGGCAGGCCAAACACCCACACCGTCGAGGCCGGACCGACCACGCTGATCGGACCATGACGGAACTCCATTGCCGGGTAGGACTCCGTCCAGGACTGGGAGGCTTCGCGCAGCTTCAGCGCGGCCTCGTTCGCGATCCCGACGGACATGCCGCTGCCCAGGAACGTGAACTGGGCAGACTCAAGCATGCGCGGCGGCAACGGGGCGGTCAATGCGGATCGTCCCTGACTGACGGCATCGGTGAGGTCTTCGCCCAACCAGGCCCGCCACAATGCCAGGGACGTGGTGGCGAACCGGGTTTGCACTATGGATTTCTCGTCGGCGAAGTCCAAGATCACGTGATGATCCGCCAGCTCGACGACCGGCGCTGCGGGGTCCGCGGTGATCGCGACCGTACTCGGCCCCGTTCCGTTGCGCAGGGTCTCGAGCAGCCGGAGCACCTCTGTAGTGGTGCCGCTGCGGGACAGTACGACGACGGCGTCATAGGAGCGGCGGGTCGGGAATTCTGACGCGGGGAATGCGTCGGTTTCGCCGTGGCCGGAACGTTCCCGCAGGGCGGCGAAGCTCTGGCCCATGAAGAACGAGGTCCCGCATCCTACGACGGCCACCCGCTGACCAGGCTCAGGAAAGACGTGACGAGTGGGTTCGGTGATTGCGAGCATCGCGGCCCGCGTCCACGCCGATGGCTGGTCGACAATCTCTGCTGAAACGTGCCCGGCCATAGGCCGAAGTCTGGCACGGCGTTACCCCAGCCCAGAGCGCTCTCAGTTCGATTGCTGGCGGGCAGCGTATTGTCCAGGGCCATGGGCGTCGCGTCCGCCGTCATTCACTCAGTCCGGTTGATCAGCGCAGCTGTGGACCGTTCCGACGCCTTTGTGGCCTTCGCAGACGGTCGCGTCCTGGTGACCGGAACCGGCGACGGCTGGCGTGAGCTCGCCGGAGACGACGCGGATGTGCTGGACGGCGCCGGCGAGGTGCTCACCCCGGGTCTGATCGACATCCACAATCACGGAGGCGCCAGAGCCTCGTACGGCGACGGCAGCGAGGCCATTCGTACGGCCAGCCGACTGCACCGCGAGCACGGTGTGACTCGTCAGCTGCTCTCGTTGGTTACGGCTTCACCCGAAGATTTGATCTCTCAGATCCAGGTCGCAGCGGCCGAGACCCGACGAGACCCCACGATCCTCGGAATCCATCTCGAAGGCCCCTTTCTGTCCCGCAAGTACTGCGGGGCGCATGACCCGGCGCTGCTTCGCGACCCCGATCCGGGCCTGATCGAGCAGCTGCTGAACGCGGCCGAGGGCACGCTGCGCCAAGTCACGATGGCACCCGAACGGACCAACTTCGCGAAGTCGGCGAGGATGTTCCAGGAGGCGGGCGTGGTCGTCGCGGCTGGTCACACGGCGGCGACGTACGAACAAGCACGGGAGTCGATCGACCTGGGGGCAACCCTCCTCACCCACACTTTCAATGGGATGCCCGGCGTGCATCATCGCGCGCCCGGGCCGGTGCTCGCATTCGTCGAGGACCCCAGTGTTTGGCTGGAGGTGGTCAACGACGGTATCCATGTCCGACCGGAGGTTATTCGGATGCTTTGCCGGCTGGCTCCCGGACGAGTGGCCCTGGTCTCCGATGCGATGGCAGCCGCCGGCGCCGGGGACGGGAGATATCGCCTCGGCAACCTGGACGTTGAGGTTGCGAACGGCGTTGCGCGGGTCATCGGCGGAACCTCCATTGCCGGCTCCACACTGACCTTGGACGCTGCGGTCGCCTACGGCGTACAGGCTGTGGGCCTGATGCCCCTCGACGTCATCGAAGCCGCGACAGTCATCCCCGCTCGGATCCTGGGAGTCGAGGATGAGTTCGGACGCCTGGAGCCGGGGTATGTCGGCGATGCGGTTCTCTTCGACAAGGACTGGCAGGTACGGAGCGTCTGGATCGACGGGCAGCTGGTCGGGGAGCGGGAGCAGTAGCCGATGGAAGTCGTCATCACCAACACCCGAGACGAGGCGGGAAAGTTGGCTGCCGACGCCATCGGGGAGCTCGTACAGCGCCGGCCGGAAGCTGTGCTCGGCGTCGCGACCGGATCAAGTCCCTTGATCATCTACGACGAACTCGGCCGCCGAGTAGCGCAGGGTTCCTTGTCGCTGGCGAGCGCGCGAGCGTTCATGCTTGATGAGTACGTCGGGCTGGCAGCAGATCATCCGCAGCGATACCGCAATGTCATCCAAGCCGAATTCGTTGACAAGGTCGATATCGATCCGGCTCGGGTCTTGGGGCCGAATGGTCTGGCCGAGGATCTGGCGAAGGCTTGTGACGCGTACGAGCATGCGATCGCCGACGCGGGCGGTGTTGACCTCCAGATTCTTGGTATCGGCACCGACGGGCATGTCGCCTTCAATGAACCCGGCTCCTCGCTCGCGTCGCGAACCCGGATCAAGACACTGACCAGCCAGACCCGGAGGGACAACGCTCGATTCTTCGGCGGGGACGTGGACGCTGTTCCACAGCACTGCCTGACCCAGGGCATTGGCACCATTCTCGAGGCTCACCACATCATGCTCGTGGCGTCAGGGCGAGGAAAAGCTGAGGCTGTTCACCAGCTCGTCGAGGGACCCGTCTCTGCGATGTGGCCCGCCACCGCGCTGCAGCTACATCCACATGTCACTGTGTTGCTGGACACCGCCGCGGCTTCGCGCCTTCAGCTCGCCTCGTACTACATCGAGACCTATCAGGGCAAACCGAGCTGGCAGGGATTTTAGAAGTTGCTCGAAACTCTCTTGCCTGGGTTCGCGGGCACCGTACTGCCAAGCTGGCTGCAGGAGCGGCTCAGGGCGGGTTTGGGGGGTGTCTGCCTCTTTGCGCAGAACATCTCCTCGCCGGCGCAGCTGCGGGCCCTGACCGATTCGATCATGGCCGCGAACCCGTACGCGATCATCGCTGTGGACGAGGAGGGCGGTGACGTCACGCGGCTCTACGCGGCGACCGGTGCACCATTCCCTGGCAATGCTGTGCTGGGCCGCGTCGACGACGTCGATATCACCAGCGACACCGCCGCTGTCATCGGCTGGTCGCTGCGTCGCGCGGGCTGCACCGTCAACTTCGCGCCCTGCGTGGATGTCAATTCCCGGTCCGACAATCCGGTGATCGGCGTTCGCAGCTTTGGAAGCGACGCCGATCTCGTGGCGCGGCATGGGGCAGCCTGGGTGTCAGGCCTGCAGTCGACGGGCGTGGCAGCAACCGCCAAGCATTTTCCGGGGCATGGTGACACGGCCCAGGACTCGCACGTCGCACTGCCGGTTGTCGACCGCTCCCTCGATGCCCTCCGCCGGCGGGAGTTGCTGCCGTTCGCCGCCGCCGTCGATGCGGGCTGCCGGTTGATCATGACGTCCCACATTCTGCTTCCACAACTTGATCGAGAGCGCCCGGCCACGATGAGCCGAATCATCCTGGATGATCTGCTGCGTGGAGAGCTGGGCTTCGCCGGGGTCGTGGTCAGCGACGCCTTGGACATGGCCGGTGCCTCCGGCGCTGTGGGAATGGCTGGGGCGGCCGTCGCTGCGCTGCGGGCAGGCTGCGACCTGCTGTGTCTGGGGACCGAGAACACCGAGGCGCAGCTGGCCGACATCGAGCAGGCAGTGCGCGACGCGATCGCTGAGGGCAGCCTTGCGAGCGACGGGGTGTCGGACGCGGCAAGCCGGGTGCGAGAGCTGGCGCGGGATCTCGCAGCCGCGCGGGCGGCGGCCGGGCAGCCTCCGGATTTGGTGCCGGGCTGGCGGCCGGAACGCGCCGCCGAGCTGGCTGACACATTCGATCTCCAGCCCGGAGCATCGGGCTGGCGTACCAGGGCATCCGGCGGATACGCCGTCCTACGGCTTGAGGCTGAGCCCAATATCGCTGCGGGCCACATACCGTGGGGGCCGACAGCCTCCGCGTACGTGATTTCCCCTGAGCAATCGACTCTGCCGTCCTTGCGGCCCAACGAGCCGGTACTCGTGGTTGGGCGCGATATCCATCGGCATGCCTTTGCCAGAGAGGCTGTCGACCGGCTGCGTTCGGCCGATGTCGATCTGCTGGTCGTCGACATGGGTTGGCCCTCTGACGAACGTCGCTACGCCGACGTGGCGACGTTCGGCGCATCGCCCCTGCTGGGTCGTGCGCTGCTGACCTGGCTCGGAATGGAGGCGACTGACACGCCGTGACCTGTTGCCTCGGTGACGATCTTCACGCGAGTCTGGATCTGTAGACACAACTAAGGAGGTCAACAGTGAGCACGACGGATGTCAGCAGCAGCGACGCGAGCGGGATCGCCAGCCTCGACATGAAGCTCGAGGTGGTCGTCATTCCGGTCTCGGATGTCGACCGCGCAAAGGAATTTTATGGGGGTCTCGGGTGGCGACTCGACGCCGACTTTCCCTTCGATAACGGCTTCCGGGTGGTCCAGTTCACGCCACCAGGCTCGGGATGCTCCGTCCAATTCGGCACGAAGATGACCTCGGCGACGCCCGGCTCGGCCCACGGCAACTACCTGATCGTCTCTGACGCTGGGGCCGCACGTGAGGATCTGATCGCCCACGGCGTGACGCCGAGCGAGGTGTTTTACCCCGGCGAGCCGGGCGCTCAGTTCCAGTCCAATGGCAGCGGCGGCCGCGTCAATGGCTCCGCGCCAGATCACGCTAGCTACAGCTCGTTCGTGACGTTTAGTGACCCCGACGGCAACGACTGGCTACTGCAAGAAATCACCACCCGGCTACCCGGTCGGATCGACGCCGCTGAGACGTCATTCGCGTCAACAGGAGACCTGACCAGCGCGCTACGCCGGGCGGCGGCTGCCCACGGCGAGCACGAGAAGCGGGTCGGCGAGGCCGACGAGAACTGGCCCGAGTGGTACGCCGCGTACATGGTGGCGGAGCAGGCGGGGACAGAGCTGCCGACGTGACCGACGACGAGAGTGCAACCTCGACTGCTGTGTCACCTGTACAACGCGGGGACGCCCTGCGGGGACAGACCCTCGTCGTCATCGGCGGCAGCGCCGGCATCGGACTCGAGACGGCTCGGCTCGCTCGCGACGAGGGAGCCGAGCTGATCATCACGGCGCGCAAGCCTGAGCGACTGGAGCGTGTGGGTCGGGAGCTGGGCGCCAGTGTCGCTGCCTTCGACGCCTCCGACTTCGATCGGCTCGAGAGGTTCTTCGACGAATTGTCCAAGCCGATCGATCACGTACTGCTCACAGGCCCCGGTCCCTATTACGCGCCATTGGCAGAGCTCGACATCGATAAGGCACGCCGTGACGTCGATACCCATTTGATGCTGCCGATTCTCATCGCTCGGCAGGCGTCGGGCAAAGTTCGTCCGGGCGGAACCCTGCTATTCCTGAGCGGAACCGGCGGCCGCCGCACAGCGACCGGCCTTGCGCTCATCTCGGCGCTTACGGCGGCGCTCCCTGCCCTGACGAAAAACTTGGCACTCGAGCTCGCGCCGATTCGGGTCAACCTGATCGCGGCCGGATTCGTGGACACGCCGTTATCGGCGTCGCTCCTCGGCGACCAGCTGGACGCGCGCCGCGAGCAGCTGCGCACGACGCTGCCTATCGGCCGGGTCGTCGGCCCCGCCGACATCGCACGACTGGCGGTCCACCTCATGACGAACACAGCGGTTACGGGCGCCACGTTCGATATCGACGGTGGCCAGCAACTTGTGGAGAACTGAGCCGCGGAGCGGACATAGCGGCTGTCGACGCTGCCTATTACTTTTGATCGGCGCGCCAGCCGTACGCGGGCTCGTAGCCCAGTAAGCGCCTGGCCTTGTCGATCGAGAGGAGTGTGTCGTGTTCTCCGAGATCGCCACGCACCTCGACGTCGGGATAGAACTCATTCACCAGGGCAGCGTTCGGTCGGGACATGACGGTGTCGGCGTTCGCAATGATGAAGATCTCGGTCCCGGTGAGCTCCGACTCAAGGGCCAGTCGAACGGCCTGAGCGCCATCGCGGGCATCGATGTAGCCCCAAAGATTCCACTTCCGCGAACTCGGATCGTCGTCGAAAGCGGGAAAGCGTGCGTAATCGGCGGGCTCCATCACATTGGAGAAGCGCAGCCCGATCATCTTCAGCTCCGGGTTCCAGCGGCACAACTGAACAGCCATGGCTTCTTCAAGCGTCTTGACGAGCGAATAGGTGGATTCAGGCCGGGGCGCGTAGCCCTCGTCCACAGGGATGTACGGCGGCGGGGTGTCGAACGGCAGCCCAAGTACGGTTTCGCTCGACGCCCACACGATGTTGGTCACGCCGGCACGTCGCGCCGCGCTGAATACATTCCAGGTCGACGTGAGGTTGTTGATAAAGGTGTGGTGGTCCGGCACGATCCCGGGTGCAGGGACAGCCGCGAGATGGACCAGTGCCTCCGGCTGGCTATAGCGTTCCTCGACCCCGAGCATCGCGTCCAGCACTTGGCCGTAGTCGGTCAGATCGATCGGAACGAATACCTCTCCGCTCTGCGATGGCGGAGCCACGCGATCGAACACGATTACATCCCAGCCATGACGTACCAGCTCATCGACACAGGCGCGCCCGAGCTTGCCAGCACCGCCGGTCACGACAACACTCGCCATCATCCATCTCCCTCGATATGAGCCGACCCACGTGTCAGGTGGCCGTCGCTTGATTATGTGCTCTTTCTGACGCTTGAGACCTCGGCCTGGATCGTACGGAATAGCGCCTCGTCAACCTCGTGACCTGCGTGGCGGAGGACCAGCACCGCCGCGCCCACCAGGCCGTCCGAAACGTCAATCACCGGATCGGCGCCCGCGGGAGGGACCAGCTCGGTACGGAGGCTGGGCGGCGCCGCCAACATGCCGATGACCATGACGCTGCCGCCCACCACGACGGGTCCCGGCAGATCGCGCGATCGTACGGCGGAGAGGAGGTCCGCTAGGGCCGCTGATGCGGCAACCAGAATCGGGCGAGCCACCTGATCGTCATGGATGGCGAAAGCAAGCGGTGCAAAGTCGGCCAGCGCAATGGGCGGACGGGCGTACACGCCCGAAACCAGCTGCCGAAGCGCCTCTGTCCGCCCGTCGAGAGTGTCCGTGTCGGCCTCGATCCCCATCGCCTCCAGCACGAGGTCGGTCAGCGCGGTGTCCTGCCCCTGACCGTCGAGTGCGGCGACCGCTGCTCGGGCCACGGCATGTCCAATCCAGAAACCGCCGCCGGCGTCACCAAGAAGCCAACCCTTGCCGCCGGCCACCCGGTCAAGCCTGCCCGCGCGGATCCGCGCTGCCACCGTCCCCGTCCCTGCGATCAGGGCATACCCGTCCCGCGCGGCAGTCCCGGAGTGAAAGACACCGAGCAGATCGTGTTCCAGGACGACATCGCGAACACCCAATGCAGCGAGCCTGCGAGAGACCTCCGTACGAAAGGCAGCAGTCTTCTCGCCGGCCATCGCAATCAGGGCCGAGACCGGTCGGTCGGAGCTGGTCGAACTCGCCAAAGCCTGCTCCGCCGCGATGCCGATGGCAGCCGCAGCCTCGCGGATGCCGGCTGCCGTCGGATTCCCACCGCTGGCGAAACCGTAGCCGTACGCGCGCCCAGAGGCGTCGACGACGACCGCGCGGGTGCTGGTGCCACCGGCGTCGAGGGCAAGCAATCTGGGCAGCGACATCGGAAGGGTTTCAGTTCGGTTTCATCGGTTGCAGGGAAGAGAGCTAGACGCTACCGTAATAGCGAATTTCACGAACTTTCGATTAGGCTGATAGTGATTCTCACACCGGCGCGCGCCGCGCATACACGGGAGCAGAACCCTGCCGTGCAAGACCGCATCCGGTCATTGTTGGCTGACATGCCCTCCGCGGTCGCACGGGTGGCCGAGTACTTGCTCAAACACCCTCAAGCGCCGCTAACCCTGTCTATCGGCGAGCTTGCCGAGCAAGCCGGAGCCTCGGCCGCGACGGTGACTCGTTTCTGTCGGACGATCGGCTACCCCGGGTACGTCGAGCTTCGCGTCAGTATTGCCACCGATGTCGGACGCAGCGCATCGCGTGACTCATGGTCGAGCGAGATCGGAGGGGAGTTCGGCCCCGACGATTCTCCGGAGGACCTGCTGCGGATGCTGATCAGCAGCCACACCAAGGCATTGCGGGAGGCGACCTCTGCCATCGATCTTGCCGTCATTACGGAGGTATCGAGACGGATCGCGCTGAGTTCGCATGTCGACATCTACGGCGTTGTCGGCAGCGCGATGCTGGCCGAGGAGTTGCAAGGCCGGCTCTATCGCGTCGGAGTTCCGGCGTACGCGTGGTCGGAGGTCCACAGCGGGCTGACCAGTGCGGCGATCCAGGACTCGGATACCGTCGCCATCGGCATTTCGGCGACCGGGCGTACGGAAGAAACGATCGAGATGCTGGCCGAGGCCGGTCGCAGCGGTGCGTTCACAGTGGCGATCACCAACGACCCCACATCGTCGCTAGCTGAGCTCGCTGACCGGAGCATTGTGACGTCGATCTACGAGCAGTTTGTTCAGCCCGATGACTTATCAGCCAAGCACGGCCAGCTCCTCGTGCTCGACCTGCTCTATCTGCTCGTTGCCCAAGAGAATTTCGACCGATCGAGCGCGAAACTGACTGCCTCCGCCCGAGCCGTTTCCTCGCACCGCCGTCCTCGTCGTACGCCCCCGCGCGCGACGGTCGCCATGGCGGGCGCCACGACGGTTGGCAGCAACGCAGCCGCCCGCGAGGAGGCCGACGAATGACGCAGAGCGCCGTTGCTCCCGCAGTGACCGATTTCGCGATGGAAGTCAGCGAAAGACTTGAACGGCTGCTCGCTCTGGCCGTCCAAGGAGGCTTGGACGACGCAATCGGCAAGATGGCGACGGCCATTGAAACCGGCGCGGTGATTCAGGCGTTCGGGACGGGCCATTCGGAGGCTTTCGCCATGGAGATCGCGGGCCGGGCCGGCGGCCTCATCCCGACCAACAAGATTGCTCTTCGCGACCTCGCACTGCACGGCACTCTGCCGGTGCAGGAGCTGAGTGGGTCGGGCTTGGAACGCAACCCGAGCATCGTTGCGGAATTGTGGGATATCTCGCCGATACATCGCGGGGACGTGTTCCTGATCGCCTCGAACTCCGGCGTCAACGGGTCAGTCGTGGGCATGGCGCTGCTGGCCAAAGAGAGGGGCCATGATGTCATCGCCGTGACGTCACTCCAGCACACCGCACAGGTGCAACCAAAGCATCCGAGCGGCCTGCGGCTATCGGAGATCGCCGACGTGGTGATCGACAACCTGGCGCCGTACGGTGACGCGACTCTGACGCTGCCCGGCGGCGTTGCCGTGGGCTCGGTCTCCTCGATCACGAGCGCATTCATCGCCCAGCTGCTAACCATCGGCGTCGCCGAGCGGATGAACGGCGACGGCAAGGTGCCTCCGCTGTACCTGTCGGCCAACATTCCCGGCGGAGATGAGCACAACCATGCGCTTGAGAAGAAGTACCAAGGCCGGATCCGGCGCGTCACGTGAGACGAACCGGCCGCGCGGAGTAAGCAATTCATAGAACCAACAGGGATCAATCGGAAGGGACATCACATGGGCATCTACGGCAAGCCGCTCGGGCGACGCGATTTCCTCCGCGGCTCACTGGCCGCGGCAGCGTTGGCCGCCACGGGGTCGCTCGCGGCCTGCGCCACCTCGGGTACGGGCACCAGTACCTCCTCGAGCTCGGCCCCAGCGGGTCAGGTGAGCGACACCAACCCATTCGGAGTGGAGTCAGGCTCGACAGTTGACGCCGTCATCTTCAACGGGGGCTATGGCATCGACTACGCGGAGTTCGCCGGCAAGCAGGTCG
>DASVEX010000248.1:0-2548 GCA_036380335.1 Propionibacteriaceae bacterium | reverse complement strand
AGCTCTCCGCCTTGCGGGCGATGTTGCGCGGATCGCGGCTATAGGGCTCCTTGGTCAACGGGTCGTGGACGAAGAAGTTGACGCACAGTGTCTTCGCCGCCCGGAACGGGTCAACGTAGGCCGTCGTGGGGTCGGGCAGCAGGGCCATGTCCGATTCGTGGATCTTCTGGAAGCCACGGATCGACGAACCGTCGAAGTTGACTCCATCCTCGAAGAATTCGTGGCCGAACGAGCCCGCCGGAACGGTGAAGTGCTGCATGGTGCCGGGCAGGTCGCAGAAGCGAATGTCGATGAACTCGATGCCCTCATCCTTGACATAGGCCAACAGGTCGTCGGCTCCTTGGAACATCTGTCCTCCGGTGAGATCGGTCGTGCCGCTGGGCACGCTCTGTGGTTACGCGCCCTTGGGCGCGCAGATGGACATCTTGCTCAGCCTTGAGCACCGGCGTACTCGACACTGAGCAGAAGCTGGACGAAAGCGGACCATATGCTCCGCCGTCGGTTGATCGGAAGCCTAATGGAGTCGCGATTTCCATCCAGTTGCACAAATGTTTCACACATGTAACACGGCGGCACGCAGTCTCATGATCCACCTGACGGGGCCAATCGTTGGAGCTGTTCGTGCATATCGCGCGCTCGCAGCTGCAGGTAGCCTCGGCCACGTGGCGGACAATGCCCCCGATACGACCTCGGCCGACGAAGCCTATCCCGGCCAGAGTCTCGGCCTGCCACCCGAGGGGCGTGGGTCGCTGGCGAGCTGGCGCGCTCGGGTTGGCGCCTTGATCATCGACTGGGCCGCGTGCATGATCATTGCGATTGGCTTCTTCGGCACCGGAGTGCTCACGGGCGGTGGCTGGCGGGCGTGGATGATCTTGGCAACGTTCTTTGTGGAATCGATGGTGCTGTCCTGGCTGGCTGGCGGCAGCTTCGGGCAGCTGCTGAGTCGCATCGCTGTCGTCCGGCTCGACCGGGAGCCGCTCGGCCTGCCACGAGCACTGCTGCGGGCCTTTCTGGTGTCCCTGGCGCTGCCGCCCTTGATCATTTCCGCTGAACGCCGCGGTCTGCAAGATCTTGCCGCGGGCACGGTGGTCATCAACCGCCGGTGATTCGGCGCTGATCATTTACCAGCCGATTGGCTGGCCGTCCCGGAAGAGCCCGCCGCGCGGTCCGTCGTCGGGAAGGGTTGCGGCCCAGAGCACCGAGGCAGCGCCATGTATCACCGGTGGCTACGACAAGCCCTCACCGCACACGATTGCCGGCCGCCGTACGCGAGCAGCGGATTCTCGATGTGGCCGCCGAATTGTTCTATCGGCGTGGCGTGCACGACGTTGGCATGGACGAGCTGGTGAAGGCCACCGGCTTGGGCAAGGCCAGCGTCTATCGGGTCTTCGCGTCCAAGGATGCGTTGATCACCGCCTACCTCGCTCGGCGCGCGGAGATCATCTTTGGTTTGATCGATGCCGACATCGCGCATCATGAAGGCGACCCTCGCGGGGCCATCGTGGCGATCATCGAGGCTGTTGAGGCCGACGTTGCCAGTCCTAACTTCCGCGGCTGCGCGTTCAACAACGCAAGCATCGAATTCGGAGATCACGCCAACAGTGCGCGTACGGTCGCTCGGGAATATCGAGAGGACCTGCGAGATCGCTTGATCAACTTGGCGACGACTATCTGCGGCGGCGCTGAGGGGAAGCGGCTGGGAGAGAAGATTGCATTGATCATCGAGGGCATGTACCTGAGCGCCGCCCACCTCGGCAGCTTGGGTCCGGCTCGCCGGGGCCGGGCGCTGGTCATGCGATTGCTGAGTGAGGTTGACCATGCGCGCTGACTATCCCCGCTTGGAGATCAGCTCAGTTGTGGAGTTGCGTGGGTGGCTCCTCGCCAATCACCAGATATCGCAGGGGATCTGGCTGGTCACGTACAAGAAGGCGGCGGCTAACCGCCACGTGCCCTATGAGGAGATAGTGCGTGAGGCGTTGTGTTTCGGCTGGATTGACGGCCAGGCCAAGCCGCTCGACGCCACCCGATCGCAGCGGCTGCTCACGCCGCGTAAGCCGAAGAGCAAATGGTCGGGACCGAACAAAGCGCGGATCACTGAATTGACCGCGGCTGGTCTGATGCATTCCGCGGGGCAGGCCATGGTCGACCTTGCCAAGCGGACGGGTACCTGGACAGCGCTGGACGCCGTCGAGGCCTTGATCGAGCCCGATGAGCTGCGAACCGCGCTCGATGCGAACCTTGACGCCCGCCGGCATTGGGATGCATTTCCGCCATCGATACGACGGGCGATTCTCGAGTGGATCGGATCGGCCAAACGGCCCAAGACTCACCAGAAGCGGATCGTGGAGACGGTGGAGCAGGCGGCGCTGAACGTCCGGGCCAACCAATGGCCGCGGGCCTAGTGCCATTCCGGCACTAGAAGATGGCTCCGGGATTGAGGATGCCGAGGGGGTCCAGGGCGTTCTTGATGGTCAATGACAGAGTCATCACCTCCGGCCCGAGCTGAGCCGGCAGGGCTGCTTTCTTCGCTCGCCCAACGCCGTGCTCG
>DASVEX010000247.1:0-2056 GCA_036380335.1 Propionibacteriaceae bacterium | reverse complement strand
CCGTACGTACCGACCGCAAGGGGTGGCCGTGCCATGTGATCGAGGGTACGCGAGCCCCCCGTTTACCCCCCGGAAACGACACGAAACAACGACTATTAATGAACTCTCCAAAGTTGAGAGTCAGCGCATCGGCCCAGGTCAGAGCCATTTACGATCGTTATTGACTAGCAATGCGCAGCGTGATCAACGAACCGAAGGGTTATTGGTTCGAGTCCAACCGGGGGAGCTTGACTGGGCGATCGACACAGCGGTCGAGTTGCACGCGGATGGTTTTAGCGCGCGATGACCGCCCAGCCGTGCGGAGCGACGGCTCCATCTGCGAGGTCAGGCTCGGCCTCCAGCACTTCCGGGTTGCCGGGGAGCACAAACGGCTCGCCTGTCAGGTTGAGGGCCAGGGCTAAGGACTGCTCGCTGTGCCGGGCCCGGGCCCGGATTGTGAGGCGGGAGTGGTCGACTTGTTCAATCTCGATCATCGCGTCGACCAGCCACGGGTTGCGGCGGCGCAGCCCGATCACCCGCCGATATGCCTGCTCCACTTCGGGGTGGGAGTGGGTGAACAGCCACCGCTCTTTCGGCATCTCCGGTCGTACCGCGTCGTCGCCGCTGGGGCGTTGTTCTTTGACTGCCTCCAGGCCGAACTCGTCGCCGTAGTAGACGCACGGCACGCCTGGCAGGAAGCCGAGCAGCGCCACCGCATGGGACCAATGCCGGGGGTCGCTGATCTGGCTGGCAACCCGGGTGACGTCGTGGTTGCCCAGGAACGTCAGCGGGAGGAAGTGCTCCACGAACTTGGCATGGCGGCCCAACGTCCATTCCAGCTCGTGGAAGTTGATGGTCTCGATCGAGGTCCAGATGGCCCACCACAGTTCGTATTGCGTCACCGAGTCCAGGCGGGACGTCTTCACGTAGTCGATGTAGTCGCCGTGAATCATCTCGCCAACAAACCAGGCGTCGGGGAACTCCTCGCGGACCGCCGGCAGCACCGCGGCCCAGAAGCTCGCTGGCACGGCGTACGCGGCATCCAGCCGCCAGCCGTCGATGCCGCGGCGCAGCCAGTGCAACATCACGTCCCGCACATAGTCCTGCACCCGTGTCGCGCTGTGATTGAGGGTGATGAGGTTGTCGTGGCCCTCGAAGTAGTCGGCAGTGATCACACCGTCGGTGTCGTAGAGCCGGGACACCCAATCCTCGGTTGCCGATCCCGGTCCTTCGACGAGTGCCTTCGCGACTGGTGGAAACTCCCGGCCCACGTGGTTGAAGACACCATCGAGCAGCAGCCGCACGCCCCTCTTCCGGCAGGCGTCGACCAAGGCGTCGAAGTCGTCGTCGTCGCCCAAGCGCGGGTCAATCTGGAAGTAGTCGACGGTGTCGTAGCCGTGACTGCTGGAGGTGAAGATCGGCCCGAGCAGCAAGCCATTGCCACCCCAGGAAATCAGGTGATCGAGCCACCCCTGCAGCCTAGGCAGCCGCTCTACCTCGCCCTGGAGCGCGCCAAGGTCCTTCTCGGCTCCGAGGAAACCTAGGGGATAGACCTGCCACCAGATCACGTGGCTAACCCACGACACCTCATCACCTCCTCCTCTCGGGGACCGCTCCGCCTCAGCCCTGACTCAAACCTTCTCAGGTGAGCATCATCGGACCAAAGAGAGGGCAGGGTTGGTCGTACTGCTTGGTGGGATCGGTCTGGTCGCCCATGCCTGCTCAGTCCGCCATTCGCGCGACGAAAGCGCTGACCGGTGACGCGCCGCGTAACAGCTGCTCCAAGATCCGGATGGCGAGGCCGCGAACGTTTCAGAGCTCGTCGCGGTGGCGGATGAGCCAGTCCTCCAGGCGTGCCGGGGATCGTCCGAGCAGTTGGTCCACTGTGGGCTGCACCTCCGACTCGAGCTCTGGATGATCGCGGAGATGTCGAACATGGCCTCGCGTACTCAGGCGGGAGTTGCTTCCGGGCCTCGTCGTCGGGGATCGGCTCAAAGGTCAGCGGTCGATTCAGCGCAGTGGCGAGCCGCGCGACCTGCTCGGGTGGGGTGAGCGCTTCGGGGCCGCTGAGCCGGCA